>JBDKKE010000234.1:0-5490 GCA_039796255.1 Verrucomicrobiota bacterium | reverse complement strand
AGACCTGGGGACGGTTCTGGGCGTCCTCGATGACCCGGCGATTCGAGCCGATAGGAATCGGCGCCAGCGTCTGGCGACGGCCTTTGGCTCGGTCCCCGGCCTTGTGGACGGCCAGCCGTTCCAAATGAATCCCGACCAGATGCGCCAGTTCATGGATGCCTTGAAGGAAGCGGATCCGGGGATCCATGCGGCTGTTTTCTCCAAGGTCAGGGAACTGGATCCCCGGTTTGGTCAGGGCCGAACGAACTAAAAGAGGATCCTTCTCTTACGGGGAAACGAACCGGGCCACGGAGACGAAGTTGGTGTTGTAGCGGCCATCCTTGCCGCTCCATCGGCGCAGGACGGCGGAATCGATCTGGTGGCGCTGCAGCCATTCAGCAACCGCACGTTTCCATCGATGAGTATTCAGAATCCCGAACCCGTCGCTGTGGGGACGGCCTCGGACCCAAAGCCGTCCATCGTCGCTCCATCCGTAGAACCGTTCACCGGAGTCTTCCATCCAGAGGGGGCGAATGCCCCGTGGCACCGGGAGGCTTGGCCGTGGAGTGTTGTCGAACGGGAAACGAATCGAATCGGGAAAGCCATAGATCCAGTGCCAGGAATCGTCCCGCGTATCATAGGCCAGCAGCGCCGTTTCGGTGACCAGCACCTGGCTCCAGTGGGCCGTGTCCTCGATCAGGCTCTGTGGCGCATTCGGAGGTGGTTTGAAACCTTCAGGCTGCTCAGTGAAGTTTATGCCCCACACCGCAAAACGTCCCGAGACGGTTCGGGCAACACCGATCGCCCCGGCGGATGTTATTTCACTCCACCGATTCGGTATACCCCGCGCAGCCGGCTTCGGTCCGATCAACCGCCCCCACTGCCAAAGGCCCCCTTCATCGTCGATGGCGGTCGTGACATCTGGGGTGACAGCGAGCTGGCGCCACCGCCGTTCGGAAGCCACCGGGACAAAGTGATCCCGATCCACCGTAGTGCCGTCACCCAGTTGGCCGTCGGAGTTGTCCCCCGCGGCAAAGAGGCTCCCGTCCGCGCACAGGAGAAAGAACCGGTGCATGCCGCCGACGACCTGGACCCAGTTTGTTCCCGGCACCAGCGGTTCTGGAGCGCCGACCGGAAGTGAAACTTGGCCATGGAGCGTGCGAGGCCCGCACCATCCCCAGACAGAACCATCCCGGCGCAATCCCACATAGGCTCCACCGCTCGAAGCCACCTGCCGCCAATCTTCAATCGAACCTAGTTTCCGGGGGCGGGAATGGAAACCTCCGTTGGTCCGAATCACTCCCCAGGTATCTTCACCCCAAACCCACAACGTTCCATCGGTGATTAAATTTTGAACCTGTCACTCTATTTTTTTATCCAGCAACCAGCTCCCGGGTGGAAGCGGGATGCTGCGGAGCCACCGCCCCGGTAGGGCGAACCTCCCGGTGAGCCGTGCGCGTGTGGAGGCCCCACCACGCCGGCTCCCAGTTGCGCGAACGGCTCGGCAGGAGCCTCGCCCTACCGGGTGATTGAATTTTGAACCTGTCACTCTATTTTCTCCGGATGATTCTATTTTGAACCTGTCACTCTATTTTCTATTTTTCAAAAGCCCCGTCCCCGGGCGAGTGGCCCTCGTCCAGTTCTCGACGTGACCCACGCCGCCTGAATAAGCTTCCGGGGTGATCCGTTTGCGCTGGCTCAGACCGTTCCGCCTGTTCCGTTCCATGGTGGCCGCCGGACTGGCCCTGGCCGCCACCGCCGCATCCCTCGCCGCGGACGGCGTCGCGGTGCCCATCCCGGCGGGTTCCCGCATGGACGCCGGGGAACTCCTCCTCGGGGAACTCAACTGCATCGCCTGCCATACGGCGTCCGAGTCCGTGGCCCGGCAGCTGCAGTCCCGGACCGCACCGAAGCTGGGGGCCGAAGGGCTGCGGCTCACCCCGCAATGGATCCGCAGCTGGCTTGCGGGACCATCGGCATCGAAGCCCGGAACCCTCATGCCGGACCTGCTCCACGGCCTTCCCGATTCGGACCGCACCGACGCCGTGGAATCCCTGACCCACTTCCTGGTGTCGATCCAGCCTGCGGGCGCCCCGGATGCCGTGAGTGCGGACCCGGCCCGCGCGGCCGTGGGACAGAAGTTGTATCACTCCCTGGGCTGCGTCGCCTGCCACGCCCCGATGGAACGTGGTACTGCCAGCGCCGAGGCGCTCGCCGCCGCGACGACGAACTCCATCCCGTTGGGCGACCTGGCCCACAAGTACCCGGCCGGCGAACTGGCCCGGTTCCTCCGGACACCGGCCGCGCACCGGCCCTCCGGCAGGATGCCCTCGTTCCTGCTCTCCGAGACCGAGGCATCGGATCTGGCAGTTTACCTGTTGCGGGATCAGTTGACCGGTTCCAAGGCGGCCCAATCCGCACCCGTTCCCGGGTTGAAGTGGGACTACTTCGAAGGCCAGTTCCACCAATGCGCGGATCTGGCCCGCCAGTCGCCGGTAGCCTCCGGAGTCACCGATCGGCTCTCCACCGCGCCCGCCAAACGGGAGAGCGACTTCGGACTCCGCTTCTCGGGAGGCATCGAGATCGCCACCGCGGGGGAATACACCTTTTGGACCACCTCCGACGACGGCTGCCAGGTGCTGTTGGACGACGCCCTCGTGGTGAACAACGACGGCGAACACGGGGCCGACACCCGTTCCGGAAAGATCTCCCTGTCGCCCGGCCTCCATTCCTTCCAGGTACTGTTCTTCCAGGGGGGCGGCGGCTTCGAATTCGCCGTTGAATGGGCTGGCCCCGGATTCCAACGCCAGGCACTGGCGCCGGGCGTGCTGAAGCATGTGGCGCGTCCGCTCCTGCCGCTCGGGGCCGTGCCGTTCTCGGTGGATGCGGACCGCGCGGCGCGCGGGCGCGACTGGTTCACCCGCCTGAACTGTGGCGCATGCCATGCCGGCCAGGATCTGCCCGCCGGACGCCCCGCCATTCCCCTGCCCTCACTTCGCGACCATGCCTCGCAGGGTTGCCTTGCCGACACGGTCCCCGCCGCGGCCCCGGAATACGCCATCAATGCCTCCCAGCGCACCGCCCTGCGCGCGTCCCTCGCCCGCGCGGCCTTCCTGGAAACCTCACCGGTGCCGGACCGCCAGGCGGAGTCGACCCTGACCCGTCTGAATTGCTACGCGTGCCATTCCCGGGACGGACTCGGCGGGCCGGTGGCCACCGGACACTCCGACTGGTTCCAGGTCGTCGGCGAGGTGGACCTGGGCGACGAGGGCCGGATTCCCCCGGCGCTTACCGGGGTCGGCGCCAAGCTCAGGACCGAATGGCTGACGCAGGTCCTGCGCGAGGGCACGAAGGTGCGTCCTTACATGGCCACCCGCATGCCGGTGTTCGCCGCCCCCCAGGTCGCGGACCTTCCGGCGGTCCTGCGCTCGACCGACCGGAAGCCCGACGCCCCCGCGCCCGCGCCGATCACCGAACGCGACGCCAAGTTCGGTTGGAAGCTGGTGGGCAACGACGGCCTCGGATGCATCGCCTGCCACACGTTTGGGAAGTACGGATCCCTCGGGATCCCGGCGCTGGGACTGGACACGATGGGACGGCGACTGGAGTGGGACTGGTTCCGCCGCTATCTGCCCGATCCCGTGGCGCTCCGTCCCGGGACCCGCATGCCCACTTTCTGGCCGGACGGCCGCGCGGTGAATGACACGATCCTCGGGGGCAACACCGACGCACAGATCCGGGCCCTCTGGGCCTACTTGTCCGGAGGCGACCAGGCGGAGGTGCCCGCCGGGCTGGTCCGGGGCCGACAGGAACTCATCCCGTCCAAGGAACCCATGATCTACCGCAACTTCATCGAGGGCGCAGGATCCCGGGCGATCGGTGTGGGGTATCCCGAAAAGGCCAACCTGGCCTACCATGCCGAGGAACTGCGCCCCGCTCTGATCTGGCAGGGCAGTTTCATCGACGGCGCCCGCCACTCCAACGGGCGCGGCGAAGGCTTTGAGCCGCCGCTGGGTGACCACCGAATCGCGCTCCCAGGCGGCGCCCCGCTGGCGATTCTGCCGGACGCCACCGCCCCTTGGCCTTCCGCGACCGGAGCCTCCGCAGGCTTCCGCTTCCAGGGCTACCGGTTCGACGCGCAACGGCGGCCAGTCTTCCGCTATTCCTTCTCGGGCGTCCAGGTGGAGGAAGCCTTTGCCCCCCGCCCGGGCGAGGTGGACATGACCCTGGTCCGCACCCTGCGATTCTCCGGACACCCGGCCGGCCCGCTCTGGCTCCGCATCGCGGACGGCAAGGCAACCCCGGGTCCCGACGGTTCCTGGATCCTCGGTAACACCGTCAAAGTGCGCCTTCGCGGCGGCGGGGAACCGCAACTGGTGAACGGCGAGCTCCGGATTCCCGTGACCGTTCCGGGAGAAGTGAGCGAGGAACTGACCTGGTAGGATCGGATACCCTTCAACGACGACCTGCGACCGCCCCTGACCCGCCCCCCAGGAGTCCCCCACTCTTCCGCACCCCCTTCGTTGCGTTGGCCGCGATCCTGACCAGCCTCGGCTTCGAAGCGACGGCCGCCCCGTCAACGCTTCCAGAACGGGAGGCGCTCTACTATCCGATGCTCACGATCCCCGTCCCGGAGGGAATCGTGCTCGAAGCCGGCGCGATTCAGCTCCTGCCCGGCCAGCGACTCGCCGTCTCCACGCGGCTCGGAGACATCTACCTCGTGGACGGCGCCTTTCAGAATCCGCCGACCGGAGTCAAGTTCACCCGGTTCGCCTCGGGACTGCACGAGGTCCTGGGACTCTGGAGCTCCGGGGACGGCTGGATTTACGCCACGCAGCGGGGTGAAGTGACGCGGCTCCGGGACGAGGACAACGACGGACGCGCTGATCTCATTGAAACGGTCGCCGACGGATGGGGCATCAATGGCGACTATCACGAATACGCCTTCGGATCGAAGCCCGACCGCGACGGCAACATCTGGGTCGCGCTCTGCCTGACCGGGTCGTTCAACAGCGACAGCCTGTTCCGCGGGTGGGCGCTCCGGGTCACGCCCGACGGGCGCGTCCTGCCGACCGCGAGCGGACTCCGTTCCCCGGGCGGCATCGCGACCAATTCGGTCGGCGACATGTTTTACACCGACAACCAAGGCCCCTGGAACGGCACGTGTTGGTTGAAGCCCCTGAAGCCGGGCGGGTTCTCGGGACACCCTGGCGGATTCAAGTGGTACGCCCAGGCGACAAACCTCGGCGTCGCGCCCAAGGAACCCGTCAGCGGCAGCCGCATCGCGGTCGAACGCGCGCGCATTCCCGAACTCGTCCCGCCCGCCATCGCGTTTCCCTACAACAAACTCGGCCAGAGCGCGGCCGGCATCGCCAATGACTTCACCGCCGGGAAGTTCGGACCGTTCACCAACCAACTGTTCGTCGGTGACCAGACCTGGAGCCTCGTCATGCGGGTGTTCCTGGAGAAGGTCAACGGCGTGTACCAGGGCGCCTGCTTTCCGTTCCGGGA
>JBDKKE010000233.1:0-8574 GCA_039796255.1 Verrucomicrobiota bacterium | reverse complement strand
GCTCACCCGATTGTTTCCATCCAATCCAGCGAAATCCGCCGTCCCGCAGAAGTCCGCAATTTAAATGGGTTTCCTCCCGTTCGGTTATGAATTTTATGAATCGCCTTCCAATTTTGCTGTTGGGGCTGCTGGCATCCGTCCTGACCGTTGGCGCCCAGCAGTTGGACCAGCCCGCTGTTCTCTACTCGGCGGCCACCAATTACCTGCCGGCCGGCAACAATCAGCACGGCATCAATTACCTGTCCCAGAGAGGCTCGCCCATTTCCTCGAATGTGGTTCCTGCGCTCGCCACCAGTGCCTACGATGGGCGTAGTACCAACAAACCGTTTGTCCCCACACCGTATCAGTTTCAGAGCGTGCTCGGATTCGGCGGCGGGGTGGTGCCCGCGAGTCCCGCCGGTCCCAACGTCGCCTTGAATGCCAAGTACGAGGCCAACTATTTGCTTCTCAGTTTGCCGCGTGATTCATCGGGCCCGGTCACCACGGTGCTGCGCACGGCCCAACTCGGCGCCTCCACCTTCTCCCAGCAAGCCACCCTGAACTTCGGCTCGGTGGTGCCCGTCCCCACCACTGATGAAAATGGCCAGCCACTACCGGCCTCCTCGGTGGGCAAATACTGGAATGCGCAGCCCTTCATCAACGCCACGTACACCACCCGCGGCTATTACTACAGCGCCAATGCCAGCCAGGTCTTTGCGCTGGACCCGGGTACCTTCAAGGTCTGCTGGCAAAAGTCGAACCCGGTCTACACCCAGCCCCCGGGCACCAACGGCGTTAACTACAATTTCGTCAATGGTGCCTATTATCTACTTTATCCGCAGTCCTATACCACGGCTGCCGGTACGGCCAAGCCCTCCCGGCTCCTCTATTGGACGGAGAATTCCTTCCAGGCCCTGACCTACATTGTGTCTGTGCCGGCGGGCTCGGTGGGCCAGTTCAATTTCATCTATACGGATGCTTTCCCCCAGACGGTCCCGAGTAGCAGCGTTTACAACGACGGCAGCATTCCGGCACCCACCGAGACTCGCACGGTCTGGTACGACAGCGGCGGCAGATCGATCCACGCCTACAACTTGCAGGGCCGGGTGTTTCTGGAGGTGCTGGGCGACCCCACCTCCAGCGGCAATCGCGCCTTTCTCGGATACGAGATTGTGGATGTCCGTCAGCAGCCGGGGGTGGCGGTTTTGTCGGTCAACATCGGCGACCGGATTGCCGGCTACGCCGATGGCACGTCCGATGCCGCCCTGGTGCCGCAGCCGCTGGCGAGCAGCTCCCAGCAGACGTATCTCTATGCGGACAGCTCCAAGCAGCCGGCCGCCCGGACGGAGTATTACGCCGTGCGGGTGAACCCCAATCCCAGCGATGTGCAGGTGTATTGGACGGAGACCGGCGTGGCCGGGCTGCAATGGCCGCGCCTGTTCACCCGCTACAACCAGACCTGGCCCGCCGATCCCTCGCTCTACACCCAGTATCTGCGGCCTCCGATGTCTTCGATCAGCGACGGCACCAACTCGGCCGTCCTCTTGCCCTCCCAGAACTCGCCCTCCATCCAGTATGAGGAGGAGCTGGATTATCAGCGGAGTTTTCTGGATACGTCCACCTACCTGTTTTACACGTATGTGGACAACGGGCAGCCCCAGACGCGCACACTGCTGCTTTATCGGTCCGGCAATGATATCGCCTTTGAGCGCGTTTTCTCGACGCTCAGCTCCACCGTTTATCGCCCGCCCAGCAGCACCGCGTCGGGGGCCTTCAGTGACACCTCCGGCCTCTTGGCCCTGCCGGGTCGCAGCTCTGCCCTGAAACTGGACGGCACCGGGAATGGTCAGCTCCCGCCAGGGAACTATTTCGGCTCCGGGAGCTTCACTATTGAAAGCTGGGTCAATGCCCGAAGTTACGCCAATTGGTCGCGCTTGATGGATTTTGGCAATGGTCCGGGAACCAATTCCGTCGTCGTGGCTCTGACTGCGGGCACCACTGGGAATCCGAATTTCACGATCTATACCCCCACCAGTCCGTTCGTCGGCGCCATATCCAGCTCCCAGTTATTGCCCCTAAACCAGTGGGCCCATTTGGCGGCAATCTATGATGATACGGGGCATACCATGACCCTGTATTTAAATGGTATCAATGTGGGCAGCGTCCCATTTACCAACCCAGCGGGCAACCGGGTCAGCACCACTTACAATTATATTGGCAAGTCGGAATGGAATAGCGACGCGCTGGCCCAGGCTTCCTTGGACAGCTTTCGGATCTGGACCAGTGCGCTTACCACCAATCAGCTGGCCACCGCCATGGCCACCAGCGCCTATCCAGCCGGCACTCCCGGGCTGGTGGTGCAATACGCCTTCGACGAGTCCGGCAACTATGCCTATGACAGCAGTGGTCACGGTTACCATATGCAGCTGTTGGGCGGTGCCGCCAGCACCTACGGTGCCACCAATGCCACCCTGCGGCAGATCACCCAGTCGGTGCCGGTGGGCGCCCGCATCAATGCGCCCGCCGGGGAACTGGGGAGCGGCAGCACCCCCTATCTTTCCGGCTGGATCCGGGCCGCTTCCGGCACTTCCTATTCGATCACGGCCTACATAGATCCGGCCGTGTCGGGATTCGCAGCAGCCAATGACGGAGCCATTATTCCCATCAACGCCATCCCCGGAGCCAATCAACTGGAGGTCTGGTGGTATCGCACCGGCCCCACCAATGCCACCCGCAATCCCGCCAATGGCTTTGCGGCCAGCTACTGGCCCGAGGTCATCGGCATTTACACCCTGGTCTGGCCCAATGATCCCGCCAGCCAGATTGTCATGGCCAACAATGCCGGGACCGGACCGCTGTCCAGTCTCCAGGCCAAGGGCACCGTCTATATCCAGAACGATCCCACCCAGCCGGGCTACAATCCCAACGAGGAGCATTGCCTCATGATTGGAGGCCAGGGCTATGCCCTGCGCGATGATCTGAACGTCATCACCAGCGGATCCAGTTTCACCTCGCAGCCGTATCTGCTGCTGAGTTACACGGAGTCCGACGGCCGCCCCGCCATGCGCCCCTTCCATATTCAACGGGAGAACCCGGCGGCCGGCATGGTCTTCGACTACGTCACCCCGGCGGGCCAGCTCATCCAGGCGCCCATGCCGCTCCCGGTCCTCGCCCAGCCCCTGGCCAGCGTGAGCACGACCTCAAATGGGGTCGTCACTTTTTCGACCATCAACTACAACCATGAAGTTATCCCGGCCACCAGCGGGGATTGGCCGGTGAACTGGACAGGCACGGGGCCGGACACCAACTATTTGAGTTACAAAAACTTCACCTACCGCGACCGCAAGAATGGGTTTTGGATGATGCGCGGGGTCAATGCGGGGCTGCCGGCCCTCCAGGCGGGCACGTTTACCGTCACCAACCAGACTCTGGTGACCGAATCCTTCACGCCTAACGCCGTCTATGCGGTGTCCGGCACGTTCACCAATGTCGTGGGGGGCGGCGGGACGTTGGGAGTGGCTACGACCAATTACATCCATACCTCGCGGCCTTTCAATAGCTTTACCCTGTCCAGCACTCTGCCGGCGGGTGGCGCCGTCCAATTCGGCGCTCTCCCCGACGGCCTGGCCGTTTACGGCACCTGGAGGCAGACCAGCGCCGGACCCTACACACTCACCATTGCCGACGGGGACGGTGCCGTGGCGACCGTGCAGTTCAGTTTCAGCAGCACCAAGAACCCGCAGGCGGCGCTGAATCTCAACAACCTGACCGGCCGGCCGCCGGCGCTGAGCACCGCTCCCACCGCCAGCAACTCTTTCACCATGGTGTATTATTATCCCAACCAGACCGGTTCGGATAATTTCTCCGGATTTGCCTGGCCCGGCTATTCCCCGGTCCCGACCAACGGCCAGATTGTCCCCTATCTCCGGCCGCTGAGCAACTCAGGCGGCTATTCCGGCACGGGTTCAACGGCCACCAGCGACGCCCAGCAAATTGTCTATCGGCCCTACTGGCCGGCGAACGCCCCCACCATCGCCTATGGCGAAACCCTCACGGTGGCCAGCGCTGGCCGTCCCGCCATCCGGGGGCAGTCCAGCGCCAATGTCCTCTATCAGCAGTCCATCGCCCTGGCCACCAACAGCGACCGGAGCACCCAGCCGGCAGTGACGCTCAACGATCCCACCCGGCAGAAAACGTATTCCCTGACCCCGCAGACCCTGGATCGGCTGCCCGATGGCGTTTATGGCACGTTGGATGGAACCTTTACTTACTTCCCCAACCTGCCGCCGCATCTGGCGGACCGGCTCTATTTCGATCCCAACGCCAGCACCTATGGCAGCCTGATTTTCAGGGGCGAGTTCGTCTCGGACATCAGCACCCCCTACCTTCAACTCAATCTCCTGGCCGGAGCGGATCTGCAGACGGTCAAGGACCTCTGCCCGTCTCAGGACCTGCGTAAAAGCCAGTGGGACGCGGCCGTGCAGGGGTTGGCCGTGAGCGTGGAGACCTACTACGAAAATCCCCAGGTGCCCGGGCAGTATATCGTCAATCCCGCCCTCACAGTCTCGGTGGGAGTCGGCAATCTGGTTGCCATCAGCGACAACAACACCCCCGTGGACAGCTACGCCCTGAGCGCAGCCGGGCCCGGAAAGGGGTTTGTCACCCTGATCATGAACAACGGGACCGCCTTCACCCCGCCCTCCGACCCGGTCTCGATGTATGTGATGCGGGTGACCGGCCAGCTCTTCCCCGGCGTCATCAAGGTGGTGCCCGATGCCAATCCGCTGAGCGAGCAGGTCACCTTTGAACACTCGGCCGACCTGGCGGGGCGCACCGGGGATTACCAGTATGAGTGGAAGATGGCCCCGCCGGTGGACGGCTTTCCACCGCAGGTGGATGCCAGCATGAGCCGCTATCAGCCGCTGATCTCCGGCAGCGATTACCGCAGTTACAACATCACCGCCTCCGGCGTTGCCAGCTTGAGCGACAACTGGCTCGTGCTGCGCTACAAGGCCATGAACCCCAGCCACCCGCTCTACAACCAGTGGTCGGCGTGGACCGCGCCGGCGCTCTCCGAGGGTTATGTCAAGCGGGCCATGAACGGCGTGAGCCCCTTCAACCAGCGCGTCTCCGATCTCTCCCAAAACACCGTTTCGACCAACTCCAGCATCCTCAGCCAGGCCGGCAAGCGCTATGAGGGCGACATCGCCCTCAATGCCGATCAACTGAACAACTACGGCCTGATCGAGATTTACGAGACCATCCTCAACCGGGCCCGCAACCTGAGCATCAACGCCGGCATCAACTACGGCCCCGCCAATGATTCGCTTCTGCTCGCCGCCGGCAACATCAGCGACCTCTACACCCTCGTCGGCGACGAGGCCTTTGCCGACGCCGACAACCCCACCATTGGCATCAGCACCAGCGATCCGACCTATGGCAGCATTGCCACCGCCCTGTTTTCCTTCCAGGGCGTGGCCTCCAGTCTGCTGGAGGAGGAACTGGCCCTGCTGCAGGGACGCGACGACGTCTCGTTGCCTGGCGTGACCAGCACGCCCGTTTACAACCGGCTGGTCTGGAATTACACCGGCGGCATCAACTCTGGCCAGCCCATCTACGCCCTGAACTACAACATCCAGGATAAGAACGCCGACGGCCGGGTGGATGCCACTGACGCCGACCTGATGTTCCCGCAGGGCCATGGCGATGCCTACGGCCATTATCTGACGGCCCACATGGGTTATATATCCCTGCTCATGAACCCCTCCTTTGACTGGGTGCCGGTGAGCGAGGCGGTGGATGTGCTGGGCCTGCCGGTGTCGGTGAATTACATGCACGAGCGGAAATTTGCCGGCACGGCTGCCTCCGTGGCCCGCACCGGCCGCCAGATCTTTGATCTGGCCTGGCGCAAGTATTACGTGACCGATCCCGCCGACGGCTGGGAACCTTTTGCCAACACGCGCGTCTCCTCCCGCACCGCGCTCGACGGCAGCAACTCCGTCCCCATCATCCGGAACTGGGGGCCCGACCAGTGGGCGTCGCGCACGGGGCAGGGTGCCCTCCTCAACTGGGTGGTGGGCAACGCCATCCTTCCCGCCGTGGATCCGGACCCCTCGCATGAGGGTATCCAGAAGGTGGACCGGACGACGGTGCCGGAACTCAATCAACTGGTGGCCACCCTCCGGGATCAGCAGGCGGCCATGGACAACATGGAGGGCCACATGACCCCGGTGGGCGTACCCCCCGGCGGACTTGCCTTTGACCTCAACCCCGCCCAGGTCACCGGCCCCAACCCGCAAACCCATTTTGAGCAGATCTATGGCCGGGCGGTGGGCGCGCTCAACAACGCCGTGGTGTCCTTCAATGACGCCAAGAATGTGACCGTGGAAATGCGCAGCGCGGATGATTCCGTGCAGAACCTCAACCTCCAGTTGCAGCAGCAGGAGTTGACCTTCAACAACAAACTCATCGATCTCTACGGCTCACCCTATCCGGAGGACACCGGTCCCGGCGGCACCTATGTGCAGGGCTACACCGGGCCGGATCTCTACCACTGGATGTATTCGGAGACGCCCCAGTTGGCCTTTGGTCATATCCTGGACCCCTACACCCCAATCACCTTCAATCTGGATATTCAGGAATTTCCTCCAGATTATTTGCTGGGAATCAACTCCTTGCCGGTGACTTTCTCGTTCTACCAGCCCAACGATCCCGAGGGTTTGCGGAGCAGCAGCCATTATGTATCGTACACTCTCCCGGCTCTGGGCTATGGTAAACCGTCGGGATGGACCAGCACCCGGGTCAGCCCTGGCCAGCTCCAGCAGGCGACCTCTGAGGTGATGGGGGCCAAGAACTCACTCCGCGCTGCCATCGATAGTCATATCAATAAGAAAGAAGTCGCCGACCAGTTGATTCGAAGTTTCTACGAGTGGTTTTCAGCTCGGGTTACAATTGACGGTTTGGAATCAATTATACAATACAAGGAATTGCTCGATCGTAACGCAGAGTCATATTCTGCGGAATGGGCAACAATCACGCCGATTGGCTTAGCACATGGTTATGCTGAATACTTACTAGTGACGGCAACAAGCTTTCTCAACCCCCCAATCATTGGGACCGCTGATAGCCCGGGTACGGAATTATTCGCTCCAGTAATCGACGTAGCTCTACAAAAGTATAATGCTATATTGGATACGGGCTACGCTCACCAGGTTTCTCATATAGAATCACAACTTGTCTTTTTGAATTCATTAAGAACAGATATCCTTGGTATTCGAACGGCTGGTGTCATGCCCTTGGAATTAAGCCAGGAAGGCCTCGACAAGTCGGATGAGATTGAGCGGGCCATTCTGGAAGTGCATGAGTCCCTCACGGGTATCAACGGTGCCCTGCAGAAGCTGGACGCCGCCCAACGCCACGTGGCCACTCTGGCGGCTCAGGGACAGCGCATCATGTCGGAACGGACTCTGGCCCGCCAGCAGACTTCCGCCATTCTCAGTTCGGCCACCACCAGGGAAGTGGCGCTCCGGATGTTCCGCAACGAGAAGCTGGAACGTTACAAGACGCTGTTCGATCTGGCCGCCCAGTACGCCTATCTCGCGGCCCAGGCCTATGATTATGAGACCGGCCAGTTGGGCACTCCCGCCGGACAATCCTATCTGGCGACCATCCTGAACAGCCGCGCCCTGGGCGTGGTGCAGAACGGCGAGCCCCAATACGCCGGCAGTTCCACCGGCGATCCCGGCATCTCCAGTGCCCTGGCCCAGATGAAGGCCGACTTCGATGTCCAAAAGAGCCGCCTGGGATTCAACAACCCCTATGCCCTGGCCACCGACGCCTCGCTGCGCATGGGCAACCTGCGCATCCTGCCCAACACCAACGGCACGGCTGCCTGGCAGGATTACCTGAACCGGAACAGGATGGACAACATCCTGGAGGATCCGGATGTGAAACGTTATTGCCTGCAGGTGGACACGGGCAACCACCAGCCGGTGCCCGGACTGGTGCTCACCTTTGGCACGACCATCACGGCAGGGCAGAACGTGTTCGGCCAGCCGCTGGGTGCGGGGGACCCCGCGTTTAGCCCGAGCTATTTTGCCACCAAACTGTTTGGCGCCGGCGTGGTGTTCGAGGGGTATCGCGGAATGAGCCTGCCGGGCTCCACCGGCTCGTCCGACCCCAACCTGGCCTATCTGGATCCGCAGGCCCTGGCGGCCACGCCCTACGTCTATCTCATCCCCGTGGGCCAGGACATCATGCGCAGCCCGCCCCTGGGGGATACCAGCACCCAGCGCCAGTGGAGCGTGGAAGACGTGGCCATCCCGCTCCCGTTCAACCTCGGCAATTCGCAGTCGTCCGGCCTCAATTTCTGGCAGGCGGCCAATTCGCTCACCGAGCCGCTCTTCACGGAGCGCAAGCATCCGGCCTTCCGGCCGGTGGATTCGGTGAGCGTGTTTCCGGCCAATGTCTGGTCGGCGGGCACGGGCCTGCAGTTCTCCCAATACTCCAGCACGCGGCTGATCGGCCGGTCGGTCTGGAACACGCAGTGGAAGCTGGTGATCCCCGGCAACACCCTGCTGACCGATGGCAATGAGG
>JBDKKE010000232.1:0-2614 GCA_039796255.1 Verrucomicrobiota bacterium | reverse complement strand
GAGTCGGACACCGCCACTCCCTACGCGTTCCGCCTTTTGAATGTGGACGCCGCCCCACGCCTGACTTGGGATTTGCCGGTCAGCACCAATATTCCTCCCCGGGAGACACGAATTTATCGATTCGCCGGAGCTGTGGGTCAACGGGTGGATGCGCGAAGTCAGCCGGAGGAGTCCGCCGTTAATGGACATTGGACTATCTATGATCCTTACAACAGTGCTGTAGGCACTTGGTATTGGTATGGTGACTTTTATTCGTATTGGCCTTCTCAACAGTTGAGATTTGGTTTGAGTAGTTCGCGGGACTACACCTTGGTCGTCAACTCCTACGAGACCACGAACCGAGTTTTTTCGGCAACTCTGCGTCTTGGCAATCACGCTCCCGTGATAGGTGCGGTCCCCAATGCGACGATTAATGAGCTGGCGTCGTACTCGGCTACCGTCACAGCGTCCGATCCGGAGGCCCCCAATGATCAGATCCGCTTCAGCCTGGGTGGGGTGGTTCCTGCCGGTGCTGCCATCGGAGCGGCTTCGGGTCAATTCACCTGGACGCCTACCGAGGCTCAGGGCCCCGGGGTGTATCCGATCACAGTGGTGGTCACCGATGACGGGATACCGCCCCTCAGCTCAAGTCAGGTCTTCAACATCACTGTGCTGGAGGCGAATCTTCCTCCGGTTTGGGGGGCACTTGCGGATCAGTTGGTTGATGAGGGGGGAACCTTAAGCATTAACCTTCCGACCCTTCCTGCCACGGATCCCGATCTCCCGGCGCAGACGTTATCCCGCAGCCTGGTGAGCGGACCGGCCGGGTTGACGGTGAGCGCGGCAGGAGTATTGGCCTGGGCTCCCGGGGAAACATTCGGGGGAACCACCAATCTGGTAACCGTGGCGGTCACCGACAATGGCTCCCCCGCCCTGTCGGCAACCAATTCCTTCCGGATCGTTGTTCGGGAGGTGAATCAGGCCCCGCTGTTCCCTGCCGTTCCCGATCAGATTGGATCAGCAGTCTCAGCGTTCACGATGACCCTGGTGGCAACGGACGCCGATGTTCCCCTACAAACATTGACATTTTCACTGGTAAGCGGCTCGTCCGCAGTGTCGGTGTTGCCATCCGGGGTGTTGTCCATGCTGGGAAATTCTTCTCTCGCCGGCACCACGAACATTGTGGTGGTTAAGGTGGCTGACAACGGTGTGCCGTCGCTTTCAGTCACCAACACTTTTCGTATTCGCGTGCCTTTGGGCAATCAGCCCCCGGTATTGCCGCTGATTGCGGACCAGACCGTGAATGAATTGGTAGCACTCAACCTGACGGTTGCCGCGACGGACGCGGACCTCCCGGCACAGACTCTGACCCGGACACTGGTCAGCGGTCCAGCAGGCCTGATCTTGACGCCGGCCGGTGCCCTGACGTGGACGCCGGGCGAGACCTTTGGAGGAACGACGAATCTGGTGATCGTCAAGGTGACCGACAGCGGTGTTCCGACGCTGTCGGCGACCAATTCGTTCCGCATCATCGTGCGGGAAGTCAATCAGCCCCCGCTGTTTCCCCCCGTGCCGGATCAGATTGGGTCCATCACCACCGGATTTTCCCTGACCCTTCCGGTCACTGATCCCGATCTGCCCGCGCAGATCCTGACGTACGCGATATTGAGCGGTCCGCCAGGAGTGACCATTACACCGACAGGCGTACTGAGCTTGACGCCGACGGCCGCCTTGGCAGGTACGACCAATGTGGTGACGGTACGAGTCACAGACAACGGCGTGCCGCCCTTGTCGGTGACCAACTCCTTTCGGATCATTTTCCCGCCAGCGAACCGGCCACCGGTATTGCCGCTGATTGCGGATCAAACCGTCGATGAGTTGGTTGCGGTGAACCTGACGGTGGCGGCCACGGATCCGGACCTTCCGGCCCAGACCTTAAGTCATATGTTGGTCGGTGGGCCGGCCGGACTAACGCTCACCGTGGCGGGGGCGTTGAACTGGACTCCGAGCGAGACGCAAGGCGGGACGACCAATCTGGTGACGGTGAAGGTGATCGACAACGGCGTTCCCGCGTTGTCGGCCACCAATTCCTTCCGCATCATCGTGCGGGAAGTGAACCGGGTGCCGGTGCTGCCAGTGATCGTCGATCAGACAGCCCCCGCCTTGGCGCCCTATGCGCTGACCCTGGGCACCACGGATCCGGACTTGCCCGCGCAGACGCTCACGCACGGCTTGGTGAGCGGACCGGCGGGACTGACGGTGTCAGGACCTGGCGTGATCGCCTGGACCCCCACGGTGGCCCAGGTGGGAACGACCAATTTGGTGACCGTGAAGGTCACCGACAACGGAGTGCCGGCCCTGTCGGCCACCAACAGCTTCCGGGTAATCGTGCGTCCGGGGAACCAACTGCCGGTGTTGCCTCTGATCGCGGACCAGACCGTGAATGAGTTGGTGGCACTCAACTTGACGGTTCCGGCGACGGATTCGGATCTTCCCGCCCAGGTACTGACCCGGGCGTTGGTCAGTGGCCCGGTTGGATTGACGGTCTCCCCGGCCGGCGCGCTGGCGTGGACGCCGGACGAGACCTTCGGCGGCACGACCAACCTGGTGACCGTGAAGGTGACCGACAGCGGGA
>JBDKKE010000231.1:0-2925 GCA_039796255.1 Verrucomicrobiota bacterium | reverse complement strand
GCTCCTCCCGCCAGGGTGATCACAAGAATCGCGAGAGCGGCGATCCAGAATCTATTCCTGCTTCCGTTCATTTTAGTTTCCGTCAGGGCTAACTGCGCAACGGCAGTCTGACGCCGCTCCTGTCCGAACCTCACGGGGATGGAAGGACACGGATTGCACGGATTCTCACGGATGCGGATGGGGCGATGGGCAGGCATTCCGGCAAATGATCCGGAGTGAGCGACTCGACGGAATGGCCAGCCGAAGGCTCGCCCTACCGCATCTTCCCCAATCCGTGTGCATCCGTGGAATCCGTGTCCCTCAGCTTGTCTTCCCTACTCGGCCTCGGTCTCGGCCAGCAAACGCCGATAGACCGTCCGGGCGTGCTCATAGTCGGCGCGGGCCTGGGTTAATTCGGGCTCGGCAAAGAACCGCTCTTTCTGCGACCAGCAGCGGTCCACGCCCTGAAGACACCACTCGATGCTGCGGCGCGAGGCGCGCACCGGCTTGTTGTCCACCACTACCCAGATGGGATTGGTGTGGGCGCTGGGCAGGACCCGGAGGGCGACCCAACTGCTGCGCTCGATGGGAATGTCCCATTGCAGGTCCTGCAGGGACCCGTCCGCCACAATGTTTCGGTGGGCGACGGGGCGTCCGTTGACCAGCACCTCCACCGGCACCTCCCGGGTGGTGCCGATGCGGGCGCGCTCGATGTCCCAGTAAGGCTTGTCGGCATAGGGACGCGCCTTGATCTCCGGATGCGCCGTCTCGTCAAGCCGCGCCGCCACCTGGACGGCGACCTTCACCGTCCCGGCTTTGTCGAGGCGCACCTCGCTGGCCCCAACCCCCATCGGGGTGCCGTTGACGGCGAACTCCATCAGATGAGTCCGCCCGTCTCCGACGTAGTTGCGTCCCGAGCGGATTCCCTCGCACCAGGCTTCGTAGTCCAGTTTGCCGTCGAGCTTCACGTAGCTGCGTCCGAGTCCGACCCGGTCGCCGTAGATGCAGGGGAAATCGGTTTCTCCGCTGATGCGCGTCCGGAATCCTGCGTTGAGCGTGTGGTACCAGATGTTGAGTTCCCAGACGTACGGCGTGTCCACGGTGGAGATAAAGTCCACGGCGGGCACGGGCTTGCCGTCCGGTCCGGGCACTTCATGGGTGACGTCCATGATGTATTCGTTGGCCCCGATGCCGTCGAAGGGCGGCACGACGAGATTGGGAAGTTCGGCGGTGTCCACCTGGAGTCCCCAGCCGCTGTGGGCAGGTCCGCACAGGGCGCCCTGGCGGTGCGCCCAGCGCAGGGTGTTGAGTCCCAGTTTCGGCCAGTGGTTCTTGGAAGCACCGCCCGGATAAATCTGCTCACGCAGGCGCAGCAGGCAGAGGTGGCCACTCTGGTGGGATCCGAATCCGGAGACCTCCACGTCATAGTGCAGCAGGTAGGGGTGCAGGGACACCACATCGTTGCTGCCGGTGAAGAACTGCTTCTGATAGTCGAAGCAGGGTCCCCAGGTGAGATTGGATCCGATCTTGAGATCCTCGCCAAGACAGTGGCGCATCATGTCCGCCGCATGCACTCCCTCGGTGGGGTTGACGTAATGCGCGCAACCGGCGGCGTGAATGTGGTGATCCCCCGACCACCAGCCGGACTTCGCGGGATCGATCCAACGTTCCACCTGAAAATCCCAGACGTTGGGACCTGCTCCCACCGTCAACTGACGCTGTTGGGATAGGGACTCCGGTCCCCGCTGAAAGGCCACTGTATAGCGTCCTTCGGGCAGACGGAGCACCTCGTTGTCGGCGCGGTACACCTGCGGATGAAAGAAGAAGTCCGGCGCGAGGCGGCGTCCGGGTGAGGGATACACATGACCCTGCGCATCGGTGATCAGCAGGGAGGCCGTGGTGGGGGCGCCCGTCTCATCGCGCAGTCGGAGCGTCACCTCGCGGGCGGGGTGACAGTTGAACAGCACGTCGGTCTCGGCGCGAAACCCGAGATCCTGCGTGCCCTGGCCGACATTGAAGGAGAAGGCCGCCTGACGCGATCCGGCATCCCGACTGTAGAGTTGCAGGATCCGGTACTCCAACGGGAGACCGGTCAGGGTCGGGGGCAGGGGAGGACGATCCGCGAGGGAGGTTTCCAGCCAGCGTTGTGCGACATCGGAGGCCGGGGAATTGAAGGCCGTGCGGGCGTTGGGACTCTGGAGTCCCAACTTGGCGGTGGTGCCCGCCTCATTTTGCACCTTGATCAGAAAGGTCCGCCATCCCCCCTCCACAAGATCGGGACGCGAGAGGCCGTTGGTCACCTTGACCCGCATCTCGGGATTGATCTGAACGTGAAGGAGGCACTGCGGGTCGAGCAGGGACTCGATCTGGCGGACGGACTCCGGACCCGGCTGTTGCAGGAGCGCCTGGAGGCGGGCGCGATCCGCCGCCGGAAGCGGCGCGCCCAGGGCGTCGGTGGCCTCGATCAGGCGTCGCACCTGGGCGGCGAAGGGTTGAAACTCCACGGCGGCTGGAGCCTCCGGACGGGCGTGGAGCAGCAGGGTGGTGAGCAGTAGGCCGGCAGTCGCCAACCGGGGGAAGAATCGCGCGGTCATGGGAGCGGGAAAGTGTGCGGACAATCTACCGGTCCGTCCCGCCAGGCCCAGCGGATTCCGCTCCATTTCCTCGGCGGGACCCCAGAGGGGGTGAACCACAGAGACACAGAGACACAGAGGAGGAACCGAACCCATCGGACGAATTGCTGTCTCTGCCGAACGGCCTCGGCCTTGAGCCCTGCCCCGGCTCCGATCTCCTCTGATGGGATCCTCTCCGGTTCTCTCTGTGTTTCTGTGGTAAAATCCGGATTCCGCCCTGGCGATCGCCCGGGTTAGGGTCCGCCAACGCATGCGCGTCGCCTTTCTGACCCACGAGCCCTTCCATCCGCCCAGCGGGGGGGGATCCGCCGAG
>JBDKKE010000230.1:0-12096 GCA_039796255.1 Verrucomicrobiota bacterium | reverse complement strand
ACGGTGCCTGAAGAGTCGGCGATGGCGACGGCAATGGTTTCGGCGTGGACATCCAAGCCGACATATTTGATCTTCTCAACTGTGGGTGATGGGTTCATAAGGCACTTCTGGTTGACTCGCTGGCGGAGTGATCCGTCCGGCCACAACCCTGTGGCTCTGGAGGCCGCCCACGCGGCTTCTAACCCACGTTCGCCCGGCCCGTCACCCACGCTTTCCTCAACCCTTTCAAGCCATAGGGTCTAGCCGTCATGCGCCGTTGCCATGACCCCGGCCATCATCCAGCAACAGATTGTGGACGCCACCACCGAGGCTGCCACGGTCACGGAGTTACACCACATGTCAGATTATACCGACATTCACGGTCAGCCGTTTCTCGCGCGTGACCGTCTTCGGAAGATTTACGAGGGACGGCTTCGTGGAGTTCTGCAGCGTGCGCCCGAGCGCACCGACCTGGAGCATCTCTGTCGTTCAGTTCTCACCTCGCTGGCCGCAGTTGCCAATGACGAGCCACTGTATTCATGGCGAGCGCAGACGTCATCGCGCCGACTGTCAGGCATCTCGACGCCACTTCGTGTTGTAGCCTTCTTCCCAGATGAAACCGAAAGCGGCTAACCAGATCACTGGACCGAACGCGGGCGGGCCACGTCAGTTTCCAATTCGGACGCCACTGGCCGCCCGCGTCGGTCAGTTCTGGCGTTCGACAGCACTTCGCGCACCGTGAATCCAAAGCTCAAGAGATTTTTGGACGACACGCCGGCACAGGTATCCGGCGTCATCGTTTTGCTCGTCTTGGTTGGTCTGTTCGCGCTTGTCACGTGGTCAGGGCTTCACCATCCAAGAAGTGCATTGCGTTTCCTCTTCGGCGCCTGTGTTGGGGGGACTGTTGCCTATAGAGTCTTTCGCACTGGCAGTCTGCGACTTGACCCTCAGCGTACGGTGACGGGCGGCCTCGCCAAAGCGCTTGGTGCCGTCGGTGGGGTTCTCTTGCTCGTCTCTGGATATTTTGCCGCAATTGTCATTCACCAAAAGCTCGTTCAGTAATCGTGCGGTCGAACAAGATCACTCCAGTGAACCCGGCCTTGGCGTCCCGCTTCCAATCGTTACTCTTCGTCGGCCGGGTCACCGAGTTCCGGCGTTCGGCGGCATGACACACTCTATGCAAGTACGACAGGTTCTCAGATGGCTAGCGATCAGCGTTGTCGCTCTCTTCGCAGGCCTGCTGGGGTTCATCGGATGCGAGGTTTTCTCCATGGTTTTCCCAAACGATGCCATCGTCATAACCGCATCCGATGGGGCGAGCTTGCGCGTGGATGGTCGGGCACTCGAGGTTCTGAGGGGTCATGCCGGCACAGCGAGTTTTTCACCCTTGCTTCGTCCTGTGGCGATCAGCCTGTTCTCGGTATTGGTAGTGTTCGCACTGATTGGCGCAGCCTCCCTATTTCGAAATGAGAGATCGGCCACCAATGCCCGGCCGAGCCTGGCGCAGTGAACTGGCCGGAACGGGCCGGAATGGGCCGGTTTGACGACCCTTTTCGATTCTGGGCCGTTGAGTTGATCGTAGCCAGTCAATGAGCTTATCGTTAGCCGGAAATAAATGAATGCCCCACCCGTTCTAAAGACAGGTAAACAAAAACTTGTCACGATCTACGTCGACAACATGGCGTACGCGAGTGGTAAAATGCTAGTTGGCAGCTTCGCTGATAAGCATGGCACCATAGAAGAGCATTTGGAGACGTACTTACAGCAAGGCTGGAGGATTGGTGCTATTCACGGATTCGGAGGCAACTCCGACGCTTTGGCGGTGCGTGGTTGGTTTGCAGTAGTGTTGGAAATTACCGGCTAACAAGGGCTCTCCACACGAACCGCCGCTCCCGTTTCGAGTTCAAGCGCGCTGGTTCATCGGACGCTGAATTCGCTGCGAGTGCTCGTCTCAGGCGGCGGTCGGTGAGCTCCCGACGTTAGCCATCCACGATGCCACGCACCTTCCAATACGAAATCTTTGCCGACTACCATCAGTTCTATCTGCAAGACGATGACCAGTCGTTTGGTGATTTGTCGGCAGCGTGGACTCAGGAGGCTACGGACCGGCTGTTGGATGTTGCACCGCATGTCATCGGCGTTGGCACGGTTCGCAATACGACCGTCCCGGTTTCAGTAGTGGTTCACGAGTCGCAGCCCACGATTGCGCCCGACGAGTGGAATCACATGACCACAGCAAGCCTCCAGATTGATACTGGCCGAATCGTCGTAGCCGGATGCACAGACTATTATCCAGACGCAGCTCGTATTGAGATTGCGCCGGCGATTTACGAGGCGGTTGTTTGTTACTCGAAGTTCGGGTCACTCAGTGAGGATGGTTTGGATGGAGAGGATTCCTATCACGTTCACTTGTTTCCAGGTCGTCAGATTGAGCCAGCGATATTGACGAGGAGGCAGGATTGCTAACAAAGCTCTCGACCCAATGACGACTCGATGCTTCAGAGCAACTCCAAGGCTGGCGCTGGCCCTGATCGGCAACCTTGTGTTGCTCTCATGGTTCCGGGATCTGTTTCTGTGGGGCGGCCTCGAGCGCGAGGCATGGAGGTTCTTCCGGGTCACACTTGTCGCCAGCTTCATCCTGGTGTGCGCTGGACCAGTGGTGCTCCGCGGCAAGGCTCCAGGGAAGCTCGCTGGATCAATTCTATGCCTCCTACCGCTTTTCTGCTTACTTGGGGAAATGGAACGCACCGCTCACGGTCCATGATCGCCGAACAAATCGCTCCGCTGGAACCGCAGCGACCCGTCTCGATCTCAAGCGCGCGGGTTCATTGGACACTGGATTCGCTGCGAGCGCCCGGTTCCGGCGGCGGTCGGTGAGCTTTGGCGATAGCCTTTTCTGCCATGCGTCTTCCAGTAATCCACGGTCTGATTCGCCGCCGGTTGCTCATCAACTTCCGTGTCGACGCCGAGGTTATGAGGCGCTTTCTGCCGCCACCATTCCGTCCCAAGCTACACGGTGGTTATGCCATCGCTGGGATTTGTCTCATCCGGCTGGAGCAGATTCGCCCCAGGTGGATTCCTCGCTTTTGCGGCATCTCCAGCGAGAACGCCGCCCACCGCATCGCTGTCCTTTGGGATGGGCCCTCCGGCGAGGCACGCGAGGGTGTGTTTATCCCGCGCCGCGACACGGGCTCTTGGCTCAACTATTTCGGCGGCGGTCGCATCTTTCCAGGCGAGCAGTCGTTGTCGGATTTTACGGTTACCGACGACGGCTCCTGCATTTCCATGTCCATCCGCGCTTACGACGGGCGCATGGCAGTTCAACTTCGTGCCCACGAAAGCGAGTCGTTGCCAGAGTCTTCTTGCTTCAAGTCACTGGCTGAATCATCGGCCTTTTTCGAGGGTGGCAGCGTAGGCTACTCCGTCACCCGCGATTGCTGCCGTCTGGATGGCATTCGGCTTCAGACCGATGGTTGGCAGGTGCGTCCGCTCACTGTCGAGCACGTCGAGTCTTCCTTCTTCGCCGACGAGTCGGCATTTCCTTCAGGCAGTGTCATCTTCGACCACGCTCTCATCATGCGCGACGTTAGCCATCGGTGGCACGGAGAGGTCGACATGTTTACCGAATCACCGGCCAACAAGATCGCTCCACACAGTCCACTGCCAGCCGTTTTGAGTTTGGAGGCCCCGGTTCATCGAACGCCGAATTCGCTGCCAGGACCCGCCAACGGCGGCGATCGGTGAGCTCAACCGTTTTGCATTATGACCCTCATCGATGAAATTCACCAGTCCTGGAGTTGGGTCGGGCTTGATCCCGTTGAAATTGTCGGAGAGAACGACTTCGGAAACCTCATCGTGAAGGATACCGAAGGGAAATACTGGCGTCTTTGTCCAGAGGATTGCTCTTGCAGCGTGGTTGCCGCCAACCGCCAAAAATTGGAGGAATTATCGAAAGATCAAGAGTTCTTACACGATTGGTACATGCGTGCTTTGGTTGAACTCGCTCGCGAGAAATGCGGTCCGTTGTCTGAGGGACGAAAGTATTGCCTCAAGATTCCTGGTCTACTGGGGGGCCAGTATAGCAGCGACAATCTCGCAACAGCGCCTTTGGTTGAACTCGTACGCCTGGCAGGCGATATCGGCAGACAAACATGCGACCTTCCAGACGGCACGGTCGTAAAAGCTGAGGGTGTTGTGAGGCCAGAACCTGAAGTGGATGAATTGTTCGGCAGTCTCAAACTTAAACGTCGGGTTGCGTCAACGCGGGAGGAAAAGGGCGGCACCCGTAAGGCAATGGCCCGTGAAGCGGCTGCGGAAGGTGCTATTTAAGGGCAGGTACGAGGCTGCCTCGCCGATCACCAGCGAGCCTTCATTCGCGGCTTGCCGATGTGAAGCGATGGAATGATCCGCGGGTTGCGTATCGTTGAGCATCACCTCGAACAGGACGGAGGTGTCAACGGCTGTCACCATCGCGAATCAGACGAAGATAATCATCGGCACTGGTTCCCGCTGGGAGCGAGCCCCGCCCACGCCATTTCTCGAACAGGTCTGGTTCCACTTTCTTCCAGGCTACGAGGGTGTCCGCCAGGCTCTGTAGTTCGAGAACGTTTTCGGTTTGGAAGCCGAGTTGCTCTCGAAGCTCGCGAGGAATCTCAGTCTGACCAATTTGATTCAGCACCACGGTCATGACCGGATGGTCCACGGTGGCTAAGGTGAGGCAGGAACCACCCCTTGCCGTATTCGCTCATGACCCAAGGAGGGCGCTCCACGAAGCGGGAACGGGCCAAAGGAGTCCCTCACCCAGGATCCGCTGACGGCAAGATTGGCGAGGCGCGAGAATTTCGGTCAGCGAGCGCGGAAGGGGGTGGCCAAAGCTGGCGTCAGCGGTGACAGAGTGGTCTCACCCGGTTGCGGTTCCCTGGCATTTCCCCTGACATTTGAGGGATTCGCCGGCTTCCCGAGGAGTTGCTCCGTTGAACTTCAACGACTTGGAAGTTGGCTCCAGAGGTAGGACTCGAACCTACAACATCACGGTTAACAGCCGCGTGCTCTACCATTGAGCTACTCTGGAACAAAACAACGGGGGCGGAACGTACCGATCCGATTTCAGCACCGTCAAAGGGTTTTTTGAGACTTCGCATCCGTACCGCCGCCAGGCGGGGGTGGCGCGGGGTCAGCGGCGACCGTCGTACCAGGGGTGGCAGGCCTCCCGGTTCTGCACGGTGGACTGGGGGCGAAGGAGGCCGCGCAGCATGAAGCGGAGGAGTTCGGTGGTGGTGTACAGGTCCGCCTTGCGCGCTGAGGTCAGCAGGGGCGCAGTGTGGAGGATTTTCAGGCGGCGTCCGCTCCGGCGTCCCAGGGGCTTGAGTCTTTTGGACAGGTCGATCTCCTCGGCGGCGAACAGGGCGAGGCTGAATCCTCCCACCTGTTCGAATGCCGCCCGTTCAACAAAGATGAAGGAGCCGGCCATCCAGCGCAGGCAGCGGCTGGAGATGTTCCACAGGGCGGTGATCAGATGGATTGCGATGCCGCCGCCGTCCAGGCGGATGGTACTGCCCCCGGCCAGAACCCGTCCTGACTCCGCTGCGCTGGCCACGGCGTCGAACAATTCCGGGCTGGGACTCGAATCGGCATCCACAAAGATGAGCCAGTCCCCGGTGGCCGCCGCGGCTCCGGTGTTCCGGGCGCGTCCAATCTGGTTGATCGGTTCGAAGACCACCCGGACTCCCGCGGCCCGGGCGAGTTCGGGGGTGCGGTCTGTCGAGTTGTTGTCGCAGACGATGACTTCCGTGTCCCACCCGCGTTTTGTCAGGGCACTGCAGGCTACGCGCACGGCGTCCAGGGTGGCGGTCAGAAGCTTTTCCTCGTTGAACGCGGGAATGATGACGGAGGCTTTCATGCGGGACGGGGCGTTGGCGGCAGGGGAGGGCGAGGAGATCCACGGGGACACTGGGGTATCCGGCGTTCGTTTGCCGGTGGCCTCCGCAGCGGGTTGCCAGCAATCACTTTTCCACTGGCTTTCCGGCCTCCTGCCAGGCGGAGAGGCCTCCCTCCAGGTTGACCAGGTTGGTGAAACCCAGAGACGTCATTTTGATGCAGGCCTTGGCGCTCCGGACGCCGCCGGCGCAATGGACGAGATAGAGTTTGGACTTGTCGAGTCCGGCGACCTGATCGGCAAACGCGGCCGACCGGAAGTCCACCAGCTTTGCCCCGGGAAGATGACCGTCGGCAAACTCGGCCGGGGTCCGCACATCCAGCACCACCGCATTGGTGGCCTTGCGGAGGGTCTCAAACTCAGCAGGTCCCACGTTGCGGACCGCACCGGACACTGCGGCGGGCGGTTTGGGCGGAGCCGGGGCCGCCGGAGCTGGGGTCTGGGCGGGGGCCTGGTGGGAAACCAGGATCAGGGCAATGGTCAGGGGCAGAAGGAGGGATTTCATCCGGTACGACGTTGCTGCAATGAAACCTGCGCTGACCTCGATGGCAATCCCGGATGGCCATTGCAGTTTACGACGCTGTCGCGTACATCCCGCGCATGCGGTTCATCGGCGGGGTCTACGAAAAGCTGCAGCGTCATCCCAAGCGGATTGTATTCCCGGAAGGCACGGAGCCCCGGGTGCTCCAGGCTGCCCGGCAGTTCTATTCCCTGCGGCTCGGTGTCCCCATCCTTCTGGGTGAGCGCTCGGTGGTGAAGCAGGCGGCCGAGGAGTTGAACGTGGTGCTGGAGGGCATCCGCATCATCAACCCGAAGATGAGTCCGGACCTCGACAGCTTTGTGAAGCGTTTCGTGATGCTCCGGCGCGGCAAGGGGATCGCGGAAGAGGAGGCCCGCGAGGCCATGATGAAGCCCAACTATTTCGGCGCGATGATGGTGGCCATGCGGCAGGCGGACGGTCTGGTTTCCGGCACCAACGAGATCTCGGGCGGCGTGCTCCGACCGCTGTTCCAGATCATCAAGGTGGCCCCCAAGACCATGACCGCCTCCTCGTGCATGGTCATGGAAGTGGAGGACACCCGTTTTGGCGAGAAGGGGGTACTGTTCATGGGGGATTGTGGTGTCATTCCGGATCCCTCGGTGGAGCAGTTGGCCGACATCGGACTCAACATCGCCCGATTGGCGCGACAGATTCTGGGGACGCCGCCCCGGGTGGCCTTTCTGAGCTATTCCACCCAGGGCAGCGCTGCCCATCCGAGCGTGCTGAAGGTGCGCGCGGCAACGGCGCTGGCGCAGCAGAAGGCGAAGGAGAGCGGATTTGAGGCGGATTTTGACGGCGAGATGCAGGTGGATGCCGCCCTGGTGCCGGACATCGCGGCGCGAAAGCTTCCCTCAAGCCGTGTCGCGGGCCGCGCCAATGTGCTGGTGTTTCCAGACCTCAACGCGGGCAACATCGCGCACAAACTCATCCAGCACATTGCGCGGGCCAACGCCTATGGACAGATTTTGCTCGGACTGGACCGCCCCGCGGCCGACGTGTCGCGGGGAAGCAGTGCTCATGACATTTTGGGCGTGGCGGCGATCGTCGGCCTGCAAAGCATCGACTATCAGAATTTGTACCCCGGGTCGGGCGATGTCCTTCCGATGGTCGCGTAATTGGAACCCCGACCGCCTCCGGTGCCTCCTCCCTCTGCCACTTCCGAAATGCTGCTGAACGTCACCACCCCGCGCGTGTTCATCGCCGCCACGCGTCAAAACGATGGCAAGACGACCAACTCACTGGGGCTGTTGGCGGCATTGCAGGCGCGCTTCGGCCGGGTCGGCTACATCAAGCCGGTGGGGCAGCGGTTTGTGGAGATCGATGCGGAAAAGATCGACGAGGATTCGGTGCTGATGGACCGGGTTTTCCGACTCAACTGTCCGCTGGTGGACATGTCGCCCATCGCAGTCGAACCCGATTTCACCCGGAAGTACCTTCAGGCGGCGAATTACGAGACGCTGGTGAAGCGCATTCACAAGGCGTTTGACCGCGTCGCCTGGGAGAAGGAGTTCGTGTTGTGCGAGGGCACCGGTCACGCCGGCGTGGGCAGCGTGTTTGATCTCAGCAACGCCACCGTGGCCCGACTCCTCGATGCCAAGGTGGTCATCGTCACCCGGGGAGGCATCGGACTGCCGATTGACGAAGTTACCCTCAACAGTGCGCTGTTTGAGCGAGAGGGCGTGGAAGTGATCGGAGTGATCCTGAACAAGGTCCTGCCTGAAAAGCTCGATTACATCACCGAGTTCGCCGAGAAGGGGCTGCGCCGCAAGGGGCTCAAGCTGCTCGGTGTGGTGCCGCACCAGCCGGTGCTGTCCTCACCGACGCTGGAGTTGGTGCGCGAAGACCTGGCGGCGCAGGAACTGAACGAGACCGGGCAGATCCACAACATCATCGACCACGTGGTGATTGGGGCCATGGGCCCCGCCCGGGCGTCGGCGCTGTTCCGTCCCGGGGTGCTGCTCATCGTGCCTGCGGACCGCGATGACATCATCCGCGCGGCGGGTGATTATCTGAAGGGCGGGGGACGGCTGGCGGGAATTGCGCTTTCGGATGATATCGCTCCCTCGGGTGCGGTGTTGAAGCTCGCGCGCGGATTCCCGTGTCCGGTGCTGATGACTCCCATCGACAGCTACACGGTGGCCAGCCGGGTGCACGATCTGATCGTGAAGATCCGTCCCGGTGACACGGAGAAAATCCGCATCGTGCAGGACCTGATCGCCCGGCACGTGAAGCTGGACAAGATCCTGGAAGCGATCTGACCGGCGATTCTGCTGCCCCAGAGCCCGTCCGGAAACTCAGAGGGGATCGAGCGGGGTGATGGAGACTTCCACCTCCATCTTGCGGTCCTGAGTCCCCTTGTAGTGTCCCCGGACGGGGGCGACGTCGGCATAGTCGCGTCCGACGGCGATCTTCACGTACGTCTCGTCGGCCGAGACGTTGTGGGTGGGGTCCAGGGCTTGCCAGCCGAGTTCCGGCAGGAAGACCTCAACCCAGGCGTGGGTGGCACTGGCCCGTTCGGTAGCCAGATACCCGCTCACATACAGGGCGGGGATCTTGACCGCGCGGCAGAGTCCGAGGAGGACATGGGCGAAGTCCTGGCAGACTCCGCGTCGCTGCTCGATGACCTCGGCCATCCGGGTGTGCACGGTCGTGCTGAGGGGGGTGTAGGTGAAGTTGCTGTGAATGTAGCTCATCAGGGCCACCGCCGCCTGCCAGATGTCCGTCTGTCCCGCCGTGATGTCCAGCGCCAGGCGCCAGGTGGCGGGGTCAAGGTTTACGTACTGGGTCGGCTGCAGGTAGTCGAAGCAGCGTTCCATGCGTGCGCATTCCGGGAGGCGTGAAAGTGGCGAGGAGGCGGCGTCGAGCGCCAGGGGGTTCGCGCGAGTGGAGACGCGGGTGGTGGCGTCGATGAGCAGCGTGCGGTGGGCCTCCGGGATTTCGAAATGATGAATCCAGTTGAGGTAGAAGTCTTCGTAGTGCTTCAAGGGACAAGCCGGCAGGACCTTGAGCAGGAAGGACTCGACGGTCTGGTGCTCATTCGTCACCGGCTTGAGGCGAACCTCATTGAAACTTTCGCGAACCGGTGAGGCGTAGAGGTATCGGGTGCGGTGGTTGATCTGGAAGCGCATCGGGGGGAGTGGAGACCGGCCTCGGAGGAGAAATTGGGGAATCAGCAGGCAGGGGGCGGAGGGAGGGGGCACTAGGCATTGGCCACTGGTCACTGGTCACTGGTCACTGGTCACTTGCCACTGGTCACTTGCCACTGGTCACTGGCCACTGGTCACTTGCCACTGGTCCGTTGTTAGTCGTCGTCGGGTGACTGTTTGTCTGCGGTGTCTGCGGGTTCACCTTCGGCGGGTTCACCGTCGGCGGGGGCGACGTCGACGGAGACGCGGACGGTGTGGGAGCCACCGCCGGTGATGATGCCGCTGACGGGGCTGACATCGCTGAAGTCGCGTCCGCAGGCGACGGTGATGTGTTCCTCGCCGGGCATGACATTGTTGGTGGGATCAAAATCCACCCAACCGATACTCGGGCAGTACACGGCGAACCAGGCGTGCGTGGCGTCGGCCCCGATCCGGCGGGGTTGTCCGGCGGGGGGATGCGTGCGGAGGTACCCACTGACGTAGCGCGATGGGACGCCGAGGGAGCGCAGGCTGGCGATGGCCAGGTGGGCGAAATCCTGGCAGACGCCGCGTCGCGTCTCCCAGACCTCCTCGATGGGGGTGGTCACGGTGGTGGCGACGGGATCGTACTTGAAGTCGGAAAAAATGCGGCGGTTGAGGTCCCGGACGCCCACCAGGAGCGGGGTGTCCCTCGGAAAGCTGGCGCGGGCATAGTCCGCGAACACCGGTGAGGTGCGGACCATGGGGGAGTCGAAGCAGAACTGGTACGGCTCCACCACCTCGGGCGAAACTGGATCCCGGAACAGGTCACCCACTTCCTGCCAGTCGGGAGAGAGTGACGGCACGGGAGGGGTGACGGGAGCCACCGTGACCCGGCTCACCGCCTCGAGCTCAAACTCGCGGTGCAGTTCCTGAATGCTGAAGAAGCAGACACGGTTCTCGAAAAAATCGGTCCGCATTTTTCGCACCGCCGGCGTCGGGGTGATGGACAGCGAGAACTCCTCGCGCTGCTGGTTGACGGTATTCCGCGGTTTCACCCGCGCAGCATGGTGCGAGACGCTGACCAGTTCCGTGTACTGGTAGGTGGTGCGGTGAACAATCCGGTAAGTCATTGGGCGGGTCGGCGGTCTTGCCGGGCAGATTTCATATGCTGCCGGCGCGGGAGATGGCGGAGTGGGCGAAGTAACTCGCGGACAGCGCTTCGGTGAGTCCGGGCAGTTCCTGGCGGATCTGCCGGAGCGTTCGTCCGGTGGAGGTCTCCTGCCAATCGCCCTTTCCCGGGATCAAATCGCGGGGATCCACCAACCGGGCTGAGGAGAGGGCGTGGATCAGAATGCGGTGGGCTGGACTCGGCAGGGCACCCTCCCTTTCACGCGGCAGGCGGGCAAAGTGCTTCTCCAGTTGCAGCAGTTGGAACAGCAGTGACCGGGGATTCGTGTCGTCCAGCAGCACCAAATCGTACACCGCCGCCATTTCCGGGAGGAGGTTGTAGCGGGAGCGGTAGGTGATGGTGCTGTCGACCACCTCCAGGACTGCCTCCAGGACGCTCGGGTTGTCGGCCTCCGGGGATTTCAGCGCTGCCTGGAGAAAGGTGCTGAGGAAGGAAGCCCGTTCGATCCGCTGTCCCATGTCCAGGAATCGCCATCCCTGGGCCCGGGTCATGTTCTCCCTCGCCAGACCGTAGAATGAAGCCAGGTGCAGGAGCGTCTGGCTGAGCAGCCCGATGGCGTCCCCGGCCAGCATGACGGGAGCGGACGCCGGCATCGCGAGCTTGTCATTGAGCTGGCTGACCACGCGCCAGAGGTCGTTGGAGGTGCGGTCGCGGACGAGCATTCCCAGCCGCTCCAGTTGATCGGCGGTGGCGCGGAGGCTTCCCGGATGTCGCGGATTGAAGATCGCGGCCAAAAGCTCCGCCTCGAGGGCTTCGGGATTCTTGCGGCGCTCGGGATGATCCGCGGCCGCCGGCAGTTGGCCCTGGAGCTCCAGAGTGTCCAGGAGCGGGGCAATGAGGGGGAGGGCGCTTCCGGTGCTCTCGGGGTTGAAGCGGAGCAGGGCGCTGCGCAGCAGTCGGGCGGTGGAGTCGGCGCGTTCGGAATAGCGGCCCAGCCAGAAGAAGTTGTCGGCGAGCCGGCTGGGAAGGTTATTGCCGACCCGACGAAGCTCGATGGCACCGGCGTCCCGGTTCAGCAGGGAAACCTTGGGCACGGGCTGTTCGCTCAGCACCCAGGTGTCCTTGCTGGCACCTCCGCGCTGCATGGAGATGAACCGTCCGCCGGCCTCCGGCGCCTGTCGCGTGAGTCCTCCAGGCATCACGCGGTAGCCATCGGGCGTGGCGATCACGTACAGGCGCAGGCTGATGGGACGCGGCGCAATGCTGGTCCCCGTCCAGGACGGGGCTGACGCCAGCCGGACGCGCTCCTGCGCGACCCAGAGATGCGGTTGAAAGGCGATCCGGCGTCGCAGCAGGTCGCGTTCGGCGGCGCTCAGCGGTTTGTCGGGATCCGTCCCCCGGAGGT
>JBDKKE010000229.1:0-11506 GCA_039796255.1 Verrucomicrobiota bacterium | reverse complement strand
ACAGGAATATGACAGGAGCCGCAGTCCACCCTCGCACGAACTCCGGGCATTGGAGGTAAGTTCCTGCACCGCCCCTGGCCTTATCCTTGTCCTTGTCCTGTCCCCAACCTTCATAATGGATCTCCACTCCGCGTCCCGCCTTCAGGGCCACCCTCCATCGAACCGCAGCCCGATGCCCTGGATCCTGGCGATGCTGCTATCCGCCTTGCTCTGCCCGGTAGTCGCGGATCCCCCGCCGACCTTTCAGGAGCTTTGGCGCCCGCAATTTCACGTCACACCACCGGAGACGTGGATGAACGATCCCAACGGGATGGTGTACTACGACGGCGAGTATCACCTTTTCTTCCAGAACAATCCGTACGGCAACCGCTGGGGGCACATGAGCTGGGCCCATGCGGTCAGCCGGGACCTCGTCCACTGGGAGCATCTTCCCCTCGCCCTGGCGGAGGAGAAGGGGGTGATGATCTTCTCGGGAAGTGCCGTGGTGGACTGGAAGAACACCTCGGGATTCGGACGCGACGGCAAACCACCCCTGGTCGCCATCTACACCGGACACCACACCGGACGCCCCTTGCAGAATCAGCAACTCGCCTACAGCAACGACCGGGGGCGAACCTGGACGAAGTACCAGGGAAATCCGGTCCTCGACCTGGGTGAAGCCGACTTCCGGGATCCCAAGGTATTCTGGCACGAGCCGTCTGGACGCTGGATCATGGCGGTCTCCTGGCCGCCCAAGCGCCAGGTTCGATTCTACGCCTCGCCGGACCTGAAGGCCTGGACCCATCTCAGCGACTTCGGACCAGCGGGCTCGACCGAGGGGATCTGGGAGTGTCCGGACCTCTTCCCGGTCCGCATCGAGGGACAGGGCCGGGACACCCGCTGGGTGCTGGTGGTAAACGTGGGATCCGGCGCCCCAGCGGGCGGCTCGGGAACGCAGTACTTCGTGGGTGAGTTTGACGGAACCCGGTTCGTGCCCGACGGCGCACCGGCACACACCCCCACCCTTTGGGCTGACTACGGACGGGACTTCTATGCGGCGGTGTCCTGGTCAGACATTCCCGCCCGTGATGGCCGGCGTCTGTGGATCGGCTGGATGAGCAATTGGACCTACGCCAATGACGTCCCGACCTTTCCCTGGCGAAGCGCGATGACGGTGCCCCGGGAACTTTTCCTGCGGGACACCCCAGCCGGTTACCGTTTGCTCCAACGCCCTGTTGCCGAACTCCGCAAGCTCCGCGGCACCCGTCACCATCGGGGCACTTCGACGATCCCTGCCGCGTCCGCCTGGTTACAGTCGCTGCCCTTCCCTTCCGGCCTCGCCGAACTGGAGATTGAGTTCGATACCGTTCCGAGTGCCGGCGACCTGAGCGTGATTGCGCACCACGGGAACACCGGCGAAACCCGGATTACGGCGCATCTGGATCTGGCGCTTCTGGAGGTGGATCGCCTTCACTCCGGCCGTAGCGATTTCAGTCCCGTCTTTGCCGGAGTTCACCGGGCGCCCCTGCGGATCAACGGCGGGCGCCTGACCCTGCGCCTGCTGGCGGATGTTTCGTCCCTCGAGGTCTTCGCCCAGGGCGGCGAATCGGTGCTCACCGATCTCGTGCTGCCCGAGTCTCCCGGAATCCGCTTTTCCCTGGCAGCCACCGGCGACGCCTCCACGACCCGGGTCCGGTCTATTTCTCTCTGGCCGTTAAAGGCGGCACCGCCCAAGGTCACCACTGTCATCCCATGAAATTCAAAGCGCGCGCCGTCCGTCCGGGCTCGTCCGGATTCACCCTCATCGAATTGCTGGTGGTGATTGCGATCATCGCAATTCTGGCCGGCATGCTTCTGCCGGCCTTGGCCAACGCCAAAGAGAAGGGCAACCGGACCGCGTGTATGAACAACCTGCGGCAGATCGGTCTGTACATGCAGTTCTATACCGACGAATACCGCGACACCTTCCCCGCCCATCGGAACCTCGGACAGGCGGACAACCCGACCCAGGCGCTGACCAACTGGTGGGGCCCCTCCATCGTCGGATACGGGAGCAACAACGCCAGCCTGTTTCGTTGCCCGAGCATCAAGGGCAAGCGCCTGGACAGCGGGGTGAAGTGGGAGTGGAAATTCGACGCCCACAAGGTGGGCTATGGCTACAACGGCTACTTCCTGGGACGTCATCCGTACGGGCCGGAAACCATCACGGTGGGCGGGGTAAAATTCAGTGTCGCCCCCTGGTTCCGGCGCGCAGCGATTGTGAGTCCGGCGCAGAACTTGTTGATCGGGGACTGTATTCCCAAGCTGGACGGGAGCTGGAGCAGCAGTCTGTGGTGGCCCTTCAGCGGCATGGCCAAGGGGCAGGGATTGGAAGGCATCGACAATAACCGTCATCGGGGATACGGCGTGGCCGTTTTCAACGATGGCCATTCCGAAGGCCGTCGCAGCGCCCAGATCAATCCCCCGGTGGATCCCTCGGGAGGGACTGCCCGCGCCTTGGAGAACTCGCAGTTCTGGGATCCCCTGAATCGCGGCGGTCGCTAGGCCAGAGTTCATTCGTTCGTCCCTCCATGATTCCCAATTCTCCCAATCAATCCGCAGCGACCCGCGGGGCTGTCGCCGCGCAACTGGAGTCGGCGCCCGCTCCGATGCAGTGGCGCATCCTGCTCTGGTCCATCATCTCGGCCCTCGCGGGCTTTCTCTTCGGATTCGACACCGTGGTGATCTCCGGCGCGGAGCAGAAGATCCAAACTTTGTGGAGTCTGAGTGCGGGCATGCATGGATTCGCCATGGCCTCGGCACTTTACGGAACGGTGCTGGGATCCCTGCTGGGAAGCTGGCCCACCGACCGATTCGGACGCCGCGCCACCCTGCTCTGGATTGGGGTTCTGTATGTGGTCTCCGCGATCGGATGCGGCTTCGCCAACGACGTCGGCACCTTTATTGCCGCCCGCTTCATCGGTGGACTCGGCATCGGGATCTCCACGGTGGCCGCGCCCCTGTACATCGCCGAGATTGCCCCGCCTGCCTATCGCGGGCGTCTCGCGGGCATGTTCCAGTTCAACATCGTCTTTGGCATCGTCATCGCCTTCCTCTCCAATTTCCTGCTCCGGGATGTGGGTGAAAACGCCTGGCGATGGATGCTCGGGGTAGCCGCCTTTCCCTCCGTGGCCTACACGCTGCTTTGTTTCCTGATACCGGAAAGCCCCCGGTGGCTGTTGGGACGCAAGGGGGACCGGGCCGGCGCCCTGGAGGTGCTTCAACTCATCGAACCCGGAGCCACGCCCGCGCAGATTGCCGCCCGGGCGGACGAGATCCAATCGGCCTCGCCTGTCCGGAGCGAACGATCCGCCTTTTGGACCCGGCGCCTCCGCGTGCCCATCACGCTCGCCATCCTGGTGGCGTTTTTCAACCAACTCTCCGGCATCAATGCCATTCTCTACTTCGCCCCCCGCATCTTTGAACTCACCGGATTGGGAGCCAAGGCCGCCCTGCTGCAGTCCGTGGGCATCGGCATCACCAATCTGATCTTCACCTTTGTCGGGCTGTGGCTGATCGATCGTCTGGGCCGGCGCACGCTGCTCTATATCGGCTCCTTTGGGTACATCGCCTCCCTGGGTGCCGTCTCCTGGGCCTTCTTCACCGGCCACTTTTCCATCGTCCCTGTCTGCATCTTTGCCTTCATCGCCGCCCATGCGGTGGGCCAGGGTGCGGTGATCTGGGTGCTCATCTCCGAGATTTTCCCCAACCGCAACCGGGCCGATGGTCAGGCGCTGGGCAGCTTTACCCATTGGATTTTTGCCGCCCTGCTCACCACGTTTTTCCCGCCGATGGTGACGGCATTCGCCCCCGGTTTCGTGTTTCTCTTCTTCTGCGGAATGATGGTTCTCCAACTCGCCTGGGTTCACTGGATGGTGCCCGAGACCAAGGGCGCATCGCTGGAAGAGATCCAGAGACGCCTCGGAATCAGCCGCGATTAGCCGTGTCCCCACCCAAGGTCGCCAGCATCGGGGAAGTCCTCTGGGATCTTCTGCCCTCAGGTCCTCAACTGGGAGGGGCTCCGGCCAATCTCGCCTGTCACGTCCGCGCCCTGGGCGGGGACTCCTCCGTGATCTCGCGGGTGGGCGATGATGCTCTGGGACGCCGCGCCCGAGTGCACCTGGGGAATCGTGGGGTCCGGTTGGACGGCCTGGAGACGGATCCTTCCGCACCAACCGGCACCGTCGAGGTGGAGCTGGATTCCGCGGGAAAGCCCCGGTTCACCATTCTTGAGAACACCGCCTGGGATCAGATCACCTGCAGCCCGGTTGCGCTGGACCTAGTCTCCGCGGCCGACGCCGTTGGCTTCGGCACTCTCGCCCAGCGGACTCCTGCGGCCCGTGAGGCCCTCCATCGCCTGCTCGATGCCTCCGGCGCCGCGCGCCTGATCCTTTGCGACATCAATCTGCGCGACCCCTTCCACACCCCCGAGGTCATTGAAGCCTCCCTGCGTGCGGCGACGGCGCTCAAACTCAACGAAACGGAACTGCCCGCCCTCGCCGCTCAGTTTCACCTTGCCGGCGGGCTGGAGGACTGCGCCGAGTCCCTGGCCCAGCGGTTCGCCCTGGATACCGTCATCCTCACGCTGGGCGCCGCCGGCTGCCGTGTCTGGTGCGACGATGTCTGGACCACCGAACCGGGCCGGAACGTGCCAGTCGTTGACACCGTGGGGGCCGGAGATTCCTTTACGGCCGCCTTCCTCATGGGGCGCCTTTTAGGATGGTCAGTCCCCACCACGGTCCGCCTCGCCACCGATATCGCGGCCTACGTCTGCACCCAATCCGGAGCCACGCCGGAGCTGCCAGACAGTCTAACGGGACGATTTCTGAAAGACGTGTCGCGTGAAATCTGACTGACGGGCGGCCGTAGCCTCACCGTCGCTCCATCTCAGGGCCATCCGCCGATCTTCGAATCCAGATTGTACCAGGCGTCATTGGGACCGGTGAATTTGGGGTTGGCCGGCCAAACCGTGGTGCCGGCGTAGTCCGGCGTGAACCACTTCTTCATGTTCAGCGCGAAGGCCCGTCCGGAGAGATCTCCAAAAGTCGCAATGCCATCGACATTCTCCGTCTGATCCCTGCCCCGCTTATTCCGCCCGTGCCGCTGCGAGATTCCTTCAAACGGTGAACTGCCCACGTCATTGAAGAGGAACTGGCTCTGCTCTGCCGGGGCTTCCCACATCAGCATGCCAGTGGGCCGGAGTGCCCCGAGTTTGAATTTGGAGGTGGGCGTCGGGGAGGTGGAGCTTTGAAAGCCGACCGTTGACCCATTCCAGAGGTAGCTGGTGATCTTGATGTTCCGGCGCTTGAAATCCGAGGCTCCCTTGCCCGAGGCCCGCTCCGCCAGATCCTTGGGACAGGTCAGCACCTTCTCGGTGGCGATGTAGGGGCCCAACTGGCTCCGCCGAAAATTGGATACCTGATTGGTCCAAATGGCGTTGTCGTTCTTGCCCTCGCCATTGGGGATCCCCTTGGCGGTGCACCAACTGTCGCGGTCCTGGCAGTCGCCCCAGCTCGCATAGGGCAGGTAGTCATTATTGTCGCCGGCGAACAAATGGGCCCCCAGCACCACCTGCTTGATGTTGTTCAGATCGTTGGCCAGCAACGCCCGATCCTTCGCCTTGCCCAAGGCCGGCAGGAGCATGCCCGCCAGGATGGCGATGATGGCGATCACCACCAGCAACTCGATAAGGGTAAAACCGCGCGAACGCTTGGAAGATGACTTCATGGACTTCGGGTACTTTGAGGAGGCAACCGCAAGGCTCGGCGAGTGTCAAACACCGGGTGTCCCGATGTTGTCAGGGGCCGCCCCAAACGGAGGGAGGGAGGGCGGGAGGGACGAGGTGTCCGAGTCCGTAACTTCCCCCCGCAACGCGTGTGGAGTCGCCGACAGAGAACGTGGGTAGTGTGGGGCGTGTGGACTTCCCGCGATCCCCGAAGGATGTTCAGGGACGCTGCGGAGGAGTCTGGGGACTCGCGAAGCTCGCCCCTCCAGGAAATGGAGGGACGAGGTGTCCGAGTCCGTAACTTCCCCCCGCAATGCGTGTGGGGTCGCCGACCGGGAACGTGGGTAGCGCGGGGCGTGTGGACTTCCCGCGATCCCCGCTGCGTGTTCAGAGACGCTGCGGAGGAGAATGGGGACTCGTGAAGCTCGCCCCTCCAGGACCAGGAGGGACGAGGTATCCGAGTCCGTGACTCCCCCCGCAACGCGTGTGGAGTCGCCGACCGGGAACGTGGGTAGCGCGGGACGTGTGGACTTCCCACGATCCCCGCTGCGTGTTCAGGGACGCTGCGGAGGAGAATGGGGACTCGCGAAGCTCGCCCCTCCAGGACCAGGAGGGACGAGGTGTCCGAGTCCGTGACTCCCCCCGCAACACGTGTTGAGTCCCCGACAGAGAACGTGGGTAGCGCGGGGCGTGTGGACTTCCCGCGATCCCCGCTGGGTGTTCAGGGACGCTGCGGAGGAGTATGGGGACTCGCGAAGCTCGCCCCTCCAGGACCAGGAGGGACGAGGTGTCCGAGTCCGTGACTCCCCCCGCAACACGTGTGGAGTCCCCGACAGAGAACGTGGGTAGCGCGGGACGTGTGGACTTCCCGCGATCCCCGCTGCGTGTTCAGGGACGCTGCGGAGGAATATGGGGAGTCGCGAAGCTCGCCCCAGGCTCATGGAGACCCTCGGGCCAATGATCCCGGGGTTCGTAGCCGAGCAGCGTCCGGGCCGAGGTCATGTCGAACTGCGCCTGATGGCGCGGGCGACTCGCCGCATTCACTACCGCATGGCGAACGGTGTCCGGAGCCTCCACGGCACCGGCGAAGAAGCGTCCGGCGTCCCCGGGGCTCAGATAGACGTCCTGCGACCACAATTCAGAGGCGATCTCGCGCTCCTGCTCCACGGTGCGCGGACACCACCCCAGCCGGGCGATGATCACACTGACTCCATGAGTTTCCGCGAAGCCCCGTCCAATGGACTCCAGGAACATCTTGGTCGCCGCATACCAATAGCGGGGACTGGGCGGATCTTCGGTTCGGAGCGGAATCCCGCCCGCCTGCCGCTGCCACCATTGGACCTGTCCGGAGCTGGCCAGAATCATCCGTCGCACGCCGGCCAGTCGGGCGCTCTCCAGTACGTGATAGACGCCCAGAAGGTTGTTCGGCAGAAGCTCACTGACAAAATCGGCATCATCGGGTGTCGCCGCCAAATGCACGAGGCACTCCATTCCGATCATGGCGCGGTCCAGAGCGGACCGGTCCGTGAGATCTCCCACCAGACACTCGGAGGCACCGGACCCGGCGACACGGTCGAAACCCCTTACCCGGTGGCCACGGCCAACCAATGCCCCCACCACTGCGCGTCCAATCCGGCCCGAGGAACCGGTCACAAGTACTGCCGACATGGTCGGAAGCTTCGGCAACGCCGCGCGCAGTTCAATCTCCAACCCGTTCCCCAGAATTGTCGGGACACGTCGGCAGTGACCCCCATTTCCTCTCGCGTCCACCAAAAGGCGTCCACGAGACCCGCCCCTTGGGCATTGCCCCGGTCAGACGGGTGGGAGAACACTTGTCTCATGTTCCCTTTCGGCGCCTGCCTCAATGCCAGCACCCTGCGTGGCACCCCGGTTCTTCGCCAGATTGCGGCCGCCTCCGGCGCGGGCTTCGGGGCGATCGAACTGTGGTTCGCCGACATCGATACCCACGTGCAGTCCGGTGGCAGCCTCGCCGAGGTCCGCCGCGCACTGGAGGATGCGGGATTGTCCGTTCCGACGGTCATCTACCTGGGCGGATGGTTTGAATCTCCGGAGGCCGAGTGGCCCCGCATCCGGGGCGAATGTGTCCGGCGCCTCGAACAAGCGGCCGTACTGGGCGCGGCCCACGTCATTGCCGGACCTCCCGCCGGCGTGGCGGATCCGCTGCGCGGCGCCGAGCGTTATCACGAATTGCTGGTCCTGGGCGGGAGCATCGGCGTCCTGCCCGCCTTCGAGTTCCTCGGATTTGTGGAACAGTACTGCACCATCGAGTCCGCCTTGGATGTGCTCGCACTGACCGATCATTCCCGGGCGACGACGATCCTCGATCCCTTCCATATTTTTCGCGGCGGCGGCTCCCTGGAGAGCGTGGCCAAACTTCGGGGAAAGCAGATCGCCATCTCCCATTTCAACGACACTCCTCCGCTTCGTCCGCGCGGGGAGCAACACGACGCCGATCGCGTGTGGCCCGGGGACGGCCATCTCGATCTGCATCGATACCTCACGCTGCTGGAACAGACCGGCTACCGGGGCTGGCTCTCGCTGGAGTTGTTCCGCGAGGATTTGTGGCGGCGAGATCCGTTCGAGGTCGCGCGGATCGGCCGGGAAAAGATGCACCCGTTTGTCGATCCTCCGGGAATCCAGTGACCGCCACTGCCCCTCCGGACTTCCTGGTTCAAACGCAGCCTGACGAACCACGGAGGTGAAATCGATCTCTGTGGTTCACTCGCGAGACCGCACTTGCCCACCCGATCAATTCAGCCCAAGAATTTTCCATGCCCGTTCTCCCACTCGTCCAACTTGCCCTCGACTTCCCAACCCTCGAGGAAGCCCTCGCCGCCGCCGAAGTTGGAGTGCGGGCGGGTGTGGATATTCTGGAAGCCGGGACTCCCCTCATCGTCGCCCAGGGTGCCGGGGTGATTGGGCACCTGGCGCGCGCCTTTCCGCAGATGCTCATTCTTGCCGACTACAAGACCATGGACTCGGGCTTCAAGAACGTGCTGATCACCCAGAAGCAGGGCGGACACTACATGACCGTGTGCGGCAACGCTGCCGATGAAACGGTGAAATCCGCCATCGCCGAGGGAAAGACCACCGGGATCCAGGTGGTCATGGATACCATCGGGGTCAAGGACCAGATTGAGCGGGTGCGGCAGGGGGTGGAGTGGGGAGTGGACATGGTCTATCTGCACTTTGCGGCAGATCAGCGACGGGCGCATCCGATGGGCGATGCGGCGTCCTGGGTGGAGCCCGCGTGTGAGGTGGCCGGGAGGATTCCGGTGGGCATGGGCTGTTTCGGAGTGGATGACGCCGTCCGCGGCGTCCGGGCAGGGGCCGCCCTGGTGGCCATCGGACACCCACTCTTCAACGAACCCGACTTTACTGGCGCCCTCACCCGCTTCGTGGAAGCCGTCAAGTCTGCCCGATGAACGCCACTCAACCCGCCGTGGTGAACTTTGGCGCCGCCCCGGGCAGCGTGGAAGTTCGTGAGGTCCCAGTTCCAGAGATTGGACCGGAAGATGTCCTGCTCGAGGTCGACGCCGTGGGCGTCTGCGGCAGTGACCTGCACATGTGGACCGGACAGCAATCGTGGTCGGTAAACTACCCCTGCGTGCTCGGGCACGAATTCGCCGGTCGGATCGCGCGCCGCGGTGCTGCGGTGGCGTCGCGCTGGTCGGAAGGAACCCGCGTGGTCAGCGAGACCCATGCAGTGATTGATCCGGACAGCCCGCTGACGCGCCGCGGCCTCTACAATCTCGACCCCAACCGGCGCGGCTTTGGCGCGGCGGTGGACGGGGCAATGACCCGCTGGGTCCGGGTGCCGGCTCGCATTCTGCACGCCGTGCCGGACTCACTTTCCCTCGAGCATGCCGCGCTGAGCGAGCCCTGCTGCGTGGCCTTCAATGCGACCGCCGTCAACTCCCGCATCGTTCCTGGCGATCGCATCCTGGTGCTGGGCCCTGGACCGATCGGGGTCCTTTGCGCCGCCATCGCCCGTTTGTGCGGCGCGGAGGTGGCCCTCGCGGGTCTGGAGCGGGACAGGGTGAGGCTGGAAAAAGCCCGGACCTACGGATGCGAGATCATTGCCGGGGATCCCCTTCCCTGGTGCCGGGCAGGCGACGGTCTCGGAGTGGAGGGGGTTCTGGACGCCACGGGAGTTTCCCAATCCCTGGCAACCGCGTTGGCGGCGGTGAGGCCGGCCGGCTGGATCACCAAGGTCGGATGGGGACCGCAGCCGTTGGGCATCTCGCTGGATCCGCTGGTGCAGAAGAACGTGCGGCTGCAGGGCAGCTTCAGCCATCACTGGTCCATCTGGGAACGCGTGGTCAGCCTACTGGCGTCCGGTCGCCTCGACGTGCGTCCCATCCTGGGCGGCGAATGGCCCCTGCCCCGCTGGCACGAGGCGTTTGAGACCATGCATTCGGGCAAGATCATCAAGGCGATCCTTCGCCCCGGCGCGTGACCCCATGACCGCCGACTGCATTCTCGCCGCCGGTGCCGTGCTCGCGGAGGGTCCCGTGTGGCACGGGAGCCGCCTGCTCTGGGTTGATATCGAGCGGGGCGAGATTCATGAGTTGGATCCGCAAACGGGCGCCGACCGGTCCTGGAGTTTCCCGCATCGGGTGGGATTCGTGGCTCCCTCCACGCGCGGCGATTGGATGGTGGGCACGGAGCGAGGATTCGCCCGGTTCGATCCGCACAAGGGCACGCTCTCCTGGGGGATGAATCCCGAAGCGGCGATTTCCGGCAACCGCTTCAACGACGCCAAGTGCGATGCCGCCGGACGACTGTGGGCCGGAACCATGGCCCTGAATGAAGCACCTGAACGCGGCTCGCTCTACCGGGTGGACGCCGACGGGCGGATCAACCCCATGATCCGCCAGGTCAGCATCTCCAATGGGCTGGCGTGGTCGCCGGAGGGTCGGACGCTGTATTACATCGATTCCCCCACGCGCCGGGTGGACGCCTTCGACTTCGAGCCGGCGACCGGCGAGATCTCGCATCGTCGAACGGTGATTGAGGTCACGGACGGATACCCTGACGGGATGTGTGTGGACGCCTCAGGATGCCTGTGGATTGCCCTGTGGGGCGGCTGGTGCGTCGCCTGCCATGATCCCCGATCCGGAGCCCGGCTGGCCGAAGTCCGGCTGCCTGTGGAAGCCGTGACCTCCTGCTGCTTTGGCGAGGCGGACGATCTGTGGATCACCACTGCCAGCCGTGATTTGGATGCTGCCGGACGCATTCGCCAGCCCCTGGCTGGCGGCATCTTCCGGGCCCGGGTCGGGATCACGGGATTCGACACCTGTCTCTTCGCAGGATAACCGCCCTCCCATTGAGGAAAGGAAATGGAGGGACGAGGTGTCCGAGTCCGTAACTTCCCCCGGTACGCGCGTGGAGTCACCGACAGGGAACGAGGGGTTGTGTGGGGCGTGTGGACTTCCCACGATCCCCGCTGGGTTGTGCGGAACGCTGCGGAGGAGTATGGGGACTCGCGAAGCTCGCCCCTCCAGGAAATGGAGGGACGAGGTGTCCGAGTCCGTAACTTCCCCCGGTACGCGCGTGGAGTCACCGACAGGAAACGAGGGGTAGTGTGGGGCGTGTGGACTTCCCACGATCCCCGCTGGGTTGTGCCGGAACGCTGCGGAGGAGCATGGGGACTCGCGAAGCCCGCCCCTCCAGGAAATGGAGGGACGAGGTGTCCGAGTCCGTAACTTCCCCCGGTACGCGCGTGGAGTCACCGACAGG
>JBDKKE010000228.1:0-10459 GCA_039796255.1 Verrucomicrobiota bacterium | reverse complement strand
CACGTCCGCCCGCAGCCTCAGCGCGGGAAAGAAGCGACGCAAAGCCGAGGATGGCCCGGCGGCCTCGGGGGTCCTCGCCCGGCAGGCCGCACAGGCGCTGGGACGCGTCCTGTCCCGCGCCGAGTCGGACTTCGCCCACAAGGTCGAGGAACGTTATGCCCGGCTGAGGGAAAAGCCGGCCATCACCGGCGACGATTTCATCACGCTGGGCATTCGCTTCTCCGGAACCACCTGGGAAAAGCTCGATCTCTGGCCCACCCCGCCCCGCGACGAACTCGAATTCTGGCACTACCTGGCTTTGGCCGCCGAAGAGCGTGAACTCGCGTGGCCCGAGTTCCTGCGTCCGATCACCGATCTGACCCCGGTGCGCGAACGGGTGCAGGCCTGGCGCCGCAACCGTGACGTCGAACGCTGGCGCACGCTGCTGGGCCACCTCCAACTGGGGCCGACAGAGGACGCACGGACGGCGGACGAAGTGGAGCTCCGCCTCCGATTCACCGCCGCTGAGGCGCTCATGGAATTCCGCAAGCCCGGCGCCCTGGACTGGACCGCTATCAAGGCCGGCAAGTTCCGCGATTTCGACGAGAAGCACGGCGACCAACTCGCGCCCGAGGTGGCCCTCCTCTGGCAACCCCTCGCCCAGCGTGCCCGTTACGGGTATCCCATCAATCTGGTCTATCACGACCAGCAGACGCGGCGACTGCTGAACCGCTTCCTGCGGCTTCCGGCCCTGGAGCCCTTTTTGACCGGACTGGAGGGGGAACCCCTGCGCCGCCCCGATGCGCCGCTGCACTGGCAACTGGATCCCGCGCAGGATGACCAGGACGACTATCGGCTCCGCCTGGCGCAACCCGACGGGTCCCCCGCCCCGCGCATCCTCTGCGTGCTGGCGGGACGTCCGACCCTCTACCTCACCGCCGACACTCTTTGGTCCGGTCCGGCCGGGGACGACCATGTGCTCGACCCCGCCGTCGTCACGCCCATTCCTGCCCCGTCGCTGGAGACCGCGCCCGGGGTCCGCTTCCTGCAATTCCTCGGTGTCCCCCTTCCCGAACGCCTCGCCCAACGCGTCCAGTGCGTCCCGCTCCAGCCAGTGATTCAGGGGGAACTGCGCACCATTGCCTTTGGAAACGACACGGAGTACGCGGTGCTTGACGCCCTAGGCCTGGCCCCGGACGGCCCCTATTCCGAGCGCTGGAACGGAAGCGCCTGGCTGGAGGTGAAGGCGTCCGAGGAAACGCCGGCAGTCACCGAGGAAGGCGAGCGGCTGATTACCTTCGAGCGGACACAGCTCGGCGATGTGCCGCGATTGCTGGAGCCCGCCGGATTCAAGTGGGACTTTGCCCGCCAGCGCTGGCTGATGCGCGTGACGGCCAAGTTTCCCGACCAGTTCATGAACTGGCTGGCCTCGGTTCCCTCCACGGTGCGGTTGGAACTGCGCGGTGAACTCGGGTCCTTCACGCAGTCCACAGTCGCCGGACGCGTCCGCCTCGACGTTGCCGAATCCGGCATGGACTGGTTCGACCTCAAGGTCGTCCTGGAAGTCACCGACACCGAACTGACCCCCGAAGAGGTAAAGTCGCTCCTCGATGCGCGCGGCAAATGGGTGCGACTGGGATCAAAAGGCTGGCGCAAATTGGAATTCTCCCTCTCCGCCGAGGAGGACCAGCAGCTCGCCAAACTGGGCATCAACCCGCACGAACTCTCCAGCGAACCGCAGCGGTTTCATGCCCTCCAATTGGCGGATGCCGCCGCCCGGGCCTTTGTCACGCCGGACAAGTACGAACTCATCCGCCGCCGCGCTGCGGAGATCCAGGCGCGCGTAACGCCGGAGGTACCCGTCACCCTGAAGGCCGATCTCCGTCCGTACCAGCGCGAGGGCTTCCACTTCCTCTGCTACCTCGCCTCGAACCGTTTCGGCGGCATTTTGGCCGACGACATGGGACTCGGCAAAACACTGCAAACCCTGGGCTGGCTGGCGTGGCTGCGCGACCCGGAGACGGTCCAACTGGATTCCACCGCCATGGAGTTCGCTCCGGAATCGCTGTCGACACCGGCCAAGTCCGCCGGACGGCGCAAGGCATCGCCACCCGGAGACGCGATATCTGGACCGGTCGAGCGACTGTCTGGCGGACTGGGTCCGGTGCTGGTGGTTTGCCCGAAGTCCGTCACCGACAACTGGCGATCCGAGGCGGCCCGCTTCACCCCCCACCTACGCGTCAGCGTGTGGCGAAGCGAACAGGTCAAGGACCTCCCGTCGCTCGCCACCAAAGCCGACCTGCACATCATCAACTACAATCAATTGCGCATGGTCGGCGAGACGCTGGGCAAGGTGAACTTTCATGTGGTGGTCCTGGATGAGGGGCAATACATCAAGAACCCCTCCAGCATCACCGCACAGATTGCCCGCGGCCTGCGCGCCCAGCACCGGCTGGTCCTGTCGGGCACGCCGATCGAGAACAAGCTGCTCGACCTGTGGAGCCTGATGAGTTTCGCCATGCCGGGCGCGCTGGGGAGCCGCGGCGAGTTCGCCAAGCTCTTTGACGCCCGCGGGGATACCCTCGCCCGCCAACGACTCGCCGCCCGGGTGCGTCCGTTCCTCCTGCGCCGCACCAAAACCCAGGTGGCCAAGGATCTTCCGGACCGCATTGAAGAGGACCTCTTTTGCGAACTGGAGGGCGAGCAACGGACGCTGTATCGCGCCGAACTCAAGCGCGCGCAGGCCATGTTGCTGCGGGTCAAGACTCCCGCCGCGCTGGCCAAACACCGCTTCAATTTCCTCACCTCGCTCCTGCGTCTGCGCCAGATCTGCTGTCATCCCAAGCTGGCCAAACCCGATTCCACCGCAGAGAGCGCCAAGGCCGAGGCCTTGCTGGAGACGCTGGAGCCACTCATGGAAGAGGGGCAGAAGGTCCTCGTCTTCTCCCAGTTCGTGGAAATGCTCGACCTGCTCCGGGAGTCCATCGCCGCCCGCGGCTGGAACACCTTCTATCTGGTCGGCGGCACCGAGAAGCGCGGCGATCTCGTCCGCGAGTTCCAGGCCCACGAGGGCGCCGCTGTGTTTCTCATCTCGCTCAAGGCGGGCGGCTTTGGACTCAACCTTACCGCTGCCAGCTACGTCGTCCTCTTTGACCCCTGGTGGAATCCGGCGGTCGAGGCTCAGGCCATTGATCGCACCCACCGCATCGGACAGAAGCAAAAGGTCATCGCCTACCGCCTGCTCATCAAGGATTCGGTCGAGGAGAAGATCCGCGCGCTGCAGCGCCAAAAGTCGCAGCTCGCCAATGACATCTTCGGCGAGGAGAAATTCGCGCAAAGCCTGACGCTCGACGATCTGCGCTTCCTGCTGGCGGATTGAACCACCGTACAAGCGGTCTCACGGAATCTCGGTCAGGCGAAACATCGCCAGGGGATCATTCAGCGGAAGCGAGACGGCGTTGGTCCTCTGCGACATCGGCACCGGGATCCACGCGTCCGAATCCAAGGCGGCCCCACGCTCCAGTCGCACCCGCGGAGCGCCTGGCCAGACCAGGGTCACCCGCTGGTCGCCATCCGACCGCACCGCCAAGCGCGGGGACACCACCGCCCGCGACAGATCCATCCCCGCCAGGCCCGCTTCGTAGATGGCCCGAGCCTCCAGTCCGGTGAGCGCACGACGCCAGATCCCCAGATCGTCCACACGCGCTTCGGCATAGGTGCCGCCCTTGTCGAAATACACGCCCGTCCCATCCTGACCTACGTTCACCGCCCAGCGGGTCTGCCGCGACACCTGCGGACTCGCGTAAACAAACGGCAGCCCCTCGGTGTCCACCGATCCCTGCGCAAGCGCCGCTGTCTGGTTGACCAACCGGCCATCGAGATAAGTGGAGATCCACGCCGACTGGTCCGGACGCGGCCGCTGCACGCTGACCAGCAAATGACGCCAGCGTCCATTGCGCACGCTGGGGATAGCGGCCGTGGAGAAGAAATCCGTCCCCTGCCGCGGCCCGGTCAGATTGACCCGGGCGTTGCCGGCGCGCTGGGTGCTGATTGCCCAACCGACGTTGTGACTCTTGTCCCAGTCCTTGTTGGAGAGAAACGGCAGGTCTCCCTCGTGATTCAGGTAATTGACCCAGAGGGATACGGTGAAATCGACCTCATCTCCAAAACGGAGGTCGGGCGGATAACCCAGGGTGGCGTACTCAAAGGCGGAGCCGTCCCGCAGAGTCTTATACCGGAACGCCGTTCCGATCTGTCCGACCGCGAAGGTCGGGCTCGGCCGCGCCTTGGTCCCATTCGTTGCGTACCGTCCGTGGTTTCCCCGGCCTGAGTGGTCGTCGAAGTCACCATCAAACGGCAGGTGCAGCACCAGTCCCTCAGACAGCGGCCGGGCGACGACCTGGAGGGTCGCCACCGCGCTGGTGATGGATCCAAACGAATTGGCCGCCACCAACTGATAGGTGCCGGCCTCATCGAACAGGAGGGGGCCGAGGGGTAAATCACCGGAGACCGCGCCGGACACCGGAAGGCCATTCCGAAACCAGGCATAGGTCAGCGGCTGCCCGCCCGAGGCCAGGGCACCGAGGGTGGTGACCTCCCCGGCATCGGCAACCCTCCCGACCAACGGGGTCAGCCAGGCGGGCTCACCCATCACCTGCAACGAGAGCGGTGGACTCACCTGAAGCATGCCGCCGATGCGGGCCGAGAACCGGTACTCGCCCGCATCGGAAATCCCCACGGCCACCCGGGAAAAGATCCGGTTCGTGGCCCCATCAATGTCCGCACCCTCCAGGGTCCACTGGTAATCGCCAGCATCGGGAACACCGACCGCCTCCAACGTCAACGGCATGCCCGCCTCCATCTCAGGCGCGCCCATTCGGCGGACCACGACCGGCAGTCCATTGGTTGGATCGACGGGAAGGATTGGAGCCGAAGACGGAACCCACGCGGGAATTCCCGTCAACACTCCAGGCTGTCGGCCGGCATGGCCCGCGGCGTCAAAGGCTACCTCGCCCGTTCCCTCGTCCAACCGGTAGTAGGCCACCAACCCTGGCTCATCACCCCGCAAGGATCGATTGCGGCCGGCCCGCAGGTCCGCCGCCGAGAGGGCCACCTCCCAAACGGTCACCTCATCCATCTGTCCCCGGAAAAAGCTGGGACCGACACCGGGATAGTTGCCCAGGGTCAAACCCTGACGTGCCGAGGTGCGGGTGGGAGGTCCGGTCCAGCGCCGCGAGTCGGCAAGGACTCCATCCACAAAGAGTCGCCCCCCATTATCGTCCACGGTGAAGGCGAGATGGTGCCAACGGCCATCGGCGACCGGTCCTCCATCCAGCCCGTCGCTGCCGTCCCACACGTAATTTCGAGCGTCTGCGAAGTACCACGCTCGCACCCGGCCATTGACCAGATACACCTGCCATCCGCAGAACGCCCCGGAGAGGTACTTGTTGATCAGGCCAGCAGAACCGTCCGTCTGGGTCGTCTTCATCCAGGCGGTCACTGAGAATGGATACGGGTTCAGCGCTTCAGAATGCGGCATCGAAACCACGGCGCCCCGACCCGTGAAGGCAAGTGCGGTCCCGGGACCCGTTTCCTGAGCGGATACCCGCCACGGGAGCAGAAGGAGCAGGGCAAGGAGGCGGTACATGGTCGGTCGGTTGTGCGGACCTTCGCTGACGGTTCCCGCCTTTGTCCAGATTGAGAGATCCCCGGTCGGTGTCCTCCAACCATCACTCCACGGGAACGCGCCGTTGACGATTCCCGGAAGGCCTCCGTACTCTACTCTCATCAGTGAAACGCCGGGTTCACATCGTTGCCGCACTGCTGCTCTGCATGACCTTCGGGCTGCATTGGGTGGTGCTGCAGTCGGTGGCCTGGACGACCATGGTGATTGAGCGGACCTGCTCCACCTCCCTGCGCTCGGCGTTGGCGACCACGTTTGATGGTCAGCACCCCTGCAAACTCTGCGTGGTGGTGAAAGCCGGCAAGGCCGCGGAGTCCACCGCCAAGGTTCCCTTCAAGCAGCCCAAGCTGGAGATGTTCACTCTGGCCAGTGTGGCTTGGACCAGCGAGTTCCGCGAGCGTGCGGAGATTGCGGTGCCCTACGTGGCGACGCCGGTCTCGCGGAGCGATCGCCCCCCGCTGCCTCCGCCCCGATCCGCCTAGCCGCCGGTCCGCGGACTTCCGTCACCTCCCTCCCCGCGCTGGAGCTCTGCTCGCGCCAGTTTTCTGGGACGGCAGCGGAACCCTTCCTTCGACGCGGACCAGGATCCCGGGTGTCACGAAAGCACCGGTTTCTCCAGACGGCACCTCCTCCTCCTTCCGTGCCGTGACGGTTCCCACCGTCCCGGGGTGATGTCCCGTCCGCGCATCCCCCGCCCTTGTATCGCGGACCATTTCAGTCCTGCGGCCCCATGATGTTCCCTTCCGGTTTCACCCGGCGTCCCACCGACGTCTCCCGGGCCTTTACGCTGATCGAACTGCTGGTGGTGATCGCCATCATCGCCATTCTGGCGGGACTGCTGCTTCCCGCCCTGGCGGGAGCCCGGTCGCGGGCCCAGTCCACAGCGTGCCTCTCCAACCTGAGACAATTGGGCATCGGATGTGCCCTGTACGCGGGGGACAACCGCGATGCACTGCCCATGACACAGCATCAGAGGTCGTCCTGGATCGGACGCCTCGCTGTGTACGGACTATCCAATGTTTACCGGTGTCCGCTGGACACCAATCGCCTGCGTCAAAACAGCTATGCGATCAACGATTACCTGACCCCCAGTCCGTATGGGGCTGAGACGCTGGACTTCTCCCGACTGACCGCCATTCCCGCCCCCACTGAGACGATGCATCTGACGGAGGCGCATGCGCAGTTCGACGGATCCGATCACTTCCATTTTGCCGACGCCGCCTCTGGCGGTTTTTCCATTCGCGAGTTCCCCCGCCAGGTGGCCGTGCTCCGTCATCGCGGCGCCGCCAACTACCTGTATGCCGACGCCCATGTGTCCGGCCTTCGCTGGCCACAGGTGCGGACCCTTCTCGGCCCCCCGGTGACACGCTTTGTGCGTCCCGACGGCCTGACACCAAACCAACCCTGAAATAACACACAGAAACACACCATGAATTGTTCCCAAACCCTCGCGCTCGGACTCGGCCTTCTCGGCCTGGCCGCGCCACTGCAGGCCCAGCACGGCCATCTGAACTCCGGTGCCACCGGCAAAAACCAGGGCGACGCCCTGATTTTTGTCAACGGCGCGGACTTTGCCGCCAGCTCCGGCTATGCCAAGCAGCTCACCCTGACCAGCTCCGGATACTACGAAGGCGGCATCACCCTGACGGCCGTCCATTCGCTCGACGGAACGGATGCCAACGGCATCCCCTACGTCGCCAACCCCAACGGCGCCGCGCTCGGCTCCTTCATCCAGTATGAGATCATGTCGGTGGCCGGTCCCGCCGGTGGCAGCTTCCAGTTCTGGGAGGAAGGTGCCGGAGTGCCCACCTTCAGCTACGCCTCCGGCTACGCAGCGGGAGGAACCCCGAGCCTGATCGCGCTCAGCGATGCGGCTTCGGGCGCAGGCACGGTCGGCGGAGACCCGTTTGGCCATTTGCACGGACGCCGATTCTCCACCACGACGGCCGGTGACTACACCGTCGGATTCCGCCTGGTGGACACCTCAGTCCATGGCGCCGGCGGCGGCCCCATTCACAGTCCCAGCGAAGTGCTTTCCATCCAGTTCAGCTCGGTTCCCGAACCGGGAACCGTGGCCCTGGGGATGATCGGACTGCTCGCACTCGGATTCACCCTGCGACGGCGCTGACGCCTTCCGCGGAAACCATCACGGGTGTGGGGGCGCAAGAGGCCCGGAAACCTGCAACGGATCGGGAGGACACCTTGTCCGTCGCGGGCTTGGAACGGACCCCTTGGCCCCACGCCCTCAGTTTGAAAGCAATCCCCTTATGAATCGAATTCGAAATCCGGCGAATCACCGCCGCCTGCCGACGCTCTTCGCCACCCTGCTGCTGGTGATCGGAGCGCCCCGGTCCGCTGCGGCTCACGAACACCTGGCCGCCGGCGCCGCCACGTCCGCAGCCGGTGCCGCCCTCATTTTCGTGAACGCCGCCAATTATGCGGCGGAATCGGGGTATGTCATTCCCATGGAGGTGGCGGAGTCGGGACGCTTCGCCGGCACCCACCACGCCGAACTCACGCTCATCTGCCAGGCCATCGATCCCGATCTTGGCGGACCCGCCCCCTTTCATCCGGTGGCCGGCACGCGGGTCGAGGCGGTGATAGAAACCGTGCAGGGACCCACCGGAGGCGTCTTCGCCATTTGGGAAGCGGGCGACCCCGTGGCCACCATCACGGCTCCCGTTGGGCAGACCAACGGAATCAGTCGGTTCCCGGTCAGCGAGAATGACGGCGCACCGGACGCCGATCCGTACGGACACGTCCACGGCCGGAATTTCAGCGGCACCGCACCGGGCCTCTATCGGGTCGGATTCCGCTTCATCGACACCGCAGGTAACGGACCTGGCGGCGGCCCGCTGCACCCACCCTCGGAACGATTCTTTCTCCATTTTCAGGCCGGCATCACGCTCGCCAGCATCACCGCGGGCCCCGAGGGACCGGAACTCCTCTTCGCAGCCGCCAACGATTTCCTCTACCAGGTGGAGTCCAGTCCGACGCTATCCAACTCGGCATCGTGGGAACCCCTGGGAGATCCGGTGTCCGGCGACAATCATCTCCACACCCTGCTGGCTCCCGCCGTCGATGGCTCGCGGTTCTACCGCCTGAGACGGGAACCCCTCTGAGGGCGGAACGGGTGAAGCACGATCAAGGCAATGACCGCCGCTGGGCGCTGGTTCTGTTGTTCGCCAGCGGAGCGGCAGGACTGGCCCATCAGGTGGTGTGGACCCGCCGTCTCGTCGACGTACTGGGGGCCAGTCCGGAGACCTTCTCACGAGTGGTGGGCGCCTTCTGCATCGGACTCTCGCTGGGAGGTGCCTGGTCGGCGATTCGCCCGGCAGTTCCCGCAATCGCCTGGCGCAGGGTCGCGGTCGCGGAACTGGCGGTCGCCCTTCTGGGCAGCTTCGTCCTGGCAGCCCTTCCGCTCGCCGATGCTTTGCGATCCATTCCGGGAACCGGCACCGGAATTCGCTGGGGTTTGCCCCTGCTGTTGATCCTCCCTCCGGCGGCCGCCATGGGACTGGTTCTGCCCGCCGTCCTGTCCGCCCTGGCCGAACCGCGCCTGGCCGTCCGCGCTTACGGAATCAACACCCTGGGCGGCGTGGGTGGCATTCTCCTCACCGTCTTTCTCAGCCTGCCCGCCCTCGGACTGCTCGGAGCAGGCCTGGCCGCCTGCGGAATCAGCGTCAGCATCGGACTGACGGCCCTGTTTCTCCACCGGCGGCGCCTGGCAACGAATCCCTCGGCATGCCCGACCACGACTCCGGAAGGCTCCACTGACATCGGACAACTGCCCCACGCCGGCACCCTGGCCTTCGCCTCCGGATTTCTGGTGCTCGCCCTGGAAGTCATCGCCCAGCAGCAGTTCGCCCAGGTGACCATTAACTCGCACTTCTCCAGTGCCGCCATTCTGGCCGTGGTGCTGTTGGCGCTCTTCGCGGGATCGTGGGTCATCCAGCACTGGGAGTCGCCGGCCGGGTCCGGAAGGCAGGTGGGGAAGATCCTGCTGCTGGCGTGCGGACTCTGGCTCTGCCAACCGATTGCCTTCCTGCTGCTCCGGCCGGGATTGGAGATCATCCCCTACGAACTGCCACCGCTGCGCTATTTCTCCCAGGTGGGTCTGCTGTCCGCACTCACCCTGGCCCCCGGCTTCCTGGCGTCCGGACTGCTCTTCCCGCTTCTGCTCCGCACCGCTCCCTCTCCACCCATCGTCGCCCGCTGGCTGGCCCTCAATGGGCTCGGGGGCTGGCTGGGAGCCGAGGCTGCGCAATCCATTCTCCTGCCGGTCTTCGGACTCTGGCAGGGCCTTCTCGCCGTGGCCGGCGTCTATCTGGCTCTTGGACTTTGGTCCGTGAGAATGCCAGCGCGCAACGCCTCCGCAGCCCGATGGCTTCGTTGCCTGTGGGGATCCGTTCCCTTGCTGCTGGCGGGAGCGTTGCTGATTTTGTGGCGTCCGTCCGGGCGTTGGCCGCTAGTGCATCCCGCGCCCGGCGAACGTGTGGTCGAGGTGGTGGCCGGACGCGAGGGGGTGGTGGCCACGGTGGTACGGGACACCAACGACTGGCGGATTGTCTTCAACAACACCTACACACTCGGAGGTTCCCGGGCGAAGGCCAACCAGGAACGCCAGGCCCACCTCCCCTTGCTGCTGCACGGGGATCCGGAATCGGTGGCCCTGCTGGGGGTCGCCACCGGCAGCACGCTGGCCGGTGCCGCCCTGCATCCGGAAGTCCACCGACTGGACGCCTTTGAACTCAGTCCCCTGGCCGCCCGGTTTGCCCGGCAGCATTTCGCCCCCTT
>JBDKKE010000227.1:0-3135 GCA_039796255.1 Verrucomicrobiota bacterium | reverse complement strand
GAGTGCGTCGATGCCCGGCACGATGCCCACCGTGGACACCGTGATCTGCCGCCACCCGAGTCCTCCGAGGGCATTGTCCGCGATGCGCCGCACCGCGGTCAGCACCGCCTCCAGATTGAGCATGGGTTCCCCCATGCCCATGAAGACGAGGGTCTGAAGCCTGCGTCCGGCGGCGACCGCCTCCCGCCGCAACGCCAGGAACTGTTCGACGATTTCTCCGGCGGTGAGGTTGCGCTCAAACCCAGTCTTGGTGGTCGCACAGAAGTCGCATCCCATCGCACAACCCACCTGTGACGACACACAGCCGGCGGCCCGATCGGGGCGAAAGTCCGGCATCAACACCGACTCCACCGTCCGCCCATCCCCCAGGCGAAGCAGCAGCTTGGCGGTGCCATCTTCGGCGAGTTGGCGGGCGACGGGCGTGCTGCACGCCGGTGCGAAGGCCTCATCGAGGCGCTCGCGGAGCCCCTGGGGAAGCCGCCGAGCAGAGGACCCTCCCGCGTCCTGCGCCGCGTAGAACCGCCGGAGCACGGCCGGAGCATGCGCCGGATTAAATCCCCACGCCTCGATTTGCCCGGCCAAGGCGTCCGCATCCACCTCCGCGAGCGACCGCTTGGACAGGGAGTCCACGCCCCCAGCGGAGGTCATCCGCAGACTCCTCCGGGACCAGGATCTGTGCTGTGGTTCGGTTGCGACACGACCAGAGGAGTACCGGGGCCGGACGCCCCCTGCACGACCAAAGCGCCCCTCTCAAACACTCCGTGAGACGAGGCGTCTCAGGGCCGGCAATCGAACGGAAGTCACCGTCTTTGCGTTCTCTGCGTTCTCTGCGGTTCCTGGAAATGACGTTTTCAGGGTGATTGCCTCGGGCGACGGCGTCGCTTGGTTGCGGGTCCCCAAGACCCCGCCTTGACTGAGCCTATGCCGAGGGAATCTGAATCCAGCACGCCTTGATGGCCTTGCGCTGGGGCCTGCGACCATTTCAAGGCCGCGCGCATCACCCAACCTCGCAGGCTCCACCGCTACCCACCGGTCTCGGCACCCGGACCACCTGCGGGCAGCACTACGAACGCCCCTCCCCCTCCACCGCCGCGGATCGGGCCAGCGATTCAACGGTCGCCATGCAGCGGTCATTGAGTTCCTGCGTTCGGGCTTCGCTGGACGCCTCGGTGTAGCAGCGGAATTCCGGAGCATTGCCGGAGGGACGCAGGTGAAGGATTTCACCATTGGCGAAGGTCACCCGGACACCGTCGGTTCGATCAATGGCGGTTACGTCCCCGCCTCCAACCACCGCGTCAAAGCTGGCCGCCAGGGCAGCACGGTCCCGCGCATCGTCGCCGGTGGTGAACTGCGCGAGGATGGCGGCGCTCGTTTCCACCGGACAATTCTTCAGCAGTCCGCTGGCGGTGTAGCGGGGCGGCAGGGCGGCCACGAGCTGCGAGAGGGTCCTGCCCTCGCGTCGCGCCAACAACAGCAACCCGATGTGGACGAGGGTCGCGTCGCGGGTGGGCAGTTGCCGGAGCGTCCGGCCGTCGCGGGACACCGGGGAGTTGAGGAGAAATCCCCCATTGGCTTCATAGCCCACCACGCAGGCACGTCCGCGCCGGGTGGCGTCGAGCATGGAGGAGACCACAAAGGGCGAGCCGATGCGGGTGCGCCTCACTTCCGCGAACCAGTGGCAGAGATCGACGGCGCTGTTGCAGCTCACCGGGGTGCTGACGGAATCAGCCCCCAGGAACTTCGCGCAGAGGACGCCCGCGACATCGCCGCGAATCCACCGGCCGTTCTCGTCGCTGATCAACGGGCGGTCGCTGTCCCCGTCGGCGGACACCATGGAGTCGAACCGGTGTTCGGCAGCCCAGGCTGCTGCCAGGGCAGTGTCCTCGGGGCGGATGGCCTCGGTGTCGACGGGAATGAAGGTTTCCGAACGTCCCAGCGGAGTCACCTCGGCGCCCAACCCGGAAAGGATGGACACCATCACGTCGCGGGACACGGCGGAATGCTGATAGACCCCCAGCCGCAATCCCGTCAGGCAGTCGGCGGGGAAGAACTGGAGATACCGGGCGATATAGGCCTCAACCGCTGCGCCATCCACGGGACGCGACGCCACGGACGGGATGGCAAACGCGCCCTGCGCATCGAACAATCCCTCCGGCAGGTTGACCACTTGGCGGGTGATTCCCGCTTCATCCTCCTTCAACACCTCGCCGGTGCACTTGTTGAACTTGATGCCATTCCGGTCGGAGGGGATGTGACTGCCGGTAACCATCACCGCGGGAATACGCTTCTCCAGTCCGAGCAACGCCAGCGCGGGCGACGGCACCTTGCCGCAGTGGATCGCCTCATAGCCCAGATCCTCGGCAGCCTTCATGGCGGCATTCATAATCCGGTCCGTACTCGGGCGGAAATCACCCCCGAAGGCCACCGCGCGCGTGCCGGACGTCAGATCACCGCATTCCCGGAGGTATTGCAGGAATCCCTGCGTGTAGGCGTAGGCGACGAGATCGGTCAACTGGGTGGCGAGTCCGCGCGCCCCGCTGGTGCCGAACTTCACCCCGGTGCGCGTCATCACCTCAGAAATCGTGGTGGTCATGGCCGGCGTAAAGAAGACGGGGGCATCCGCTCCAGCGTCAACTCAATCGCGGCGGCCATCGCAGAGGGTGATCGCGATCCCGATGGACGAAGAGCCGCCGGCCGCGCCATTCTCGTCCTAGACTGCGGGGTTCGACTCCCGTAAGGGCCTTCAGGCTTTGCTCCTGACCCCGTCACTAATGCCGACTGACCGAGCATTTCTCTTCCATCGGAATTGTTCCGACTCCGGGTCGAACTCCCGTCCCCTATTCCCTGTGAGAACCGATTCGAACCCCAATGGCTCCTTCGTCTGGCGGTGGGGCCGCATCACCATCACGCTCCAACTCCTGCTGGCACTCCTTCTGGCGCATACTCCCGGTCTCCGGGGCCAGGAAACTCCCGTGCCTTCGGAGATCTCCTTCGATGCCACGGGACGGGTATCCGTGAGAGTCACGGCCTCGCCCGACACCTATTCCGTCCTGTTCCGCGGGAATGAGCTTCAGTCCATTCCGGATCCAATCGCCGTCGAAGTGGAAGGCAACGCACCCGGCGACCTGGATCAGG
>JBDKKE010000226.1:0-2661 GCA_039796255.1 Verrucomicrobiota bacterium | reverse complement strand
GCCAAAAGTGCTTCGTCGCTGAGGCTCGCCGTCGCCATGGGTCCGATTCCCTTATCGAGGAGGCGTCAAAGTACTCCCCACAACGTTGAATCGCACCCGGGGCGAGAGATGACCACCGTGCGGAGCAGATCAATGAGCCCGTAGGCGACAAGGTAGGACCACCACGAGCCAACGGGGTGCTTCGTTCGCCACCCAACAATGCCGGACCGTTTGAGCGTCTACCGTACGATGATGGCGCCGGCGTCGCTGGACAGGCACTCGGGACGGGCCGGAATGGCCAGTCTCGCGTTCAAACCGGCCGAGATGGTCTGTGGCGTCCCTGGGGTCTGTGGCGTCCCACCCCTGATGCGGCACAGTTCGACGGGCTGTGTCACTACGACCCATCGAATCAGCGAGCCAACTTCGGCAAAGGATAGGATTTTCCGCCTGCGGCACAATTTAGGGTGGGGTGATGAAAACGCTCTCAAGAGTCCTCTTGAACTGCAGCAAATGTGGTCGGCAAGGGAGCCTATCCATCGGTAGCTGGACCCCAGGCGGACAGGGTAATCCATTTGGACTGGAACCCCATTGTTCGGCGGCTGGAAGCGCCGGCCTGCGAATTCACCGCTTCTGCGGAGCGGCCGAACCTTGTGTGTGACGACGCTTTGGACCTCGTCGTGCCGACTGGCCTGGGTCCGTGCTCAGGCTGCGGCCGGGCTTTTTGTCGCGCATGCCACCCTGACCGTTGCCCGAAATGCGGTGTTCAGGTGCCGGCGAGACCATGTTGGCAACCGAGGAGAGGGGGCTGATCGGGTAACCAACCCGTCCGTGGTTAGCCCGCCCGACAACGCACTCGACCGCCTACAAGCTCTCTTTCAGCTCCTTCGCCGCCCGGAACGCGATCTTCTTACTGGCCTTGATCTTAATTGCCTCGCCCGTCGCTGGATTCCGTCCCATCCTCGCCTGCAACGCCCGCACCTGCAGGATGCCGAGACCGGTCAGGCGGATTTTGTCGCCGTTCTTTAGGTGCTGAGTGGTCATCGAAACCAAATCGCCAAGCAGGGCTTCGGCATGCTTTTTTGAAACATCGTGCCTCTCGGCCAATCCAGCGGCGATCTGCTTGAGCGTAATGGTGGCCTGCGGCGCGGTCTTTTTCGCCGCTGCCTTCTTCGGTGGGGGCGCGGCCTGTTTCGCGGGGACCGCTTTCTTGACCGCGGCGGCTGCTTGCTTGGAAGCGGGGGCGGCTCGCTTCGCTGCTGGCATGGTATTCTCCTTGGGGCGCTTCATGATCCTCCAAGCTGCCTACACCGCCCCGATTCGATCAATCACCAAGTCGCTATGACGCGCGCCCGTGGTTGCATATTCTACCTTCCCGGGACCCCGCCGAATCCGGTGCACGGCATGTCGCCCACCCCCGACCCATCACCCGCCCTGCGCCGCATCATCCATATCGATATGGATGCGTTCTACGCCTCCGTGGAGCAGCGTGATGATCCGGCCTTGCGCGGGCTGCCATTGGCCGTCGGCAGTGCCAGGGAGCGCGGCGTCGTGGCGGCGGCGAGTTACGAAGCCCGTCGCTACGGTGTTCACTCGGCGATGGCATCGGTCACGGCGCGGCGAAAATGTCCCGAGCTGATCTTCGTCCCACCCCGCTTCGACGTGTACAAGGCGGTGTCCCGCCAGATCCACGCCATTTTCGCCTGCTACACGCAGATCATCCAGCCGCTGTCACTGGACGAAGCCTACCTGGACGTCACCGCGGGCCTGGAAAACGGTGGGACCGCCACCGCGATCGCGCGGGAGATCAGAACCCGCATCCAGGCGGAAACCGGTCTGACGGCCTCCGCGGGCGTGTCCTACAACAAGTTCCTCGCCAAGCTGGCGTCCGATCACCGCAAACCGAACGGACTGTTCGTCATCACCCCGCGCATGGGCCCCGCGTTCGTGGAAAGCCTGCCCATCGGCAAGTTCCACGGCGTTGGACCGGTCACTTCGCGCAAGATGGCGGAACTCGGCATTGCGACGGGCGGCGACCTCAGACAGCACGCGCGCGCCGACCTAACCGCTTGGTTCGGTAAAGCCGGTGACTATTATTACAATGCCGCCCGTGCCGAGGATCATCGACCGGTGATGTCTGATCGCCAACGCAAATCCGTCGGCGCCGAGACCACCTTTCAACGTGACCTGACGGTATGGGAGGAGGTGGTGCCCGCCCTCACGCCCGTATTCGCGAAAGTGTGGGCAGCCTATAGCTCCACCGGGCTGATGGGTCACACCGTGACGGTCAAGATCAAATACGCTGATTTTCGCCAGATCACCCGCGCCCGCTCCCGCGTCAACGCGATCGCCTCCCACGCCGAGATCGAACAGATGGGTCTTGATCTACTGCGCCCGTTCTTCCCGACATCGCTTGGCGTGCGTCTGCTGGGGGTCACCCTGTCCCATCTCGACGCCGAGGCCGGCCCGACGCGGCAGTTGACGCTGGCCATCGCGTGAGATCTCGCCCCGCGTGCGGGGATGGCGTTGCACGGGATCGTTGTTCATTTTATGTTCCACAACCCTGATTCGAGGAAACCCGTGCCCATGGTCAACCACCGAACATGAGACGCCTGATCATCACCGAGAAGTCCAGTCAGGCCAGGGACCTGCGGGCGGCTCTCGGCGATCGGTTCGGACAGATCC
>JBDKKE010000225.1:0-4603 GCA_039796255.1 Verrucomicrobiota bacterium | reverse complement strand
CCCTCGGCAAGTTCCGCCTAGGTCCGCTCAACCTCACGGTGCCGCGCGGTTCCATCTACGGATTCGTCGGCCCCAACGGAGCCGGAAAGACCACCACGCTCGACCTGCTCCTGGGAATGGGTTCGCCGGATGGCGGGCGCATTCTCGTCGACGGGCTCGACCACGCCCGGGACGAGGTCGAGGTGAAGCACCGCATCGGCTACGTGAGCCCCGACCTGGATTTCCGGATGTGGGGCAAGATAGGAAAAGCCATCCGCTTCGTGAGAGGATTCCACCCAGGTTGGGATGACCGTCATTGCGGCCATCTGTTGGAGACCTTCCGGCTCGGTCTCGACGACTCCATCGCCACGCTGTCCTACGGCAGCAAGGTCAAGCTGGCCATCGTGCTGGCACTGGCTTGGCGCCCGTCCATCCTGATCCTCGATGAGCCCACCGTCGGACTCGATGCGGTGGCCCGGCACGACCTGTATTCCGAGCTGCTGGAGACCGTTCGCGATGAGGATCGCACGGTGCTGATCTCGACCCATGCCCTGGGCGACGTTGAGCGGTTCGCCGATCACGTGGGATTCATTAAGGACGGGCGCATGCTCCTGGAGGGCGGGACCGCCGAACTCTTGCAGCGGTACCGTATGGTCGATTGCCAGACGACCGATCCGGGTCGTCTGATGAATCAACCGGGGCTGGTCATCGCCCGGAACGACGGGAATCACCTCCGGGTGCTCGTGGACCGCGGAGAACAGTCCGGGGACTTGATCCAGCAGTGCGGGGCGCAGGCCTTGGTCTCGGCTCCAGTCACACTGGAGGAGTTATTCATCACCCTGGCCAAGGACTGACCATGAACCTCCATCCGTTGATTTTCCGAGACCACTACCGGCGCTGGTGGTGGGCGCACCTCGTGGGGTTTCTCCTGTTTGCAGCCATCGGGGTCGCGGTCGGTTGCGTGGTGGATCTGGATCCGCACTGGATTCCTCTGGGCGCCGGGGTCTTACTGGGCGCGGTCACGCTCGCGGTGGCGCCCAACGCCCTGACCAACGCCCGCACCCTGTTGTCGTTGCCCGTCCGTAAGAGCGAGCTGGGGACCACATTTTGGTGGATCGCTGTGCCCCTGAGCGCGCTGGCCCCGACGGCCGGTCTCGCTGTGGGATGGATCGTTTCAGGCCTCCTTGGCAGCTCGGTTCCCGTCGATGTCGCCGCCTTGTTCCGGTTTCTGCTGCTGACCCAGGCGGTGAGCGCCTTCCAGTTCACCGTGCTTTGTTTTATGCCGAATGCCGCCACCTCCGATCCGCGGGAGAAGATTCTCGGCGGGTTCACGGGGGCGTTCTGGGGGATCGGCTTTAGCGCGAGTTGTTGGATCGTCCAGCTTTGGCCCGAGTCGAGGCTCCTCTGGGACCCGCTTTCCTGCGGCATCCTGGCGATGGGTGGGGTGTGCGGCCTCGTCTCTTGGCATCGGCGCACGGCGTTCCTGCTCCAACGAGCCCGGAAGAATGAGGGACCTACGCAGAGCGTCAGGTCCGCGGTGGTTCTGCCCAAGCCTTCCCGCTTCGACGGATTCGCTGGGCTCTTCCTCCCGACGTTGCTTCGCAGTGGTCTGTGTGGGTTTGGTCTCAGTGCGTTGGGCATGAGCGCCATCCCGTCGATTATTTGGACCAATTTATTCCGATCGGGCGCCCAATCGATTGGATTCGTAGTCTTGCTTAGCGCTGGGATGGATATGACTGTCCTATCGTCCCTGAGGCACTTGCGAACGCTTCCGTTTTCTGCGGCCCGCCTTGCCTGGACCCTCATCGGCCTGCAAGTCACCGTTTGGAACGGCCTGATCCTGCCACTGGTAGCCACGGAATGTCTGATTGGTACATCTTTTGGCGGGTCAGCTCTGGGAGCGGCCGTGTTCGGCAGCGGATGGCTTGCGATCCAGATAGCATTCGCATTGAGGTTCGGCGCGAAGTGGGCCTTTCTAGCTTATGCATTGCTCATATTCAGCGTGTTCGGTCTCCCCAGTCTGGGTGTGACGTTCGGACTTACCGAGCCCGTCGTCGCTGGAGTTCTACTCATCTTCGTCGCTCAAGCTTGGATGGCGCGGACGCTGCGCCACCAGTCGCGCATCTTCTCTCCGGGCTTCCACCAAATCGGACGGCTCAACTCGGGTGGCTGACCGGGGCCTGACCCGCGGCTCCGGTGGAAGATGCCGACTGCGTCATGCCCGCCCCTCTAGGACTTAGGCCGCTTTCAGCAGGGCCAGCGGACGGACTTTGGCGGTGAGGGCCCGCTCCCGTTTCCGTAAGTCGCGGAAGTCGCAGTTGCTCTGCACCCGGAACCAGAATTCCGAGGTTTGATCGAAGAATTTGCCCAACTTCATCGACATTTCAGGCGTTATGGAACGCCTTCCCAGAATGATCTCATTGATGGCCCTCGGCGAGACACCGAGGGCGCGACCCAAGGCGTTCTGCGAAAGCCCTAGAGGGATCAAATAGTCTTCCAGCAGGATTTCGCCAGGGGTGACCGGATTCATGTTCTATAGCGTATGACGTTATGGAGGGGTGTCAATGGTAGTCGCAGATTTCCACCTCGCTGGCATCGGAGCCGTCCCATCGGAAGCAAATCCGCCATTGGTCATTGATGCGGATGGAATGCTTTCCCTGAAGGTCTCCCTTGAGTGCCTCGAGCCGATTTCCAGGGGGCACCCTTAGATCGGAAAGCTGTCCGGCAGCATCCAATTGGATCAGTTTGCGGAGTGCGATGCGGGCGAAGGCGGAAAACCGTCGACTCGATCCGGTTTCATGCAGGCGTCGCGTCTCTTCGTCTTGGAAGGAAATAATCACGATTGGGTCGATGGAGCGTTGGGGCACCGAAGCCGCGGCTCAGCGGGAGCCGGACCTGGAGGTGCGAGTCGTTATCGGGGCGCTAGGGCCTTGGCTGCGGCCTGTTGGAAGACGCGCCGGACTTCGCTCGCATCGCTGTTGGGGAAGTTGGAGCGCTGGACCATTAGCACGTAGGCGACGCCTTTCACTGGATCCACCCAGGCTTGCGTTCCCCAAGCGCCGCCGTGGCCGAAGGTGCCGGGCGAGAGCATGGCGGGCACTCCGTCATGCGGGGCCTTGAGAACACAGGTGCCGAGGGCCCATCCGTAGTTCAGCCCGCGCCGACCGTAGGTGTCGTTCTGAAAAAAGCCCGTGGGCAGGGTTTCGGGCGTCTGCGGCGTAGACATGAGTTTCATCGACGCCTCGCTCAGGTAGCGCGCGCCCTGGAACCGTCCGCCACCGAGCAGCATCTGGCAGAACCGGCCATAGTCTTCGGTCGTAGAATAGAGGCCGCCGTTGCCCTGCGGCGGACGGTCGCGAGGGCCGAACTCCGGTCGAGGCGGCACGGCTTCGAGCGATCCGGTCGTCGCGTTCTTGGCGTAGGCGGTGACCTGACGGGCGCGTTCCGATGCGTCCGGATAAAACGTCGTGCTCTTCATGCCCAGCGGCTGGAAGAGGCGTTTTTTGAGAAACGCGTCGAAGCTCATCCCGCTGACCACCTCGACCACGCGGCCGGCGGCGTTGATGCCACTCTGGCAGTAGCTCCACCGGCTGCCCGGCTCGAACTGCATCGGAGCGGCCAGCCACAGCGGAACGAGGTCGGCCAGCGTCTTCGCCTCGCGGGCGGCCGGCCCACCCGCTTCGCCGAGTCCGGAGGTGTGGGTGAGGATCTGGATGAGGGTGAGGTTCGCCGGCTGGCCGGACGGAGTCTTGAGGTTCGCGAACTCGGGCAAGTACTTGGCGACCGGATCGTGGACGTCCAGCTTGCCCTCGTCCTGAAGCATGAGCACGGCGGTGGCCGTGATCGGCTTGGTCATCGAGGCGATCCAGAACACCGTGTCGGCCTGCATCGGCTTATGGGCCGCCATATCGGCAAGTCCGGTGGTCTCGAGGTGCAGCACTCGATCCTTCGAGACGACCATCGTGACCGCGCCGGCGATCTCGTGGCGGTTGATCTGTTCCTGAAGAGCCGCCCCGACGCCAGGGAGCTTGGGGGACTCCGCCCGCAACGCCGAGACGAGCAGTAGCGAGGCGACCAAAGGCGCTAGGGAACCCGCAGCGCGGATAGGGATCATGCCCACGAGCATTCGCGAGCGCCCCGAGCCCCGTCAATCGGGACCCGACTGGAGCCATACCTGACTCACTGCATGACGAGCCCCCGGTCCGCACCGAGGCGGCCGGAAACGGGGGCAGGAAATGGTTCTCGATTTTGGATCAGCGGGTGGTGGCGGAAGGTCCTATTCGTGGGATGGCAGGATGGTTTCCGCGTCCCGGGCTGGGCTCCGCGGGACCAGACCTGCGCGCGCAGGGAAGCTCGAAGAAGGAACGGCTTTAGCGCCGCGCGCGAGGGATGGGGTTAGTCGCTTCCAGTGCTTGCTCCGGTCCGGTCCCGCTGCCGCCAAGGTTGCCCGCAGGAGCGAACCTGCCCCCGATCACCCCGCGATTTTCGCCCCCAAGCCTGGAACCCTGGTTGCTCACCAGCCAGGATCACGGGCAGGGAGGAAGGATTGACACCGATCGCGTTTCCCAAATTCGGAAATCATTCCCTGACCCCGTCCCCAATACCCCCCGACCCCATCAAGTGG
>JBDKKE010000224.1:0-4141 GCA_039796255.1 Verrucomicrobiota bacterium | reverse complement strand
CTGCTGACCACTGCCCTTCCAGAATAGACCAGCCGGTCGTTCATGACGATCCGAAACGGATTCAGGACCTCCGACAACTGCACGATGCTAAACGGGTTGTACACCTCGAACACCGCCAGATGGCGGGTCATGCGCAAGGGAGTGGCCCGAACCGCGGCACCCTGGCTATTCCGACAGGTGATCAGGCTGTCTCGGCTGGACGGGGCGTTCACGATGGTAGTGTTCGTGCTCATGAGTGCAGGCCTCCCCCTCCCATTGGACTAGCGCGGCGGTCTGGAGCGAGGCGCAGGGGCGCCCGCATGTTCCAGACTTCTCTGCCGGCCGGATCGGCAGGGCGGTGAACGGATCGGCCAGCACTTAGGGAAGAGGTGACCGACTCGAACTGGTGAGAGCGAGAATAGTTCCACCTCGGACGGCTTGGCGAGACTTGCCGCTGGGTTTCCTTACGGACATTTCGCCCCCCGGAGCCAAATGCCCCTCACGGCTCCACCGACCACAGCCCTGGGAGTCGTATCATTTCCGCAGGCTTGTCGGACGCGAAGGACCCGCGTAGCCTGACCCCAGCATCGGAGGTCACTGGCCAGATTTCCCGAACCGACTGGCGTTGTGTGGTTTCGCGATCACGACAACGGAATCAAATCGTCCGCGAACGATGAACATCCCCCTCCCCTCACCTTCCCAACCCCGGTCTGAATTGGAGGGTATTCCCGGGGCGTCCGGACTCCCCGTCGATGGAGAATTTCGTTTTCTGGACCTGTTTGAGCGGGCGGGCGATTTGATCCTCATCGTTGACCCCGCTGGCCGGGTGCTCTTCGCCAACCAGTCCTGGCGGGAGTCCCTGGGTTACGAAGGCCGGGAGATCCCCGGACTATCGATTTTTGACGTCACCCGCCGTGCCGATCACGCCGTGTGCGAGGCATGGTTGTCCCAGTCGGCCCATGAATCGGCCAAGACCGACGTGCAGATCGTCTTTCAGGCCCGTGACGGACGCGAGGTACCCGTCGAGGGATTCACCAGTGCCCGGGTCGAGGACCGGCGCGTCCTGTTCCTGCGGGGTTTCTTCCGGGATCTGACCCGGGAGAAGCGCACCGAGGCGGCCCTCCAGGAAAATGCGGAGCTGTTCAACCTGCTCATCAGCCATACGTTGTTGGGGGTTTTCCGCACCGACGCCTCGGGCCGGTTGACCTACACCAGCGCCCAGTGGCGGCGGATCGCCGGACTGACCCATACGACTCAACCCCGGGGAGTCTGGTGGCAGATGGTGCATCCGCAGGACCGGGAACGCGTGCTGGCCGACTGGCAGGGCGCCCTCCGGCACAGCCACGAGTTCAGCGCCGAATTTCGCGTCCATACGGCGCCCCCTGCGGAACGCTGGTGCCGCACGCGTATTTCGCCGAACTGCGGTCCCGACGCGGCCGTGCGGGGCAGCATCGGAACCGCCGAAGACATCACGGAACATCGCCTTGCCGCCCTGACGCTGCGCCGTGCCCACACCGAACTGGAGGAACGGGTCCAGGCCCGGACCGCTGAACTCGAGGCCGCCAACCGCGAACTCGCGGAGTTCGCCTATGTGGTGTCGCACGACCTGAAGGCGCCCCTGCGCGGCGTCAGCCTGCTTTCCGAATGGCTGGCCCAGGACCATTCCCGCCAGTTGGGGCCTGAGGGGGTCGCGCTCTGCGACAAACTGCGACAACGCGTCCAGGAGATGCACGCGCTGGTCGATGGCGTCCTCGATTACGCCCGCATCGGGCACGCGCAGGAGGACGAGGCGATGGTGAATTCGGGGCACGTTGTCCACGGAGTGATCCAGTGCCTGGCCAGTCCGGAGGGCGTCCAATTTGAGGTCCCTCCCTCTCTGCCGCTCGTCCCGGGTCAGCCGCAGCAGTTGAAGCAGGTGTTTCAAAACCTCCTGGACAACGCAGTGAAGTTCATCGGCCGCCCGGACGGAAGAATTGCCGTGGACGCCCGGCGCCAACCGACGGGCTGGGAGTTTGCCGTCAGTGACAATGGTCCCGGAATCCATCCCCGGCATCACGCGCGGATCTTCCAGATCTTCCAGCGCCTCGACCCCAAATCTCCGATACCCGGAACTGGAATCGGACTCTCGCTGGTCAAACGGATCATCGAAACCCGCGGTGGGCGGATCACCGTCGAGTCCGAGGAAGGATCCGGCGCGACCTTTCGGTTCACCTGGCCTGACGAGCCGCGGGCCCGGGGATCCGCAGCATGACCAGGTTCATTCCGAGGATCCCACCGAGGCCGGGGTCGCGGTCGCATTCGACCGACGGGGAACGAACGGATGCCGGAAGGCGGCGGCGAAGTCGAAGCCGTCCTTGAAGTCCTCCCGAAAATCCTGCTCGGTCTTGGAAAGGATTCCCAGGTCGATCATGCCGAAGACGATCTCGCCAAAGTCCTCGCAGGTCCGGATTCCCCAATCCTCAAAGACCGTGCATGCCATCGGACCAAACTGTTCGAGGGCATAGTCGCGGATTCCCTCCAGCAACTCCCGCCCGCTCACGTGCCGGGGTGCCGTCTCCCCACGCCGCAGAATCAGGGCCTGGGTGTGATCCAGCGACTCACGCACAAAATGGTACGCACCCCGGCCGTATCGGGAGTCGCGCTCCAGGAGGGGCGTCAGAGCGGTGTCGAAATCAACTTTGGGCATGGTCAGCGCGAAAGGGTCGCGGCCACCGGCAGGGGCGCCAGCGGCTGGGGAGGATGAGACCTCAGCCACGCCTGTCCGGCCAGACCGGACACGACAAGGAACAGAACTGCGGTGAGAACCCCGCGTTCGGCTGGCGTTAGAAACATCCGCACGCACGGAACCCTATCACAGGGATGCCAGTGAAAGAAATAGCGCAGTTGTTGGAGGGGGCACCTCTCGCCCCCGTTGGCAGTTCCGCACCCAGGTGGCCCGAGCGTCGCCGCCGGAATCCGAGCGATTGCCGAACTCCGCACCTCCCGCTCCCGGCGTTCAGGGGCAGCCTCAGGCCACGATGATGTTCACCAACTTCCTGGGCACAACAATCACCTTGCGAACCTCCTTGCCCGCCAGGAAGGGCTGGGCCTTCTCCGATCGGAGGGCGGCGGCCTCAAATTCAGCTTGGGTGGCAGTCGCGGGAACGCGGATCACGTCCCGCAGCTTGCCGTTCACCTGCACTGGAATCTCCAGCGTGTCCTCCACGAGGAGCGCAGGATCGAATACCGGCCACCCGGCATACGACAGCGAGGACGGGGCCTGACCGGCGCCTGTCGCCAGCATCTCCCACAGTTCCTCGCTCACATGGGGCGCGAAGGGCGCCAGCAACTGCAGATACGTTCGCAGCACGGAGACCGGCTTGACGTCCCAGGCAATCGCCTCGTTGACGAAAATCATCAGCGCAGAAATCGCCGTGTTGAAGCGCAGCGCCTCCAGATCCTCGGTGACTTTGCGGATGCAGGCATGCAGCGGCTTGAGATGAAAGGCGGCCGCCGGAACGTCCTGCACAGTGGCCGCCAGCCGGATCTTTGCCGCATGAATCGCCGCCTGCGAGGGATCCGCCGCGCAGGCCTGTTCAAACTCGGTTGCCGTGTCCTCGTCAACGAAGAGGCGCCAGACGCGGCCCAGGAATTTATACACGCCGGACACACCCGCCGTATTCCACGGCTTCACCTCCTGCAGCGGCCCCATGAACATCTCATACAGGCGGAAAGCGTCCGCTCCGTACTCTGCCAGCACTTCATCGGGATTGACCACATTGCCCCGCGACTTGGACATCTTCTGGCCGTCCTCTCCCAGGATCAACCCCTGGTTCACCAGCTTGAAGAAGGGCTCGGCAGTGGAGACGTGACCGAGGTCGAAGAGGACCTTGTGCCAGAAGCGGGCGTACAGCAGATGGAGCACCGCGTGCTCCGTGCCCCCCACATACAGATCCACTCCCGGAGATCCCGGCCGCAGCGGGGATGAGGATGGGGACGACGGCGTGGGCGGAGTCATCCAGTAGGATTCCGTCGCCGTGGAGGCGAACCGGTCCCCGTTCCGGGCGTCCAGATAGCGCAGATAGTACCAGCAACTACCGGCCCACTGGGGCATGGTGTTGGTCTCGCGCAGGGAACCGTCCGGCAGTTGGACCCAGTCGGTCGCCCGCGCCAGCGGCGGACG
>JBDKKE010000223.1:0-3879 GCA_039796255.1 Verrucomicrobiota bacterium | reverse complement strand
ACTCGTAAAACTCTTCCCTCCGCCGGAAGGGGGGGGGCATCGGAGGGACGAACTTCGTGAGTCCCTGACTGTTCCCGCAGCGCTGGTGGAGTCACCTGAGGGGAACGTGGGTAGCATTGGGCGTGTGGGCTTCCCGCGATCCCCGATGGGAGGTGCTAGGACGCAACGGGGGAAATTGGGGACTCGTAAAACTCTTCCCTCCGCCGGAAAGGGGCGCAGGAGCTCTTTGATTTCTTTGACGCTTCCCTACGATCGGACTCCATGTACGGGCGAACGTTACTGCTTTTGAGGATTATCGTGGCGCTGCTGGGCGGCGTTCCTGTCATGACGACGGTTCGTGCCGCTGAACTGGACCTCACCTTTCAGACGCGGAGTCCGGAGACCGGAGCGATTCTCAAATCATCCGAGAGGGTGGATCCCCGCCGCGTGGGGGTGATCGCTGTCGATGTCTGGAACTTTCACTGGTGCAAGACGGCAACCATGCGGGTGGACGCCATCGTTCCCCGCATCAATCACGCCCTCGACGCTGCCCGGGCCCTGGGCATGACCGTGATGCTCTGTCCCAGCGATGTGGTGGAGAACTATGCGGGGTACCCGCAACGCGAGGCCGTCTTCGCACTTCCCCCGGTGACGGTGCCCACGGTGATGGAGGTGACCTGCCCGCCCGTGCCCGACGCCGGAGGATGTGCCTGCGGACGCGAGCGCTGTGCGGTGAACTATGGATGGGACGGCATGCATCCGGGTTTGCGGATAGGCGATGGGGACCTGATGCCCGATACCCAGGCGGAGGTGTACGCCATTTGCCGGAAGTACGGTCTCACGCACCTGATCTACGTCGGATTCCACACCCAGGTTTGCCTGCTGGGCAAGCCGATGGGGTTGAAGGCCATGAAATCAGCCGGTCTGCGCTGTGTGCTGGCGCGGGACATGACGGATGCGCATCCGGGATATGATCCGGCCCGGAACTTCACCCCGGACCTCAATACCGAGCAGGTGGTGGAGCACTTCGAAAAGCACCTCGCCCCAACGATCCACTTCCAGGAGGAGTTGGCGCGAATGGGTCGGTGGGATCCCAACTGGGTGTTGGATCCGGTGCGGATCACACCCTGGGGAACACCGCAGCGTCCGCACCTCTTTGAACAGCCGGTCATCGTGACTCTGTCCGCGCCCCTGCAGCCCGGCGCCGACATTCGCTACACGCTCGACGGGTCCATTCCCGGCCCGAACTCGGCGCGCTATGAAGCGCCCTTGACCGTCGCCGACAGCACCCGGCTGCGGGTGTCGGCGTTTCGCGATGGACGCGCAGTTTGCCTGGAATCCGAGGGCGCCTTTGCGCGCCTGTCCCCTCCACCGCCGTCGCCGGACGTGTATCTCGGGGACCTGACGCCGATTCGCAACGTGGGCTTCGGCCACACGTATGGCGGAGTGGTCCGGTACTCCGGCAACACCCAGGTCCCGCAGAAGGACCGCTCCAACCTGGGACAGGAGCTGCGGATCAACCGGCAGACGTTCGAACACGGCATGGGAGTTCACGCTCCCTGCGCGTTGACCTACGAGGTGAAGCCCGGCTACGCGCGGTTCGTGGGATTGGCCGGTGCGGATGAGAATGGGGTGCGCATCAGCAACGGGTCCAATTTGGCGAAGTACCCCAGCGTGGTGTTCAAGGTCTTCATCGACGGGCGCGAGGCGGCGGCGAGTCCGGTGATGCGCGTCCTGTCCACGGCGTGGCGCTTTGACATTCCGATTCCTGCGGAGGCCCGGATCCTGAGTCTGGTGGCGACGGATGCCGGCGACGGTTCGCGGGAGGACTTCGCCGACTGGGTGGAGGCGGGGTTTGTGCTGCGACGCTGAAATTCCGGGAAGGGAAGGGAAGGGGAGGGGAGACACGGATTTCACGGATTTTCACGGAGGGGACCCGGGAGAAGGAACCGTGCGCTGATCCGCAGCACCCCTCGACAGTCCCATTTCCCTCACGGGCGGTCGCCGCCCTTCCATTCGCGTCCGGGGCGGTCCACGCGGAACTTCACGAGACGTTTGGTTTTCGCCTCGGTGACGTAAATGGTCCGCCCGTCAGGACCGCCAAAGCAGAGATTGGTCGGGTGCTCGCCGAGGACGTCGATTTCCTGCAGGACCTCTGCGTTGGGGGTGACCTTGACCACGGTGCCCTTGCCGGGACGGGTGATGTAGAGATTGCCGTCCACGTCGCAGCGCATGCCGTCGAAACCGTGGTCGGGGAACTTCTTCAACAGTCGCCGTTCCTTCAGCGAGCCATCGGCCGCGATGGGGAAAGCCCAGAGATTCCGCTGCACGCTTTCATTGACGTAGAGGGTCCGGCCATCAGGACTCACCTCAATTCCGTTCGAGGTTCCCAGGTCGGCAACCTCTCGGTGGGCCTTTCCCGCCTTGTCGATGCGCCAGACCTGTCCTGTCCCCGCCTTCCAGCTCGGATCACTGGCGTACAGAGTCCCGTCGGGAGCCAGCGCCAGGTCGTTGGGCTGGTTCATGGCCGGCTCGTGGACGACCACCGTCACCGCCCGCGTCTTCGCATCCACCCGCAGCACGTTGTGACCGGTGTAATCGGCGATGAGCAGATCGCCCGTACGGTCGAAGCGGATGCCGTTGCCGGCGCTGCCTTCCGGGAGGGCCACAAACAGCTCCGCCTTTCCGGCGGGGGACACCCGCCCGATGTTGCGCGCCTCCCGGTAGCTGACGCAGTAAATGTTGCCATCGCGGTCGCAGGCAGGTCCCTCGATTCCCCCGGTGAAATCCCCCTCAGTGAGCGGCGTGGCGACGAACAGCGTTTCCGCGCCCGCGAGTCCGGCCGTGGCGATGAGCAGGGGCAGGGACGCAAGGAGGGGGCGAAGGAGGGGGCGAAGGAGGGGGCGAAGGAGGGGGCCGAAGCGCATGGCATATCTGAGAAGTCCCTGGCGCCAAGTCTCAAGCTCCAAACCATGGACCTGCGTCCCGGGCCTCAAGGACGCCTTCCAATTCTCTGGCGGTTACCTAGCGTCTGCCCATGTCTTCACTGGTCAGAGTCGCCGTACTGGGCGTGGGTTCCCTGGGAAAGGAGCATGCCCGCATCTTCGCGGAACTTGCGCGCCTGGGGGTCTGCGAGTTTGCGGGCGTCTATGACGTCAACGCCGAGGCGGCGCGGATGCACGCGGGCAAGCACGGGGTGCGGGCCTTTGCCAGTGTGGAGGAGGCGGCGGCGGCGGCGGATGCCCTCACCCTCGTGACGCCGACCGTCACCCACGCGGCGCTGGCCCGTCCGCTGCTCGTCCGGGGACGGCATCTGCTCATCGAAAAACCGATGGCGGACAACGCAGCAGAGGCGACCGAACTGGTGGAGCTCGCCGCCCAGCACCGTGTCGTGCTGCAGGTGGGACATGTGGAACGGTTCAATCCGGTCTTCAGTTATCTCGAGAAGGTGGCACAGCATCCCCGGTTCATTGAGTGCCACCGGCTGTCCCCGTATCCCGCCCGGAGCACGGATATCGGGGTGGTGCTGGACCTGATGATTCACGACCTGGACGTGGTGCTGGCCTTCGTGAAGTCGCCGCTGGTGAGTGTGGAGGGTGTGGGCATTCCGGTGCTGAGCACGAGCGAGGACATCGCCAACGCCCGTCTCCGCTTCGCCAACGGCTGCGTGGCAAATCTCACCGCCAGCCGGATCAGTCCGGAGCGCATGCGCAAGATCCGGGTGTTCAGCGCGGGGCCGGAACCCACCTACATCTCCCTCGATTACCGGGCGCAGGAGGGATACGTGTACCGTCTGGCGCATTCCGACGAGGCGGAAAGCTCGCTGCTCAAGAAGCTGCTGTCCGCCAAGGATTCCGCCATCGTCAGTGAGTTCGCCGGACGCCGCATCGTCCGCGAACC
>JBDKKE010000222.1:0-6214 GCA_039796255.1 Verrucomicrobiota bacterium | reverse complement strand
CCATGCCGACACAGAGCCGTCCCTTCGCATCGAACGCCATCGAGCACGGCTGCCGAACCAGCGGCTCGCGCGCAAAGAACGAGACCTCGAAGCCGGCCGGCACGGTGGGGAGTGCGTCGCGGTCCGCGTTGGGATCGTTGAAACTCGCCGACTGACCGGCATCAACGAGTGCGAGCCATGCGTAGATCCAGACCAAGCAACGATAGTTCATAACTTGAATAGTTGCCGCGCATTGCCACCGAGAATCGTCACTTAGAGCCTTTCCGAAAACTCAAGATCGGTGGGGAAGGGTCGCGGGTTCATACGCTCTTGTCCTGGGCGAACCCGTGTTGAAAGGCGCGATCGGAACGGCGGACGCGACGACGCACCTCGGCCACGATTCGCCGCCAGTGTGGAACGAGAAAGCGGGGATGCTCCAAACCATCCAACACATACCTCCGCGTCGCACGGGACAGTTCGAGCGTCTCCACAATCACCCCTTCGCGGCGGTTGTCCGCGAGTTGGAGCAACGCTCCATCCGGCGCGACGATCTTTGAATCGCCAGCGGACCACTTGCCGCCGCCCTGGGGTCCGACCGAGTTGCTGAAGACGTAATAGACGGCGTTCTCGAAGGCGCGGACGGCGATGCCATCACGGCCGCGGCGTTTGGTCCGCGAGACAGCGAGCGTATCCATGCCGGCGTTCAGGTGAAAGACGATCTGAGCACCGGCCATGACGGGAATTCGGACGAGTTCCGGATAGCGACGCTCGTGGCAGATGATGGCCGTCGCCGGGACGCCATCGATCGCGAACAGGGAAAGGCCGTTGCCGGGCGTAAACCACCGACGATCCGTCTCGACGAGCTGGCACTTGGCGTAAGTGTGGACGAGTCGCCCGCGCCGGTCGAAGACCACCAGCGCATTGTAGAGCCTTCGTCCCGCGAAGATCGGGCTGCCGACGAGTAGATTGACCCGGAGCCTGGCGGCAACGGCCGCGACCGAGCGAAGAGCCTGCCGAATTGTTGCAGGCTTCAGCGCACCGAAGTCGCACGCATAGCCGGTGGTGGCGCATTCGGGAAAGAGCACGGCGTCCGCGCCTTCCGCAGCAGCCTGGGTGGCGGCGCGCTCAATCTTATCGACGTTGCCGTCGATGGAGTCGGCGAAGATCATCTGACCCGCGGCGACACGCAGGCTTCCTGGTTTCAAGTTGGGAATTCTTGAATGCGGGTTCATGCGTCGAGTTTCCGTTGGGTGGTGTCCGGCGCCCACCTGATAACGATCAGGCCGAGCAGGTAAATGAGCCCGCAGGTTGCCCCAACCTTGGGATACGAACCACCCATCACCGCGAAGAGTGCGCCGGCGGCCAGCACGCCCAACGCGGTAGCGAAGCGGCCGACATTGTAGGCGATGCCGCTGCCGGCTGCGCGCACGTGCGTGGGGAAAAGCTCCGGCAAATACAGCGGCAGCCAGCCGAAGAACAACGTGGCGACGAATCCTTGCGCGAAGACAATCGGCAGGAACGATGCCTGAAGCGGGGCGGTGCCGAGGAACATCAACGACGTGAGGACCGTCGCACCGGCGCTGATGATCGCATAGGCGCGGCGGCGTCCGAGCCACGAGGCGACCTGCGCTCCGGTGAAACTGCCGAGCACCGCACCCAGCGCCCACCAGCCTTGGGTAATGGCCTTGTAGCCCGCCTCGGTCGCGCCGCCGACCTTGTCCGCCCAGGGAATCATCCATTTGCTCGCAGCCCACGCGCCGACCATCGGGATGGAGCCAAGAAGAATGCCCATCAGCGTGAGGCGCAGCAGCGGTGGGCGGAGGAGTTCGCGCAGGGCAGAAGCGGACCGCGGGGCGCCGGAGCCGGGGGTTTCGTTTTTCCGGCGAGCGTTTCGGGACGCCAGCCACAGCGGCGATTCCGAAACCACCGTCAACGCGAGCACGCCCAGAACCGCGGGTACGGCCGCCAGCCGAAAGATCCAGCGCCACGATTCGGGAGTGATGTGCCAGGTTCGGGCGATCTGCGACAGCACGAGGATACCCCCGTTCAAGGCGGCGCCCATCAAGCCGGCGATGATGGGACGCGACTTGTCGGGCCAGCATTCCGCTGCGAGCGCCACGGCATTTGGCCACACCCCGCCCACCCCGAGGCCGACCAGAAACCGGAGTATCAGCATCTGTTCCTGTGTCTTTACGAATGCCCCGAGCCCGGCGAACACGGAGTAGAACAGGACGCTCACGCCCAGCGCGCGGGTGCGGCCGATCCTATCCCCCAGGTTGCCAAGAAAGATTCCCCCGAGCGCCGCGCCAAGCATCAGGGCCGCGGTGAACCGCGCGAACCAATCTCCCCCCAGCGCCGGAGTGAAGGCGGCACCGAGCAGACTCTGCGACACCGACAAGGAGGCCACGGGCATCAGGCCCAGTTCGACGCCATCAAACAACAAGGCGCCGATGGCTGTGAACAGCACGCCATAGCGGGCTCGTGAAAGCAGGGCGGGCGCACTCATGACGCAGGAGCCGGCTTCGGTTGTCGCAGAACCTCAATGATCGCGCTGTTATCCTGCCCGCCCAACCCCGCGGCCTCGGCCTGCTCCAGGAGACGACGATGGGTTTCGGTTAACGGCAGTGCGAGACCCGTCGCGCACGCGGCATCCAGCATGAGACGCACATCCTTCAGATGCTGCGAGAGGCGGGCCTGAACCGAGAAGTCGCGCTCGACCATCTTGCGACCTTTCACGTCCATGACTCTTGAGTAGGCATGGCTGCCGGCCATCACCTCGAGGGCGGCGGCTGGCGGCACGCCGAGCGCCTCGGCGAAGACCAATCCTTCCGCCAGAACCGCACGGTTTAGCCCCAGAACCAGATTGGTGATCAGCTTCATGCGCGCCGCACTTCCACAAGCGCCCACATGAAAGACGGTCGCCCCCATCACCCGCCACAAATCGGCGCAGGCGTCGAAGGATTCGCGGTCTCCGCCCACAAGGACCGTGGCTTGGCCGCGCCGCGTCTGTTCGCTCGAACCGGAAATGGGCGCGTCCAGGTAGCGGACCCGGCGAGCCGCCAGACGCGCCCCCAACGCTGCAGCGTGACCGGGTTCACCCGTCGTCGTATCGATCAGAATCTGGTCGGCGTGCAGTCCGGACTCCAGTTCGGCGAGCACCGTCTCCACCACCTCGGTGGTGTAGAGGCTGATGATGACGCGCCGGCACGTCGCGAGCGGATTATCGCTCCATTCCGCACCCTGGGCGACCAAGGGAGCCGCCTTCGCGCGGGTGCGATTCCAGACGGCGACACGATGACCCTGTTCCAGCAGTCGCTCCGTCAGCGCGGCGCCCATGAGGCCGAGGCCAATGACGCCGATAGGTTCCTGGCCCGGGCGTGGAGTCATGGGCTGAAGCTAACGATTCGTCCCCGATATCGGCCATTCCAAAACGGCCCCTCGTAGGTTGCGTTGCCGACGCTCAAACCCGCCCCTCACCAACTTCACGGCCGCGATGTCTGTCGCCCGAAGATCGGGCGTGAAGAATGAACTCGGCCACGAGGGCGTTCGGCACCCAGCACAGCCAGACAACGGTGCGGCATCCGGAGCCAGGAAGTAGCGCAGGGCGATCCGCGCAATGGCAACGGACAGAATCGTGAGGGGAACGAAGGCGAACCTCTTCATTTCTCTGCCCTTCGAGCCATCTCCTGCAACAAGCCCAGGTCGGAGGGCTTCCCAGCTGGATCGAAACCGAGGGCTTCTTCCTTGGCCTTCAATTCCAGACGTCGCGACTCAATGCGGGCGCGCTCCCCCTCTTTGGCCGCAGCCACGTAGATCGCCACGCGGCTGACGCGGTCGCGAATCTCCACGCCACCGTCATTCACTTTCTGCTCCACCGGAGTGACGCCGTCGGCATCGACTCGGAAGACTTCGGCCGGCGCGCGAAGGTAGGCGGGCAACGGGAAGCGAAGGGTGACCTCCCGTGGCGGAGCGAACTTGAAAACGCGTTCGTCAGGATCCGGAGTGTAGGCCAGGTCGAGCGCGAAAAGCAGCGCTCCGGCGGGTCCCGCCACGACGTCCAGGTCCCAATCCGGCTGGCCGTCCCGCAACACGCGTTCATGGCTCGTGGCGTCGCCTTCCATCAGGAACTTCTCCAGCATGCGAATCTCGCGGCCAACGCGGGTCATGGGCTCGATGAGATCAGGATACTTCACCAGCGAGTGCAGACTCAGGTTGAACCAATACAGCGAGGTGATGCGACTGGCGAGCGCATGGTAGGCCTGGAGGCGGAGCTCGTCCGGCGTCGGGGAACCGCGTTTCCGTCCGCCGTAGCCGTTCCAGTCATGATGGGGTCCCTGCGACCAGTAGGCGACCGGACGCGGCCGGTTGAGTTCGCGCAACGAGCGCGACATTTCGCCAATGGTTTCCAACGGCGCACCCCAGCGAATGCGCTGACCCCCCCAGCGGTCATACTGACCCCAGGCGTCGGGTGACGGTGCGGTGACCCGATACGCATCGTAGTGGGGGTAATCCGCGAGTCCGGCGTAGAACCGCCAGATGCGTTCCTCGCTGTGCGTCAGGGACGTCGGCAGGCGTGTCGGGGCATAGAGGGACAGGGCCTTCCAGCACTCCTGCGGAGGCACGGGCTTGCCCCCACCATACTGCGGTTCGCCCAGGAACTCGACGGCGTGAATGCGGGACCTCATCGCATCCGTATCGTATTGATCAAAGGGTTGCAGCCGGTTCATGTACTTGAGCGGATACCTGCTGAAAAGCGGCGTATCCGAATACCCAGGCACATGCTGGTGCATGCCGGCGTTGATGTGCATCCGCGCCAGAGTTTGCAGATACGGCTCCGCGTGCAGGGTGTTGCTGGACCCCAGCTTCGAGGCCACCCAACCGCCGCTGAGGTCGAACATCTCGCGCTTGATGCGCTGATGGGCCCAGACGATGACCGGCTTTCCGGCAGCGTCGGACAGCTTCACTTCCAGCGCCGCATCGGTGAGGGGCAATGGACCCGTGCGAACGCGGGCTCCGCCGCGACCGTTCGCGGGAATGATTCCGTCATCGGGAAACCGCTCGAGACGATGGCTGATCCATGGCTGTGGAAGGAGCGCGCGCCAGGTGGCGTGGCTCTCCGGCAGCCAGAGTCGGCAGGCTTCGAGTCGCAGAGGGCCAGAGGTGCGGTTGGCCGCGTGGAAAACCAGCGAGTCCGGCTGTACCTGGGCTTCCGTGCCCAGAAACGTGATCGCCGAGAGCCACACGTTCGGGCTGTCCACCGGCACATGAAATCGAGTGGGTTCAGTCTGTCCGCCGACGTCGATCGCCAACTCCGCCTGCGTGTTCGTGCCCCACTCCGCCCGCTTGCCGTTCCAACTCCAGATGGTCATCGCACCCGGCGGAAGGCGGAGTGTTTGATCCGACCAAGCGTGGGGGAAGTCGTGCCAAGCCCATTCGTCGGCCTGCAATAACTCCTCGGGCGTCCGTCCCCGCAGACGAATGTCGGCTGAGGGAGGGAACACCAGCGTTTCCTCCGATGCATTGCGCAGGAAGACCTCCACCCGCGCACCGAGACTGAAGTCGGGTTTCTGACGATACCGCATCTCGGTCGACTGGATATGCGGAACGACGTGGACCCCTTCCAGCGACAGAGTTGCGCCACCAGCGGACGCCAGACAGGCGAGGCCGAATCCAAGGCGGAGGGCCCCTTGGGCGGGCAGGTGTTCCCAAACGGTGAGGGTGCGTAGGAGCGAATTCATGATCGGATGGCCCACATCGCCACAACGCCGGAGCCGTCCTTCGGATTACACTTCGAGTCGTGCCGGTGGTGCATCTTGCGGGAAGGTCCGTTTCGGGAGAGCGATGTCGGCAAAGGGACCGCTGTCGTTGCTCGCAATTGGGCTATAGTGCCTGCCGTCCTTCAGATCCGGACGTCCGAAGCGACGCAACCCAAGGAGGACACCCCAGGCGCCAAAGGTCAACGCGGAGCCGGTCGTGACGCGGGTTCACCCGTAGAGTGGATGAGCCAGACCGGGACGGGCGGGAATGGCCATTCTTCCTCGGAGTTTTTCATTCTGTAGCGCGAGGGGTTGGGGTTGAATCATTGCCTGTGTCGCGCGAGTACCCGCTCCATATTTCCGCCGCCCCGGCGGAGCTGCGCATCGACTATGCCCGTGAGCTGAATGAGCAGCAGTTGGCCGCGGTCACCGCCCGCCCCGGTCCCGCCCTGGTCCTGGCCGGCGCCGGCGCGGGCAAG
>JBDKKE010000221.1:0-11080 GCA_039796255.1 Verrucomicrobiota bacterium | reverse complement strand
CGGGAAAATATGGTGAACCCTACATCATTGCCTTCACCGCCGACGCGGCCCCGGAACACGAAGCGAAGCGGCGGAGCGCCGGCATGGACGACAGCCTGGGCAAGCCGTTTCGTTCGGCCGGAATGAAGGAGGTTCTGGATCGCGCCCTCGACTCAGTGTCCCGACGACGGAGCGCCGGACGCTCCGGGTAACAGTTCGGGGGGTCGCGACCACCCACTCCGCCCACAAATCGCGCGAATCCTTGCCCCCGGTGGCAGTCGTGGCAGCCTGAGTACGTCATGTCCAGCGAGCCCTACGACGCGGTCATCATCGGCGGCGGGCCGGGGGGAAGCTGTGCCGCGACACGAATGGCGTTGGCCGGACGCCGCGTCCTGGTGCTGGAGAAGGAATACTTTCCTCGCTTCCACATCGGTGAGTCGCTACTGCCCTACAACCACGAGATCTTCAGGGAACTGGGCGTGCTTCCGATTCTGGAGCGCGAGGGATTTCCGATAAAGAGGGGCGCCCAGTTCCATCTCGGCAATGGCAGCAAGGGGACCGGGTTCATCTTCCGGCAGGGCTGCTTCACCCGGCATACCGAGGCCTTCCAGGTGGAAAGGGCCCGCTTCGACGAACTTCTGCTGCGCCACGCCGCCTCCAGCGGGGCAGAGGTGCGGGAGGGGGTCGCCGTGGAACGCGTCGATGCCGACGCGGACGGGGTGACGGTCACAACACGCGATGCCTCGGGCGTCGTCACCGAGGTCCGCGGACGATTCCTGGTGGACGCCTCGGGACGGGGAAACGTCACCGGCAACCAGGAGGGCCTTCGGATTCCCAATCCCCAACTCCGGAAGCTCGCCGTGTTCGGGCACTTCGAGAATGTCGCGCTCGATCCAGGCGAGAAGGCGGGGGACACCGTCATCGTACGATTGGAGAACCAATGGTTCTGGCTGATCCCACTGCACCTCGGCCGTGACGGAAAACCGTCCCGGGTCAGCGTGGGACTGGTCCTGAACCGCGATGAACTGGCATCCGCAGCGGAGACGCCCGAGGACACCTTCGCCCGCTTTGTGGCGTCCCATCCACCGGTCGCGGCCCGGCTCAAGCAGGCGCGGAGGATTTCGCCGATGCACGTGACCAGCGACTTCAGCTACAGGAACCGCAGCTTTCACAGCCCGCGGGTGCTGCGGGTCGGCGACGCGGCGGGATTCATCGACCCCATTTTTTCGAGCGGCGTTTTCCTGGCCATGTTCTCCGCAAAGCTGGGTGCGGACGCCATCCTCTCGGCGCTGCGGGACGGTAATGACGGAAGTTCCGGCTTCGCGGCGTACGAGCGGCGGATCCGGTCCGCCATGCAGATCTATTGGGAGATGGTGGAGAACTTCTACACCACCCCCTTCATGGAACTCTTCCTGGAACCGCGCGCCAAACTGAACCTCGCCGCCGCGGTCAATGCGGTGCTGGCGGGCGAATTGGAGGGCGGCTGGCGACTCCGCTGGCGCATGCGGGTATTCTTCACGCTGGTCAAACTCCAGGCCCGTTTTCCATTGGTACCCCGCATCTCTTTCGCCCCGGCCGCATGAGGAACCACGGAGGTCTGAACACGGAGAATGCGAGGGAAAATGAAGGGGGAGAGGAGGCACCACAGAGGCACAGAGGCACAGGGATGGTAGATGCGTGGGGAGCGTTATTCCTGATCTTCAACAATGCCTTTCTCCAGTTCCCTTTTCCTCTGAGTCTCTGGGTCTCGGTGGTGGGACTGCTGCTTTCCGGTTGCGCGACCGCGCCGGCACTGCCGCCGGTGGATCTGTCCCAGCCCGGATGGGACGTTCGTGAGAGTCCGGCACTTTGGCGTCCGCGGCGGGAGGCGCCCGAACTTGCCGGGGAATTGCTGGTGGCGGTCCACGGCCCAGATCGGCTGGTACAGTTCACCAAGCAGGGCCTGCCCGTGGTCACCGCCGTGGTGACGTCCAATCGCTGGCAGGTGACCTCCGCCCTGCGCGCCGGAATCCACGGAGGCCGGCTGCCCGCACCGGCGGGCGTCCTGTGGTTCGCAGTGGACGCCTCGCCGCCGAAGGCCCAACTGAAACGTCCTTGGAGCTTGGATCAGGAGGGACCCGAGGACCGCTGGCGTCTGACCAACACCCGCACCGGAGAGTTCCTCGAAGTGGTTCCAACACCTCCCTGATCGGGCAATCCACAGACGGTTCGCGCTGCCGAACTCAGCTATATTTCAGCCAGCCCACGAACCAACCGGTCAGCAGACTTCCCAGGCTGAGCGCGAGGAGAAATCGTGCGCTTCCGGGTCCAGAAGTCTGCCCATCCCCGGGCAGCAACAAACCCGCCGCCAGGCCCGCCATGGCGGCCGCGGTGAAAACCAACCACCCCTCGGAGGATCGGCGCGCGATCTGAAAGGCCGCCACCGGTCCCAATAGCATCAGGAGGACAGGCGCCCAGAACAGCGAATAACCGGTAATGGCTCCCGCCAGAAGTGCGCCGAAAAACCAGGCCGGAATGAGGGCCAGGAACACCCACGAAACCCCGGACCGGGGCGGACCCTTGGGCAACCATCCACACTGCGAACAGGGAGGCAGGGGATCGGGCACCGGGTCCGAGAAATCCTCCATCGCCGCGTGGCACCGGGGACAATTGGCCACGGGATTCATAACCCACGGACTACGACTCCCGGGGCAAAAGATCCAGCCGTTTTCACTCCCCTGCGGATCTTGGAACCTCCACGAGCCCGAGCGCATCCCGACGAGAATTTCCACTCCGTTTCGGTGAAGAAGGTGCATCATGAACCCCGTGATCATGGCGGCCCTCGCCAGGTCTCCCCTCCGTCCTGTTATGATTCCCCCGCTCCATCGCCTCCTCCTGCAGTCCGCCCTTACGGTCTCGTTCGCCGCCGCTTTTCTGGCACGCGCCGGCACCTACAAGACCATCACCATTGACGGCGACTTCGGCGACTGGGCCGGAGTGCCCCTCGCCCACGAGGACCCGGCAGACTCCACGACGTCCGCAGACTACCGCCGCATCTGGATCGCCAATGACGACGACTTCCTTTATCTGCGCTTCACCCTGGAGCGGGCCGCCAATCCGTTTCTGTCGACGGCCAATCTCTTTGTGGACACCGATGCTGATCCCGCGACTGGTTTTCCCATCCAGCTTGGGTCGGAACTCCTGATCCAGGGAGGCTCGGGATTCGACGAGCGAAGCGGAGGATTCAACGAGGGCGGGGTGGAAGGCCTCGGCTGGCTTTCAGCACCCGAGGGGGAGGCCACCGAATTTGAACTGCGCATCGCCCGCACCGCCACGTACTCCAAGGACGCCGCGCCGGTTTTCGGGGGAGACTCCCTGGTGCTGCTCCTGGAATCCGAAAGCTCCAACTTTGTCCGTCAGGAAACCGCTCCGGACAGCGAGGGTTTGCCCTACGCCCTGGCTGCTGCTCCGTTGCCACTGACCAGCGCCCTGAGGCTCGCCCCGCTCACCGGCGCGACCTGGCGGGTGAATGACTCGGGAACGGAGCCAGGGGCCGACTGGACCCGTCTGGGGTACGACGATTCGGGCGCAGAGTGGCGCAACGGATCCGGACTCTTCGGCTACACGCCGAATGCGGGCCTTTATCCCGTCCCCATCACCACCCCGCTCGCCAGCGCCGCGAACACCGTGTATCTGCGAACCACCTTTGATTGGAACTACGCCAGCGCCGGACTCGTCTTCGCGGTCAGCAACTGGCTGAGCGACGGAGCGGTTCTCTACCTGAACGGCGCAGAAGTGCGGCGGATGCGCCTGCCCGACGGCCCACTCACTGCCGCCACCGCGGCCACCGGTGGACCGGCGCTTCCCGGGAGCCCCGAGATCTTTGGCATCTCAGGAGCCCCGCTGGTGATTGGTGCCAATGTGCTGTCGGTCGAGTTGCATCAGGCAAGCGTCAGTCCGGCAGACCTGGTGTTCGGACTCTCGCTGACCGCCACCCCCAGTTATCCGGTGCGCCTCGTCAACACCGACGAACCCGCGGACCAAACCGTCACCGCCGGCGACAAAGTGACTCTCACCGCCGAGACGCTGGGCACAGCGCCCCTCTCCTATTCCTGGACCTGGAATGGATTACCCCTGCTGGGAGCCGCCGGACCGTCATTAACCTTCGATCCCGTGCTCAAGTCCAACGAGGGCGTCTACACCCTGAGCATTTCCAATCCCGGGGGCACCGTCACCACCCGTCAGGTCCGACTCACCGTGAACGTTACTCCGGTCACTCTCACCGACTCTACCCTTCCCGCCGACCTCACCGTGCTGGAGGGGACGCCGGCGGTATTCGCCGTGACGGCGGCGGGTTCACCGCCGATCACCTATCAGTGGCTCAAGGACGGGTTTCCCATCACCGACGCGACCGACGCCACCTACCGGCTGCCCGCGGTCCTGCCGGGAAATGCCGGGCGCTATTCAGTCCAGGTCAGCAATCCCGCCACTCCCTCGCTCCTGAGCCGTGGAGCGCGGCTGACGGTGCTGTCCGACCCCGTGCCTCCCACGCTCACCAGCCTCACCGGAAGTCCTGACCGTGTGACCGTCACGTTTTCGGAAGCCCTCAACGCCACCTCCGCGGGAACGCCGGGCAATTACCAATTGAGCGGCGGTTTGACCGTTCTCGGCGCCAGCATCGATTCCACCGATCCGAAGGTGGTCATCCTGACGACCTCCCATCAGACACTGCTGACCGCCTACACCCTGTCGGTGACCGGAGTGAAGGATCTGTTCGGAAATGTGATCGTCGCCGAATCCAGCCGCGGATTCCTCTCCAGTATCGCCGTGGACGGTCGCTTCGACGATTGGGCTGATGTTCCGCTTGCCCACAGCGACCCGGCGGAGGCGCCGACGGCGGGCACCGACTTTGCCGACATCCGGGTCACCAATGATGACCAGTTTCTCTACGTTCGCTTCACCCTCCATACCCCAGGAAATCCCGGAACCTTCCTGAATAACCTCTTCCTAGATGCAGATCCCGAGAATACCGGATTCAGCACCTACGGCATCGGGTCCGAACTGCTCCTCCAGCAGGGTTCCGGGTACCAGCAGAAGAACGGCGGATTCAACGAGGGCGGGATCGACGCTCTGGACTTCGCCCTGGCTCCCGTCGGAACCGGCATTGATTTCGAACTGAGAATCTCCCGGTCCGCACGTTACGCCTCCGACCAGTTGCCGGTGTTCGTGAGCGAGGCCATCCGCTTCTTCCTCGAGACGGAGAACTCCAGCTTCGTCACCACCGACACGGCTCCGGACAGCGGTGGACTGGACTACACCTTCGTCGCGGTTCCGCCAGCGGAGTTGGGGCCGGTGGCCATCGTGGTTTCCGGTGATCAGGTGGTCCTCACCTGGACCGGTCCCGGAACCCTGCAAGCGCGGACTTCATTGTCGTCCGGCGAATGGGCCGACGTGCCCGGAGCCACCAGTGGCATCAGCCTGACTCCTGGCGCCACCCCGAGCTTCCTGCGTCTCGCCCCGTAGGCGGGTCATCGCCCCCCCTCATCATTCCACGGCGGCCCGGAAATACACCTCCGGCGCCGCACTCCACAGAATGGGCTCAAACACCATCTGTCCGGTAAAGGTGAGGTTGGTGACCAGGGGAAGCCATTCCGACAGGCTGGGCCCGCGCGCGACGATGTAGCGTCCGGCGGATCCGTCCAACTGAAGGCGGCCCAAGCCATCCGCTCGCCGTCGCAAATCCACCCTCGGTGGCACCGACTCCGCGGCCGCGCGGTTTGCAGACTCGATCAGATTGACCTCGTTATCCCAGAACACCGGTAACCGGTCCCACGGATTGGGGAGGAGATCGTCCGTGACGAAGAGGAAACCGGCGTTGCGCTTCCGGGCGAGCGCCACGGCATTGGTCAGCGCGGGGGCATCAACGACGCTGTGCAGCAGATGACAGAACCGGTGGGCGGGATACCGACGGTTCCAGGTGTCCGGGGTGTATCCGGGATAACCAGTCCCCTCTTCAAAGGTCACCAGGGTGTCCACCGTGGGCCGGCTCAGATACCGCTCCTGCGTGTGCGTTCCGGGATTGCCGGTCACATGATACGCCGGTTTGAGGCGCCGGATCTCCTCGCAGACCTCCGCGTAATAGTTCACCGAGACCGCCCTCCCGTCGTTCGACATCTCATCCAGGAAGAATCCGTCCAGGGGATACAGCTCATGATACCGCCGCACATCGGCGTTGACCTCCGCGATGGGGCGCTGTGCGTACCGCGTGGAAACGTATCCGGTGACGCGCCCGCCGGCCTGGCGCAGCGACTGAACCGCCCGCACATATTCCGGATCGGCGACGGTGGCTGAGCCCGGACCGCTGTTGGGATTCAGGATCGCCACCAGCGGCACGCGGCGGGCGGCGGCAGTCAGGCGCTCCCAATCCCCGCCGGGCTTCGGGTAAAAATAGGCGGGGACCATCAAGGCCAACCCGCCCTCGGCGACGGCGGCGGTCACCACTGCCGATGCGGCGACTCCACCGAGGAACGCCCAGAACATCCGCTGCCAGAACGGAGAGGAGAAGTCGCGCGTCACTGGGTCACCCTAGCGGGAACCGGGCGTCGGGAGAAACGCGGATGCGGCCAACTTCACGATTCCCTATCCGGTTCTGCCGGGTGCGGGTGTACTTCAACGGCAGGAGGCCGGATCCCGTCGACCGAATTACTCGGCGGGCGGAACCTCGCGGTCGCCGCTCGCTTCAACACCGTCGGAGATCGCCTGCAGACGGAGAAAGCGCATCGGGGTCGACCCGATGGCCACCACGTCCCGAACCGTCGTCGTACGCCGGCCTCCCTGGATTTCAACCCCGAGAACCTCCACCGGCGTTTCCGACCAGTTTGAGAGATCGGCGGTCGCTTCTACCCGGTACCGCACCCCGCGGGATACGGATTCCGGTTGGTCGTAGCGGAGGGTCAGAAACTCCTGGCCGGATACTGAAACCACACCCTGGCCCATGATGCCTGCCTCATCTCCGGGTACCAGATTGGCGGGGTTTGAGTCATGGATGGAGTTCATCCCGTGATTCCTGGCGAGTCCCAAGGCACCGGAAGAGGTCAAACCCCCCGGGAAACTCTCGAGGCGGAGGTAGTCATACTGGAGCCAATAGGAAACGCCGGAGGCGAAGGGACCATTGCGCACGATCTCCACGGAGTTGGCTCCAGCCATCGCCCCGGCGGCGGCGGCGGAGAACTGGAGGACCAAGTTAGTAGTCTGCGACACCCGTTGAGCTAACAGCTCGGTCACCACCCCAGAGGCGTTGCGGAAGCGGACCACCATGTCGTGATCGGCAAAGCCCGGGACAACCCCCGTGGTGGCAGTGAGAGAGCCGCCATTGACCAGTTCGAAACTCAGACGAAACCACGACGATTCCCCCACCTGATCCGATGCGAGCATGAAGTGAAGCCGGTTGGTCCGATCCCCGTGGGTGTGCGCCCGCTCCCAGGCGCTGGACGGTTCATCGTTGGGAACCGACAAGGGCGTCACCAGTCCGTTGAAGCCGGCCGGATACACTCCGGCAAAGTAGAAATCATCATCCGCTGTCGGATTGCTCGCCGCGTTGTACTCCGGGTCCCCGGTCAACCGCGTCACCTTGCCCGGACGCAAATCGTTCCGGTTGTTCTCCTGGCTGAACTCCGAGGCGGGCCGGTAGGGCGTCACCGCTGGACTGTTATCCGTTCCGATCTGCCAGACCGTGCGCGCCTCGGGCTCTTCCACTTCAATCACCTCGACCGTGAATTGCCGAGTCGCACTCAAGGCCGGAACTCCGTCATCGGTCACCCGCACCTCCACCTCATACAGTCCACTCCCCTGGGTTACCGTCGGTGTCCACGCCAGCGCCCCGCCCGGACTCACAGTCATCCCCGCCGGCCCGTTCACCAGCGAATAGGTCAGTCTCTGCGCTGGCACATCGGCGTCGGTGGCGCTCAACGTCCACGCGAGAAGACTCCGCTCATCAACCGTGAGAAGGGCCGGCGCCTCCAGGCTGGGAGCCGTATTCACGGAGGTATGGGATTCCAGGCGGAGGTAGTCATACTGGAGCCAATAGGAAACGCCGGAGGCGAAGGGACCATTGCGCACGATCTCCACGGAGTTGGCTCCGGCCATCGCCCCGACGGCGGCGGCGGAAAACTGGAGCACCAGGTTGGTGGTCTGCGACACCCGCTGGGCAACGAGCTCGGTCGCCACCCCAGAGGCGTTGCGGAAGCGGACCACCATGTCGTGATCGGCAAAGCCCGGGACAACCCCCGTGGTGGCGGTGAGAGAGCCGCCATTGACCAATTCAATATTCAGACGCAACCACGACGACTCCCTCACCTGGTCCGATGCGAGCACGAAGTGGAACCGGTTGGTCCGGTCACCGTTGGTGTGAGCCCGCTCCCAGGCGCTGGACGGTTCATCGTTGGAAACCGACAAGGGCGCCACCAGTCCGTTGAAGCCGGCCGGATACACTCCGGCAAAGTAGAAATCATCATCCGCTGTCGGATTGCTCGCCGCGTTGTATTCCGGGTCCCCGGTCAACCGCGTCACTTTGCCCGGACGCAGGTCATTCCGGTTGTTCTCCTGGCTGAACTCCGAGGCGGGCCGGTAGGGCGTCACCGCTGGACTGTTATCCGTTCCGATCTGCCAGACCGTGCGCACCTCGGGCTCTTGCACTTCAATCACCCCGAGCGTGAATTGCCGCGTCGCACTCTGGGCCGGAACTCCGTCATCGGTCACCCGCACCTCCACCTCATACCGGCCAACCCCCTGGGATTCCGTCGGCGTCCACGCCAGCGCCCCTCCCGGACTCACCGTCATCCCTGCCGGCCCGCTCACCAGCGAGTAAGTCTGGTTTTGCGCCGGCACATCGGCGTCGGTGGCCCTCAGGGTCAGCGAGAAGGGGGTGGACCGTTGCACCGTCTGCGGCGCGACCGTCGCCAGTACCGGGGCTGCATTGACCTCACCCACCGACAGGGAGAAATGGATGGAGGCGCTCATGGGCGGGCTACCGCTGTCGGTCACCTGAACCCCCACCTCGTAGGAGCCCGGTCCCTGCAGTTCGGTGGGAGTCCAAATCAGCGCACCGTCCGGAGTCACGGTCAGGCCCGGAGGCCCGGTCAGCAACGAGTAGGTCAACGTCTGGGCGGGTAGATCGGCGTCCACTCCCTGAGCCGTCAGTGAAAACAGTTCCCCTTCGTTAATCCTCGCAAGGGACGGCATCGCCAAAACAGGACCGGAGTTGCCCACCCGTTGGTACTCGAGTCGGAGAAAATCATACTGAACGAAATAGGACACACCGGGCGCTGCGGGACCGGTGCGGACAATCTCAATGGAGTTGGCGCCCGCAGAGGCTCCGACGGTTGCGGCGGAGAAGTCGATCCTGAGACGGGACGACAGGGACACCCGTCGGGCGAGTAGGTCGGTGGAGGCTCCGGAACCATTTCGGAAACGAACCACGAGGTCGTGATCGGCAAATCCCGGTTGCAGCACCCCGCCCAGAATGGATCCGCCCGACACCAACTCGAACTCGAGACGGAATGCGGAGACGGGCGTCACCTGGTCCGCGCCCAGGATGAAATGCAGGCGATTGGTTCTGTCTCCGAGGGTGTGGGCCCGTTCCCAGGCCGCAGCCGGTTCGTCGCTGGGCACGGTGAGGGCCGAGGCAAGGTCATTAAAGCCGGCGGCATAACTCCCGGCGAAGTAGAAATCATCGTCTGCCGTCGGATTGGTCGCCGCTTCGTAGGCCGGGTCTTCCGGCAGGCGGGTTACCTTGCCGGGCCTCAGGTCATTCCGGTTGTTCTCCTGACTGAACTCCGCCGCGGGTTTGTAGGGGGAAACCGTCGGGTTATTGTCGGTTCCAATCTGCCAGACCGTTCGTGCGGGCTGAATCTCCTGCTGGGTGACATCCACCCGGAAAGCGGTGCGGGTCGTGTTCGGCCCATCATTCACCGCCATGGTGATCGTGGCCGAACCGCTGACTCCGGGAGCGGGAATGACCGTGACCGTCCTGACCGCTCCCCCAAGTCCCAGGACAATGTTCTGGTGTGGAACCAGCGATGGATTGGACGACGTCGCGCTCAATTCCAGGTAAGCCGCAGCGACTTCGGCGTCAGCGATGGCAAACCGGACCGGACCCACCTTTTGATTCCCGGAAACGACATGATCAGGGATCGCCGATATCACGGGTGGACTGTCGGGAGCGCCACACTCGGGGAAAATGGCCGCGTCGGTGGTCGTCGAAAGTCCCGCGGAGTCCGTCACCGTCAGCTCAATGCGATAGTAGAAGATGTTGACCCCGTCGCATCCGATAGGCGAGAGGAGGGCGGAGCCCAGGTGGTTGGTATCGACCCATTCCTGATGTTCGTGATTGTTGTGATGCAGGAAAACCCGCCACTCGTAGTGGAGTTGTTCGTCGGCCGACTCGGCGTCGGCAACGGTGGCGGATAGATTCTGGAGGAAGTCGCCGGACATGGGATACCTGCCACCCGCCAGCGGTTGGGTGATGGCGACTGTCGGCGGACTATTGTTCACCGAGAGGGTGAGGGTCACCGAGGACTTCTGATCCACACTGTCCGTTACCCGCAGTGTCACTGTAAACCGTATGGGAACTCCGATCGGCGCTTCGAAGGTATGCGATGGATTCGCTTCAAAGCTGGGCGCCGTTCCATCGCCGAAATCCCACTCGTAGTTCAGCGGCAGTCCCTCGGGATCCGTCGAATCGACTCCCGTGAACTGCACGGTCAGTGGTCCGGGACCGAAGGAATGATCGACTGCAGCGCGGGCGACCGGGGGAAGATTGCCGCCCACCGAAAAGGTCACCCGTCGTATCGAGTTGGGCATGGAGGCGTAGTAGAGACTGCCATCGATGGGGTGAACGGCCACGGCGACAATCGACCCGCCGTCGCTGAGAAAATCCCGGACCGCATCCGGCCGTCCATGGGCGTCGACGGTCAGGCTCTTGATCCACTGGGCGCCGTAGTCGGCATGGAAGTAGGTGTTCCGGAACTGCTGAGGAAAGCTCGTGCCCGTGTACCAGACACCGGCCACGGAGCAGTTCCCGTCAAACGGGGTTCCGGAAACCGGCGATCCCGCACCGTTGATG
>JBDKKE010000220.1:0-3219 GCA_039796255.1 Verrucomicrobiota bacterium | reverse complement strand
GGTTCCATTCCTTGAACACGGCGGCAATTTCGTCCGCAGACATTCCCAGCCCGTCGCGCATCAGGCTGTAGGCCTCGCCGATGAGCTGCATGTCCCCGTACTCAATGCCGTTGTGGACCATCTTGACGTAGTGTCCGGAGCCGCCGCCACCGACCCAGTCGCAGCAGGGGGTGCCGCCGTCCACTTTGGCCGAGATGCCCTGGAAGATGTCGCGCACATCCGGCCAGGCTGCCGTGCTGCCGCCGGGCATGATGCTCGGACCGTGGCGCGCCCCCTCCTCGCCGCCTGACACGCCCGTGCCAACGAACAGCATGCCGCGCGACTCCAGCAGTTTTACGCGGCGGCTGGTGTCGCCGTAGAGCGAGTTGCCGCCGTCGATGATGATGTCCCCAGCCTCCAGGTGCGGCAGCAGTTGCTCGATGAATTCATCCACGGGCGCGCCGGCCTTGACCATCAGCATCACCCGCCGGGGACGCTTAAGGGCGGCCACCAGTTCCGGGATGGAATGAACCCCGATGATTCGGGTGCCCTTGGCCTCATGGGACAGGAACTCGTCCACCTTGGAGGTGGTGCGGTTGTAGGCCACGACGGTAAAGCCGTGGTCGTTCATGTTGAGAATCAGGTTCTGGCCCATCACGGCCAGGCCGATGACGGCGATATCGCCGGTAGGAGTGCTCATCAGAAAATGGGTGCGGCGCGATGGCGCAGCGCGGCAATCACGCTAGGCGGGGTTCAGGAACTCGCGCCAGCCGGAATTTCCACATCCGGCGGATTGCCCGCTGAATTGGGGCGCCTTTGTGCTTGATTGTTGGTGGAGAGTCATGGGCTTATCTACTCACTTCCAGCAAGAACGCTTCTCCCTCGAATTGACTCCGCATTTCGGAATCATTCACCCGGGCCTGGGGCGCATTTCTGCTCAAAATCCATGCAAACTTATCTCCATTTTATGCCGAATCGGCTCCTTCTGGGCGCGGTCCTCACCGCCGCCCTTGCCGGGTCAGCATCGGGCCAAACCCTGCTGTATCAGGAGGGATTCAATACCGATGGCGAGGCGGCCACCCCGAAGCGTTACGCCACCACCGGACGTGATGTCTTTGAAGTGCCGAGAATCCAGAGCGAGTTGGGCAACTACGATCAAAAGGGGCCCATTTTCTGGGGGCACAGTTTCGACGTCTCGTACGTTGGGAATCCGGCGATCCCCGCTCGGCGCATGATCCTGACCTGGCGGGCGGCCGACGCCTCCACGGCGACCGAGGATGTGCTTAAGCTGATGGACTCCAGCGTGGACTGGCTGCTTTCCGGAAAGAAGAATGCGACGGTCGTTGTCCACCCGAATGCAGCCGCTGTTCAGGGTCTGGCGGATCGATTGACCGCCCTGGGACATACGGTGGTGGACGATGACATTGCCGGTGTCCCGGATGAGCAGGATGTCGTGGCAGACCTGTTCATTCACGGACCGGGTGCCTCGAATCCCAGTCGTTTCGTGCTGGTGAACAAGCCGGCGATTGTCATGAACTCGCCGGACTACGACGACATGCTGGTCGGTAGCATCGGATCGGCAGTCATCTTCGCCCCCGGGCAAGTGACCATTGCCGCGGGTGGGCACCCGGCGGCTGGTGGCAAGACAGGCAGTTTTGACGCCTTCACGGCCGATCAGGCATTTGAGATTGTCGGGTCTTATTTGCCCGAAGGCGCCACCACGCTGGCGACGGTGACCCGAATCGTGCCGCCTTCCGTGCAGAGCCTCACGGATGTCGATGCGATGATTGCCGGCACCAAAGCCCATGACCAATCGGCCGGCACGGTCTCCTCGCTGGATTTTTCGGATGCCAGTCCGGGGAGTTGGGCGGATGACAATGCCATTCCTGGAGGGTATGCCGGGGTGTGGGGACTCCGGGGAACGGGGAAACTGTCCGTCGCCGCGGCGGGAACCTATCGATTTGCCCTCGGTTCTGACGACGGGGCGCGCCTGCTGGTGGACACCAATGGCGGCGGTCTGACGGCGGGGGATGTCGTGCTGGAGGACCCGGGTCCGCATGGTCACCAGATCGTCTATGCCAATGTGACCTTCGCGGCGGCGGGGTCCTATGACTTCTCGGTGGTTTCCTATAACTCTGCCGGAGGCGGAAGTCTGGAGCTGTCCGTGGCGACCCAGGCGGGCGAGATTCCCGATGACGCTCTGGACTCGGGCTACTGGGAGTTGCTGAGTGTGGCGGGCGGGACCTCTCCCGTGAAGCTGGGATCCGAAGTGGCCGTCACGGCCTACATCGCCACCGGCCCGAACGTGGAGGTCCAGGCGCCGCTGATTGTCCTGCTCAATGGTCCTTCGGATGTCCCGGCAGGTGCGTTCTATGACGGCGGGTCGTTTACCGGCTTCGAGGGCACTGGTTTCTTCGGTGCCTCGGGTCTCAACAAGTGGGCTTATCCGGACGGTCAGGCCTACCGGACGATGCGGCTGAGTCCGGTGAACGTGGCAGGCAAGGAGAATCTGAAGCTGACCATCGCCCTGGCGGCCACAGTGGTGGATTTTGAGGTCAATGATCTGCTGGACGTCGTTGCCTATCCCCAGGGAGAGGCCAGCGCGCCGGTGATCCTGGCGCACTTCCAGGGCGTCCAGAATGCCATCCAACCCTGGTTGGCTGACCAGAAGGAGAACTTTGTCCGGCGGCTGACCAAGCAGTTTGCAGATTTCACCTACGATCTTCCGGCCGGGTCAACGGATCTGATCATTGAAATCCGGGCGGCCACCTCCTGGTGGACCGAAACGGCCGCCTTCGACAACATCCGGATCAACAGTGGCGCCGCCACGCCGTTGGGGGCGATTGCCGCCAGTATCCGTGGAGACGACATCGACCTCTCCTGGTCCGGCGGGAATCCGCCCTATTTGGTTCAGGCCAAACTGGCTCTTACGGATCCCAACTGGATCGATCTTCAGACCGTCACGGATACCGCGACGTCCATTCCGCTGGCCGCATTTGGGGCGGCGTTCCGCGTGCAGGACGGGGCGGGCAAGACGGTGAAGCTGTTCAAGGCGGCTCTGAATGGCGCCAACGAGCGACCCACTCCCAACAATGCTCCCGGAACCGGCATCGGCCTGCTGGCGCTGGAGGGCCTCAGCGCGGTCCATGTGGTCCAGTACCAGGGCCTGACCGGAGCGCCAACCGTTCATCACCTGCATGGTCTGGGTTCGGCGGAGCAGGCCGTGGGGGTGAAGTTCAA
>JBDKKE010000219.1:0-5063 GCA_039796255.1 Verrucomicrobiota bacterium | reverse complement strand
GAGTTACCTGCGCCGGGTCGAGGGTAAAGTGCATCCGATTGGTTCGATCATTTCCCGTCTGGGCTCGCTCCCAGGCGCTAAACGGCTCGTCGTTGGGGACACTCAGGGAAGATGGCAGTCCATTGAAACCGGTGGGATACAGGCCCGAGAAATAGAAGTCGTCGTCTGCCTTCGGGTTGGTCGCAGCGACGTACTGCGGATCTCCATCCAGACGGGTGATCTTCCCTGGAGGCAGATCATTGAGATTGTTCTCCAGGCTGAACTCTGCTGTCGGTCTATAGGGCGAAACCGTGGATAAATTGTCGATGCCGATCTGCCAGACCGTCCGCAAGACCAGATCGGCAACCTCATTCACCTGAACGGTGAATTGCCGACGATTGCTTCGAGTTGGAAATCCGTTGTCGGTCACCTGCACCGTCACCGAATAGGTCCCCGGGCCCTGTTCTTCCGTCGGCGTCCAACTCAGCGTTCCTGCCGGGCTCACGACCACTCCTGGCGGTCCACTCACCAGCCCGTAGGTCAGCATCTGGACCGGCAAATCCACGTCCGTCGCCACCAGGTTCATGCTGAACGGACTCATTTCATTGATCACCGAATCCACCACCGCGCCGAGCACCGGCGCGGTGTTGGTCAGCGTCTGCGCCTCAAACCGCAGGTAGTCATACTGGATCCAGTAGCTCACTCCGGCCACCGCGGGTCCGGTGCGCACGATCTCCAGGGAGTTCGCCCCGGCGGTCGCCGCCACCAGTGACGCCGGGAGCTGCAGCACCAGATTGGTCGCCTGCGATACCCGCTGCGCGAACAACTCCGTGGCCACCCCGGCTCCATTCCGGAACCGCACCACCATGTCATGATCTCCAAAGCCGGGCTGCACCGCGCCCCCGCTGAACGATCCACCCGACACCCATTCCAGGCTCAACAGAAACGCCGAGGTCGGCGTCACCTGCGCCGGATGCAGCGTCAGGTGCACCCGGTTGGTCCGGTCGACCACCGTATGCGCCCGCTCCCACGCACCCGGCGGTTCGTCGTTGGGTACGCCCAGCGGCGTCAACAGTCCGTTGAAGCCCACCGGATAGTTCCCCGCGAAGTAGAAGTCGTCATCCGCTGTCGGATTGGTCGCCGCGACATACTGCGGATCGCCCGTCAGGCGGGTGACCCTTCCAGGCACCAGATCGTTGCGATTGTTCTCCGCACTGAATTCCGACGTCGGCTTGTAGGGCAGGATCGCCGGATTGTTGTCGATGCCGATCTGCCACACCGTGCGCGCGACCGGATCGGCGACCTCATTCACTTGCACGGTGAACTGTCTGCTATCGCTCTGCATCGGGAACCCGTTGTCCGTTACCCGAACCTGCACGGTGTAGGTTCCCGGCCCCTGCGCCTCGGTGGGAGTCCAGGTCACCAAACCGGTCGGACTGACACTCAGTCCCTCCGGTCCACTCACCCGCGAGTAGGTCAGCGTCTGCGCCGGCAGATCGGTGTCCGTGGCACTCAGCGCGAAGGACAGCGGCAACAGTTCGTCCACCACCCGGTTGGACGGCGTCGCCAGAGTTGGCGGCGTGTTGCCGAGCGGACGCGACTCCAGCCGGAGGTAGTCATATTGGATCCAATAGGAGACGCCGCTCACCGCTGGGCCGGTGCGCACGATCTCGACGGTGTTGGCTCCCACCATCGCTCCCACTGCGGAGGCGGCGAAGGGAATCACGATGTTCGTCGTCTGCGACACCCGTTGGGAGAACAGCTGAGTGGTGACTCCGTCGGCGTTCCGGAAGTTCACCACGAAGTCATGGTCAGCAAATCCCGGCTGCACCACTCCACCCATCAGGCTGCCCCCGTGGACCAATTCAAAGTTCAACTGGAATGAGGACTGAGCAGTGACCTGGTCGGCCTTCAGGACGAAGTGCACACGGTTGGTTCGGTCACCCGCCGTGTGCGCCCGTTCCCAGGCGACCGGGGGTTCATCATTGGGCACGCTGAGAGGGGCTAGCAGTCCGTTGAAGTCCGACGGATAGCTTCCCGCAAAGTAGAAGTCGTCATCCGCGGTCGGATTGGTCGCCGCAATGTACTCCGGATCCCCAGCCAGGCGGGTGATCCTTCCAGGTCGAAGGTCGTTGCGGTTGTTCTCCTGACTGAACTCCGCCGTCGGCCGGTAAGGCAGGACCGCCGGGCTGTTGTCCGTACCAATCTGCCACACCGTCCGCGAGATCGGATCCGCAACCTCATTCACCTCGATGGAGAAGCTCGTCTCCGCACTGGCGGTGGGACTCCCGCTGTCCGTCACCCGCACCACCACCGGATAGCTGCCGGGGCCCTGCGCTTCCGTAGGCGTCCACGCGACGATTCCGGCCGTGCTGACGCTCAGTCCCCCGGGCCCACTCACCAACATATACGTCAGCGTCTGCGCCGGTCGATCCGCGTCCGTGGCGCTCAGGTTGAATGATAGCAAGCTCAGTTCATCCACGGTCTGGTTTGGAACAACTGCCAATTCCGGCACCGTGTTCACCCAGTCCACCACCTGGCTCCAGAATCCCGCCCGACTGGCCAGCGTGCCGACCGACGCCGGCGCCGAATGGGCCACCGGCTGCCCGATCGTGCCGGCCAGCCCGTAGCCCGTCGCCATTGACACGCCGCCGCCCGCGGAAATCACGCCGCGGTCCAGACTCAGCGTCCCCGCCATCGCCGCGGAACCCAGTCCCAACAGCCCCGTCATCACCACCAGATCGAACGTCCTCACGGGTTGCTCCCCGCATTTGCCACGGTGGTTTCCGGGGGCCGTTCGCCGTCCTTCCAAAATTGCTGCTGGAGGATCTTCCCGGCCTTCAGGGTCACCTCGGCCTTCGGGCAGCCGCTGGGAAACCAGGCCCGGGACAGGCCCTCCGGCTGGCCTGCCCGCAGGAGCAACTCCTCCGCCAGCACCCCGTTTTCATGCCAGCGCCGGAAGGTACCCTCCAGCTTCCCGGCCAGAGCGGTGCCCTGCGACTGCATGACGCCGGTGACATGCCAGCGCGTGACGGTCCCCTCGCTCACCCCGGCCACGAAGTGCTCCCGCACCTGCAGCACCCCGTTGGTAAACCATCCTTCGGAAACTCCGTCCAACCGGCCGGCCGCAAGCCAGGAACGTGACTTGGGCCCTGCCCCGGGATAGCTCTCCTCCATCCAGCCGGTAAACGGATTCGTTTCTCCGGTCCGGATCATCCGTCCATCGCGAAGCGCCAACTCTCCCAGCGACGCCGTGACCATCGGAGCGGGTGGTTCCGCCGTCCGCCAGCGTCGCACACCCAACACCACGCAAGCCACCAGCGCGGCCAGGGCCAGGCCGGTCCAGAACCGCCCCAAACCAGGGACGTTCGCTGTGGAATTGTCGGACATGGGAAAGCGGATGGAACTACTCGACCATGAGTCGGTAGAACCGCGTTTCCGGCTGATCCGCAGGCTTGACCGCCTCGACTTCCACCACGCGCACGTCCGAACTCACAAACACCGACCGGGCGGTCCCATGGGTGCCCTCGGCCGGAACCCGGAACGACGCCGGCGCCCACTCCTTCAGGTCCATGGAGCCTTCCAGCCGATAGCTCCGGCCGCGGATGGAGGTGAACTTCATCCGAGCCCCGGCTTCCCGGACCTCAGTGACCTCCAGCGCAAACCCGTTCGCGGGGTCAAACGCATACGTGCCCGCCAGATATTCCTTGAGGTTGCTCATGCCGTCGCCGTCGGAATCATCTCCCGGATTGACCTGCGCCAGGTCGGCGTTGATCAGGCGTTCCCAGGCGTCGGGAAGACCGTCCCCGTCGCTGTCTTCCCCAAGGGTCAGGTCCATCCGGGTCTGCTGCCCCGGCAGGCCGAGTCTGACGAAGCTGCCCTTCAACTGCAGCGGCACGTAGGTCACGTTGCCGATCTTCACCCGGATCGTAAAGGGCATGGCTGGCTGCAGCGCGGTCGGCTGATACAGGTCGGAGGTGAGCCCGGCGTCCATTGGCACTGCCAGGCGATAGTTGACCGTCGGTTCCACCCCGCTGACGACCTTGGTCTTCCACACCGTGCCGCCGGCGGCTTCCAGGATCACCTCCGCGTTGGCGACGCGGAGCGGAGTGCCGTATTGGTCCCGGACCGTCCCGAAGAAGAGATGGTGCGGAGCCGGGGGGAACGCCCGGACCGCGGGGGCGAAGACCGCCCCCAGCAGGAACGCGAGGAGGCAACGCGCCCACGCGGACGCTCCCGAGGTCCCGGTGGCCTGGCCGAAGGTGCGATTCAATGATTTCATGGGATGCGAGGTCAGAGGTTCAGTTGCCCGAGAACGAGTACGTGACGAAGTGCAGCTTCACGTCCTTGACCGTCCGGATGAACCGGTCCAGCCCCTCGTTGGGATCGTTCAGCAGGGTGTAGCCCGGGATCACCACCTTCCACTGGGTGTTCCAGACCGAGCGACCAATCAGGCGCCGGTTGGTGTATTGCGAGGGTCGCAGGGACCCGCCGATGCCGTAGATGTCGTTGCTGAACGCCGCCGCGGTGGACACCGGCCGGAAGGCCTGGTGTTTCCGCAGGGTGAACAACGGTTCCGACAGCGCGTCCGCCGACTGATACAGGTTCGCCGAGGAGAAGTCCGAGGCGCCCAGGTTGAACGGCAGCGGCACCGCCGCATCGTTCACGTTCCAGCTCCGGATCGCGCTCGCGTCGCCGAGCGGCGGGCTGCGCATGGAATCCACGCCCACCGGGATCAGGTAGATGTAAGGCGTGGCGGAAAGACCGTCCGCACTGAGGAACGTCACCGAAGGCGGAGTGACGGAAGTCCCGCCCGCTGCGCCCACGGCCCCGGTGTTGGCCACCGGGTTGTCCATGCCCTGGTAGTTCTCCAGCGCCACCCCGGCCGCGAAGAGCTTCGTGGCAAAGGAGGACAGGCTGTAGCCATGGTCACCCGCGGCGGTCGGCAGGCCGAACAGGTTGCGGCCTGCCTCGATCGTCGTGCTGAAGGTCAGCACCAGTCCCGGCACCGGCAGCCCGCCGCCCGGATCGATCTGCTGGCAGTAGCGCTTCACGTCGCCGTCCTCCAGCAGGTTGGCCCGGCG
>JBDKKE010000218.1:0-8980 GCA_039796255.1 Verrucomicrobiota bacterium | reverse complement strand
ATTCCACGCAGATGGCCAGGTTCGCGTTGGGCTGGCTGGAGGGTCCCAGAGCCTCGCCGGTGATGCTGAAGTTGAGATACTGGTGAGCCGCCCCGACCGCGCCGTCGTCGCGGGCGGGACGCACGGCCGTTCGTCGGTCGTTCGCCGGACCAGCTTCAGCCACGATCATTTCCTGGTCGCCGCCGCTGGAGCCCACATCGAGCCCGTTGCGGATGTCCTTGGCCAGATCCAGTTCCCCGAAACTGCCATAGGCGCCCGTGCAGATGTTGGGGTCGGCAACGCAGGCTTCCAGCGGGTCCTGTCCGGCCAGGGGATGAGTGCCGATCCGGAGGACCGCCAGGTCCACCCGCGAAACAAACACCTGCCCGTTCTCAGAGAGGAAGCGTGGTCCGGCCGTGAGGGTCCCGGCATTGACTCCCTTGAGGTTTACCGAGGGCACGATCCATGAGCGCTTGATCCAGGTTCCTGACCCGGCCAGCAACTGACGCTGAGCGGCAGGATAGAACCCGATGCCGCCGGTGTCGTCGGTGGCGAAGGCCTCCGGACCAAAACGCACGTCCAGTCCGGCAAAGGCGGGATCGTCATAGAACTCCACGCACACCTTGACGGCGCGCGGGTCATTGCAGGGGAGACCCAGGAAATTGTCGGTGATGCCGAAGTTGATCAGGGACCCGGCGGGGCGTACCGCCCGGCGCTTGTCATTGGCCGGACCCACGCGGTCCTCAAACACGACGGTCTGGTCGCCGCTGTCGATGACCACCAGATGATTGGTGGTGCCTGCGGCGATGTTGAGTCCGACCAGGTTGGTTTTGGGTTCCGGGTCGCAGGAATCGGCGGAGGCGAATACATTCACGGCCTCGGGTTCGCCGAAGGCCCCTTCTTCGCCAAAGGCCACGGCGCGAACGATGAGGTTGGGAACCCCTTCCATCCGAATGGTGCCGCCGTTGACCCCACCGGCGGCGGAGGCTCCCTGGGCGTTGTTGGGAATGGATCCCACAAACAGGCTGCCGTCGGGTCGGGCTCCATTGGGGATGCGGAAAAGGATCCAGTTCCATTTCCGGTTGCGCGCCTCCACGGCCACCTGACCGCCGACGGGAAAGGCGAGATCCGGGAGCACCCCGGTGAGGAAGTTGAAGTTCCTGGGATTGCCTTGGCCATTGAAGAGAGCCGCGTCGCCGTAGGCCTGCACGAGGATGTCGATGCTTTCGTTGTCCGCCCACTCCGTGAAGCTGGCATCCGCCACATTCAGGTAGCTTCCGAGAACCTTCAGCCCGCCGAAGCCGCCAATGGTGAAGGGACCGGTATCCTGGTCTCCGCCAGAAAGAATCGACAGGTCCGGGCTCCAATTGCCGTTGGGTTCGGCGAGCAGTCCGTCCGTGGAGACGAAATGGACGACTTTGGTGGCGTCCACTGTCGGAGGCCAGTCACCGGGAGGGAAGGGGCCCGTCTGAGCCAGTAGTCCGGGCAGAGCCCCGGCCAGCATCAGGGTGCCCGTTAGGTATCGAATGGGTTTCATAAGCGTTTTTGTGAGTCGGGCGAATGGAGGCAACGCGATGAGAAATCGCAGTGTTCCGTGTCGCGGGAGAAAAAGAGAGACCGCGGAGCAGGCGATTCCTTTCAAACAAAGTTGGGCTGTTCAGAGGATTCTTGGGGTCGTTGTTCACGGGGCGACGGGCAATAAAGAGATATCAGGTGACCAGTTCTAAAATGTTCAGGTGAATTCTCCCGTTCTGGCCGCCTCCCCTCGGCAATCCGTATTCTCCCCGCCACGACTGTGGTCCACGCAGTTTCAAGCGGCTTCCGGGACGGACACCACCCCGGTCCACAACTCAATGACAGGGATTCGTCAGCGACTGACTGAAAGCGTGTTTGACGGGATGTTTGAGACGGTCGTGAGCCTGCCGCGGGAGCGGGGCCTCCTGAAGGGCAAGACCCTGGGACTGGATGCGACAGCTCTGGAGGCCAATGCGGCGATGAACACCCGCGTGCGCAATGCCGATGGAAAGAATTGGAGGAACTACCTGCGAACGCTGGCCCAAGCCGAGGGGATTGAAGAACCCAGCGACGGCGATCTGCGGCGGATCAACCGGGTTTGCAAGGCCAAGAAGGTGTCCAATGAGACGTGGGAAAGCCCGGAGAATGGCGATTCCCGGAGACCGAGTGCGCCACTTCGGGATCTGGACCCATATCCCGGAACGAAGACAGGCCAGGCGGGTGTGGACGAACAAGCCGGCTGGGGTGCAGAAGGCACCCCGGGCCAATCGGCGACGGGCTCGAGGAGATCAAGGGCGGCGGTTGAACCTTTGACGGCGCGAGCGCGTGGGATGGACCTTTGCCCACGTCTGCAAAACCGGAGGTGGAAGACGAACCCAAAACGATTCATAGCCCTCTCCGCTCGATCGCATGAACATCCGAATCCCGACCGAACATTCCACGAGGCATGACACCACCCGGGCCCCTGCCGCGGAGCCTTTCTCACTACGGATCGATCGGCGGTCGCCCCTCCGGGGAGGGCTGTCCCTCGGAATGTTGTCCGGGCTCTCGGGCTGTGTGACCGCCTCCAGCCAGACGACGGGATTGGCAACCTTCCAACCGGGGAACAAGCCCATGTTTCCAACGGAAGCCGATGTCCGCGCGATCGCCGGCAAACCGTTCGGAACAGTCCTCCACAAGGATCGGATCGCGACCTCCCTCAAGAACGCCAAAGCCTGGCGTGTCGAATACATCTCTCGCGACGTGCATGGGAAGTCCCAACGCGTCAGCGGGATCGTGATGGTTCCGAATGGCGGCGGGCCCAACCGCCCCGTCTTGAGCTGGTGTCATGGAACCACCGGCATTGGCGATGCGGGATGTCCCTCCGCACAGCGGGATCCCGCCCGGGAACTGATCACTTACTTCGAGGCCGATTCGGACGCCCAGATCGACTACGGCGTCCCCGGGGCGCAGCGGTTCCTCGATGCAGGCTGGATCGTCTGTGCCACCGACTACCAGGGAATCGGCAGTCCCGGGATGCATCAGTACACGGTGAATCGGTCGAATGCCCGGGATGGCCTCACCCTCGTCCATGCGGTCCGGACCATGAACCTCGGCGCCGGCACCCAGGTCGGCTGCATGGGGTGGTCTCAGGGAGGCGGCGCCGCCGTCACCTTAGCGGAGTTGGATGCCGAGGACTACGGTGACCTGAAACTGGTGGGCGTTGTCGGGATGTCCCCCGGCGTGGCCAAATTCGGACTGATGGACCCGACCGGGGTGGGAACGGCCCTCAAGGACCCAAACGTCCCCCCGGACTCCCATCTCGTCATGCTGCTCTGCGGTCACGCTGCCGCGAATCCCGACCTCCGGCTCTCGGACGTCTTCACGCCGCTTGGGGAGGAAATCGTCCTCACGGCCTGGAACCGCCAACCGGTCCATCACATCAACGACACTATCGGGCGCCTGTTCCGGTTTCGCGGTCCGATCTTGAAATCGAAGATGGAGAACTTCGCGCGCTGGGAGGCGGCCATCATGGCGGGATCGGGAGGCCAGAAACGCCCGATCGCACCTGTCCTGGTGTGTATCGACGGCTTCATGGGTGGCACTGCGGTCCCGGTTCCCTGGCAGCGGGCCTACATCGCCGCCGCCGAAAAGCTCGGGGGATCCGTCACGACGCGCGAGTATCCCAACGACGACCATTTCAGTCTTCCCGGGAGCTGCGTCGGAGACTGCTTCGCCTGGCTGAACGCCCGGCTTTGAGGGGCGGGGCGCGCGATACAGGAGTTTCCAAGACGGCACGTCGGAATCCCTTCAGACCGCTTTGTGGTGTGTCCGCCGTAGCAGCGGACATTCCGTCATCTCCAAGGGCCCTCGCTAAGATCGGGATCGGGATGCCGATCACTGCCATCGGTGACACGGGGCGCGCCGGACTGCTGACGGTGGACGACTTTGACGCGGTTCCTCATGGGGGAGCTAATGCGCGGCTGGCGGCCTACATAATCCGGGGCCTGACCTCGGGACGGCGTTGAAACTTGAACGTGTCCGGGTCGACAGCGAACACAGGGCCCACCACCCTCAGGAGTGCCTCGGAGCAGGCTTCAAACGTGCTCAAGAAATGACGATCAGGCTCGGGCTCAAACTGCCCGCGCTGAAATCTCCAGGCCACGCGTCAAAACCAAACTCCCATCCGGTCATCGCCGGGTGCGCCGGTACAGGGCGGCCCCCAGCAGGAGAACCCCGGTAAACGCCATCCCCTGCGCAGGCTCCGGAACGGCTGCCGCCTGAAAGGTGGCCAACGAACCCGTCCCGGTGATGTTCAGATTTCCCATGGAGGTGAGAAAGGTCTCCTGGTTGAAAATAGCGGCACCGGTTACCGGCCCGATGGGCGATTGAAGATTGAATCCTGCCAAATTCGGATTGCCAACGATCCCCAAGACGGCCTGCGTCTCCGTCAGGTCTGCAATGAGGCCAAACCCGAAGAAACTTCCAGAGACGGCCCCGTAGTCATTGACCGAAAAGGTTGCGGTTCCGATTCCTGACACGGAGATCGTAGTGGGTCCGACCACCTGCCAGAAGGTAAACGGTGCCGAACCTGAAATCGTCACGTCCAAAGTGTCGGCAAGGGTCGTGACCGTAACCGCCGCATCCGTGAAGGAGGTCGCTCCGAGCGTCCCGGTGGCCACCGAGGTCACTTTGTAACGAAAGGGCGTGCCGGAAACGGCACCAGCAAAACTCAATCCAACGGCAACAGCGACCAGGGTTCCTGTTAAATTGCTCACGAGAATGTTCCCGATTTATTGAAGCTTAAAGCGAGGGAAATCTTGCCGCCGGCGAAAACTCACCATCCCGCCGCCGATCCAAGAAGCATGGGTCGCGCTTCGCGGAGGCGACCCTCCAGGAAACCGAAGTTCACCTTCCGGCACCTGCTGAAATTCCAGCCGAAGAGGAGGGCTACACCGGGCGCGGACGCGGGCGCAGTGCCTTCACCCGGCCGGACAATCGGTCCAGCGCATGGGTGTGCCGGCCCTGGATCCACCTCTTCAGCGGCAGGTTGTCGATCTCCACCTGGCCAGTTCAGGAACGGTGTCCGTACTTCGCATGGAAAACGGGCGCGGTAGCGGTGTCTTCCGGTGCCGGAAGGGGCTGTGGTGAAGTCGCGGGGCGATTTGGCAAACCTAGGGTGCACCACTCATCCGGAGGCGGATCAGTTCCAGTGACAGGTTCAAAATTTTAATCAGTAGTGAACCGGCGTGAGAAACCCGGGCTGCCGGATTTCGGCCTCGCCCTCGACAACGGCATCAACACCGCGCTGCTCGGGCTTGCGGTCAACGTCTAGCCCGCGCACGACCTCTTCGACGCGGACGGAGATGGTTTCGTGGATTTCTGGGAATGCGTGCGTTTCGGTGGGGCCGGGATCGTCGTCGCGAACCGCCGGGCCGATTTCGACGGTGGCATGACCCGACGGAGGCAGATCCGGGGGCCGATCTGGGAATCGGTCCGGGCGGGGTGTTGTCGTTGCGGCCGATGCCGGGACGGATTTACGGCGCCAAGCAATCGGTGGCTGTGCTGGCTTCGGTTTCGGGCAGGTGCAGGCGCAAGCGCTCACGGCCGAATCATCCTCGGGCGAAGCGCGGTTTTTCCGGGCAACCTTGAGATTGCGGCGACCTTGATTCTGGATATTCTCGCCTGCGGCAACAAAGATGTTGAGCCTCGTGGGTCGCGATCGCCGCGGCCTGTCGGGCGGAACGTAGACACCTTGGACAATTTGGGCCTCGAAGCTTTGCCGCAGGAAGATCCTGTCTCGCTTTCCCTCGCGTTCGACCACCTGACGTCGGGAGTGGTCGTCGAGGACGCGGGCGGCGGCATCGTATTCGCCAACCGGGCGATGTTCGCGCTGATGGGCATGGCAGACGTTCCGGACGGGGCAACGGAGGCCAACTTCGGGGCGGTGGCCGCAGGGTTGAGACGGTGTTCCGTGGATCCTGGGGTGTTCGTCCGACGGGCCGACGAGTTGCGGCGCGCGTGCGCGCGGGTATCGAACGAGGACGTGCCCTTGGCTGACGGGCGCTGGTTTCGGCGGGACTTCGCGCCGATTTCTTCCGGCGGCCGCTGCCGGGGTTTTGTCTGGCAGTACTCGGATGTTACTGAAGCGACGAACCGGCGCCGCGAACTGGTGGCGAGCGAGAAAAAATACCGGCGGGTGATCACGAACCTGAACCTTGGCCTGCTGGAGGTGGATCTGGACGAGCGCATCCGCTATGTGAACGAGGGTTTCTGCTCGATCAGCGGCTATGCCGAGGCGGAGTTGGTCGGGCGGATCCCGTCCGAGTTGTTCCGTTTGGACGGTGACGGGTTGACAATGCTGCGGGAGAAGAACCGTAGCCGGATCAATGACGTGGCGGATGCCTACGAGGTGCCACTGACGGTGAAAAACGGCGCCAAGCGATGGTGGTCGATCAGCGGCGCGCCGTCGTACGGCGAGGACGGGAAGGTGGTGGGCTCGATCGGGATTCATGTTGACATCACGCCGCAGAAGACGCTGGAGCTGGAATTGAGGGAAGCTAAGTTGCGGGCCGAGCACTCGGTGCGCGCTGGGGAGAGTTTCCTGGCGAGCATGAGCCACGAGATCCGCACGCCCCTGAGCGGTATTTATGGGATGACCCAGCTGTTGCAGGACACCGAGCTCAATCCCGAGCAACTCGAATACGTCGGAACGATCGACAAGGCGATCGGCGTGCTTCAGACCGTCATCGACGATATCTTGGACCTGTCGAAGATAAACGCGGGAATGGTGGTGCTGCACGCGGTGGAATTCTCGCTGCGGGAAGAATTGGAGTCGTTGTACCGGCTCAACTGTCCCCGCGCCCAGCGCAAGGGCATCGCGTTGTCGCTGCGGTTCCGCGACGAGGGGCTTGCCGAACGATACAACGGGGATGCCCACCGACTCGCACAGATTGTGGCCAACCTTCTGGGCAACGCGCTCAAGTTCACCGAGCAAGGCGGCGTGAGCCTGGAGTGCGGCCTCGCCGGTTCGCAAGGCGGGAAAGACCTCGTGGAAATCGCGGTGACGGATACCGGCATCGGGATGGACAAGGATTTCCTCCCGTCGCTTTTCGACCCGTTCACCCAGGAGCACGGCGGTCACGCGCGGAAGTTCGGCGGCACCGGACTGGGCATGAACATTTCCCAAAAGCTGGTCAGGCTCATGGGCGGGGACATCGAGGTTTCGAGCGAGAAGCATCGGGGTACCGTGTTCCGCGTGCGTCTTCCGCTTGAGCGCCGCGCCCGTTCGGTCGCCGTGCCCCTGCCCGCGGCGGAGCCTGGGACCCTGCACGGCCGGCGGATCCTGGTGGCCGAGGACAACGAGATGAATGCTGCCGTCGTCCGCAACATGCTCGCGAAGGAGGGTGCGGAAGTCGTGTTGGTGGCCAACGGGAATCAACTGGTCGCGGAAGCGGCCAATCGCAGGTTTGACCTTGTGATTTCCGATCTCGAGATGCCGATCATGGGGGGCATCGAGGCCGTGCGATGGATTCGGGCACACCTGCCGCGCGGCCTCCGGGTGATTGCGCTGACGGCCAACGTCCTTCCCGAGGAAAAGCAGCGGAGCCTGGACGCGGGCTTCGACGACGTGATCTACAAACCGTTCCGGCGGGACGTGCTTCTCGCTGCTTGCCGGGCCCACCTGGCGCGCAACGGTGGCGATGATGCGGCGTCCGGCCGCGGGAACCCTGCGGCCCCGTATGATCTCGCCGAGATCCGCGAGTTGCTGGATGGCGACGAGGCGGAACTGGGGGAAGTGATCCGCATTTTTCTGGAAGAAACCCCGGGGAAACTCGCGGAAATCATCCCTGCGATGGAAGCCGGCGATGCCACGAAAGTCCGCCGCATCGTCCACTATCTGGAATCCTCGATCCGGCACCTTGGCGTCCGCTCCGCCGACGAGGCCTTGGGCAAGATCCGCGGGGACGGTGGTCCGGTATCGATCGCCGACTTGGAGCCGGCGGTGCGGACGTTGGTGGCGGTGGTGGAGACGGCGATGCGAGGGTTGGAGGCCGAGTTTCCCGCGGTGGTCGGGTAAGGGGGGCGGCTGCCGGTAAAATGACGCAGATGCGACATTTTACGGATCGTAACGGCCGCAAGGAGTCCAGGCGGCGCCTGCGTCTGGGCTAGGTCGACGTGCCGCGCGGCGGGTTCCGCGGCCCGCGGCGAGCGTTCCCGTAAGGATTGCCAAATCGATGGACCCATGGCCCTTCACAGGGTGCCTAAAAGAACGGTGCCCAATCTTCGCATGGAAAAGGGGTGCGGTAGCGTTGTATGCCGGTTCCGGATGGGGCTGTGGTGAAGTCGCGGTGCGATTTGGCGAACCTATGCTGCACGACTCATCCGGAGGCGCCGATGGGGCACTGACCGTTCGGCCGACAATTTCCTGAGTACAAAAATAAAGTGACAGGTTAAAAATTGTTGACGTGATGATTCCGGGTGAGGATGTTGGTGCTGTTGTTCGGGTGGTGATATTACTTCAACAGTTTTCATCTCCCAAGGAGACGACTTTGTATGCGCATGGCTCGGTTGAAGGCATCCCAGGATCAGTCGGCAGTCTATCACTGCATCTCCCGCGTGGTTGGCGGGCAGTTCCTTCTCGACGATCTCGGAAAGGAGAAGCTGGCCGAGATCCTCTTCAAACTCAGCGCCTTCTGCGGCATTGAGGTCATCACTTACTGCCTGATGAGCAACCACGTGCACCTCCTTCTGCGCGTGCCTTCCCGCAAGGACCTCCCCGACGGGGATCTGCTCCAACGTTTGGAGGGGTTTTATGGCAAGAAGGGCGTCCTAACCGCACTCGCCCGCAGCGGCATCGAATCCCGGGGGAAGATCGATCCGATCCTGCGTCAGTCCCTGCTGGAACGGATGGGCGACGTCTCCGCGTTCATGAAGGAGTTCAAACAGCGCTTCAGCCGCTGGTACAACCGTCATTCCGGTCGCTTCGGGACCCTGTGGGCCGAGC
>JBDKKE010000217.1:0-5776 GCA_039796255.1 Verrucomicrobiota bacterium | reverse complement strand
ACCCGCCCACCTTCGGGAGAGAAGGCCTTGTGAATGGGGTTATGGAGCTTGTAGGACGAGATGCGGTTGTCGCCGAGGAGTTGGGCGAGATCGGATCGGAACAGGACGCCGTCCACCACGGACTCATCCTGATAGGTGGTGGCTCGGCCCAGGGAACCGGTGGCGAAGTCGATCACGAATACGTTCTGGCTCATCTGGAAGGGGCGGGCGGGATCCGGCGACGTAACCAGCAACCGGCGTCCATCGCGTGACGGCGTTGGATTCAGTGCCGATGGGAGATTGATCGGAATCGCCTGGTCGGCGGTGCCATCGCCATCAATGCGGCGCAGGAAGGCCGGCGAATTTGCGGTGGGAATGCGGTTGTAGAAGAGAGTCCCGTTCGCCGCCTCCAAAGGGGACACCGCCAGCACTGCGGAATGAACCAGCAGGCCGAGGGCGAGTATCCGGCGCGAGGGTCGTGCGGGTGGAGGAGGGGGGCGGTGGGTGGAAGTGTGCCGGTGCATGGATGAGAGAAATGGTGTTTTCAGGGAAGCAGTTCATCGGGAACTTGCGCGGAGTCGTTCGAGTTTCGTCAGAATCTCCGGGGCCTCCTTCGCAGCGACCAGGGGGCCGAGTTGATGAAGGATATAGGGCCAGTCGAGCGATCGCTGCTGGCGGATCAGGACGCGCTCAATATCCACCCAATCCTGCCCGCGGTCGGCAAATGCCTTGAACACGATCAAGTCCTCGGCGGAGCAGGTCCGCAGGGGGATGTTGTCCGGGTAGACAAACATCGAGCTTCGCTCGACGGCGCGTTCCTCGAATGGCAGCGCGCCAAGCGCTACATCGAGCCCGACTCCGGATTCAGCCCGCAACAGCAGGACTCGATTGCGAAGGGCGAATTCCCGGGCGTCATCGATCCGGCCCTGAAAGTGGCGGAGGAGTGTTTCGATGAATCCCTCCTCTCTACCAAACCCGGTGATGAGCGTCAGGTCGGCGTCCTTGGTCATCCGGGGTTCGCCCCATCGCTGGAGCGCAAGGCCCCTGATGAAGCAGTAGCTCCATTCCTGTTGGTCACAGACTGCTTGGAGCTGGGCTGCCGCCTTGAAGACGCCGGTCATGACTTAGTTGCAATGCGGGCGAACCAGCGCTGCTGCTCGACCAGCCCGGAATCGGGCTGTGGAGCAAACGGGGGCTGGTGGTAATCTGCGGGACCGCAGAGCAGGGCGATGGTGGCAAATGTATCCAAATTGCGGATCTCATCCCGTCGAAGCGACTCCATCCGCTCCGCGGCTCCCGCCCAAGCGTCGACCCAGCGCTTGACCGTTGCGCCCTGCTCGGGCGTTACAGGAGCCGGGGAGTGGGCTTCGCCCATGGGCCCAGACTAGAAGTCCCAGCATTGGGTGCCAAGCGAAGGCTTCCTGCAGGATTCTTCCGACGAGACGCGGGTGCCTGGATTCGGTCTCTTTTCAATTCGATTGTGCACTCTCCGGTCCAAGAATCCTCGAAGAAGCAGAGATCTCACCGGGCCGGGCGCGGACTGCCGTGTTTTGGACATGCTGGCGGAAAGCCACCTGTTTCCGTCCGGGGTCTCCCGCGGACACCCCAATGAAGTCCAAGGATTCTGTCGCCGTATCCGACTTTCCGCGAGGTGATTGGATTGGGGGAGTGTGTTCAGACGGATCCGGGAAATGCCGGACGGCAACAAAGCTGCTCTGCGCGGCGGACGGGTTCGCTCTGGCACTCCAGTGCCGGTCGAGATTCCGACGAGGCATCGATTCATCTACATGAAACTTGGCTACCTGATCGACATGGACGGGGTGATCTACCGGGAGAACCACCTGATCCCGGGGGCGGCGGACTTTGTAAACGCCCTGGTCGGCACCGGAACTCCATTCCTGTTCCTGACCAACAATTCCGCTCCCACACCGGAGGACTTGGCGGTGCGCCTCAAGCATCTGGGGATTGGCGGGCTATCCGCGCGTCATTTCTACACTTCGGCGATGAATACGGCGGACTTTCTCTGTGAGACGGATCCGGTCTGCACGGTCTTTGTACTGGGTGAAGGCGGGTTGCTGACGGCGCTGAACCACCGCGGCATCGCCAATGACGGCATTCGGCCTGGCTATGTGGTGGTGGGCGAGGGAACTCCCACGATGGAGCGTCTGGCCAAGGCCCACGAGTGCATTGAACGTGGCGCCCGGTTGCTGGCCACCAATCCGGACAACTGGTGTCCCGTCGCCTCGGATCGCACGCGTCCGGGCGCCGGCGCGACGGCCGCCTTTCTGGAGGCGAGCACCGGCCGTCGGGCGTACTATCTGGGCAAGCCCAACGGCTACATGTTTCACCGCGCCTGCCGTCGTCTGACGGAGAATGCCCGGCGAGAGCCGGACCAGTTCGTCATGATCGGGGACACCATGGAGACGGACATCCGCGGGGCGGTTGAAGCCGGCATTCACGGCTATCTGGTGCTGACCGGCTCCACTCAACTGGAAGCGATCGGCGACTATGTGTACCAGCCGACCCGGCTTCTTCAGAGTGTGGCGGATCTGACGCAGGAGGTGCTCACCGGCCAGCCGGCCAGCCACGTGGACAACCCCATCTTCACGGAGCGTGGTGTGCGTTCCGACCGGGCGGGATCCCGTCACCAGACGGATATTCTCGCCCTGCACAAGCCGCGTCCGCGTCCGGCCATGACCAAGTAGGGGCGGTTCGGGGGGCACCCATTGGTTCGAATGCCGGAGAATTTGTATTCATTCATCGATCCTCCGGCGGCATGCTTCCCGCTCGGTTTTGACGCCCCATGCTCTCGATACGTGAACTCAAGATGTCCGTGGCCGGCCGCACGCTGTTCGAAAACGCGTCGCTGCAGGTTAACTATGGCGATCGCGTGGCCCTCGTGGGCCCGAACGGCGCCGGCAAGTCCACCCTGTTTTCCCTCATCCTGAAGAAGAACGTTCCCGATGAGGGGGCGATCGATCGGGATGCGTGGACCATGGTCGGTTACCTGCCGCAGGAAGGCGAGGCGGTCGGGGAGGAGACGGTGCTGGACCTGGCCACCGGACGTGCCGGCATCCTGCCCACGCTGGAGAAGCGCCTGCATGAATTGGAGTCCGCAGGCCAGGTGGATGCCCCGGAGTATCTGGAGATTCATGCCCAGCACGCGGCGCTGAACGATCCGCAGGTCGAGGCCAAGGCCAAGAAGATGCTCAAGGGGCTCGGTTACAAGGAGGGTGACTTCGGACGGCGCGCGAAGGAAATGAGCGGCGGCTGGGTGATGCGCGCCCATCTGGCCCGTCTGCTGGTCATGGAGCCAGATCTCCTGCTGCTGGACGAACCGACCAACCATCTGGACCTGCTCTCACTGCTCTGGCTGCAGAGCTACCTGAAGAACTATTCCGGCGCCCTGCTCCTGATCTCCCATGACCGTCAGTTCATGGACGAGATCATCACCCAGGTGCATGAGATCGCCGACCGGAAGCTGATCGCCTACACCGGCAACTATTCGGACTATCTCCGCCAGCGCGAGGAGCGCTACGAACAGCAGTCGGCCGCCTACAAGAACCAGCAGAAGGAAATCCAGGCGCTGCAGGAATTCGCCGACCGCTTCCGCTCCGTCACGTCCAAGGCCTCGCAGGCCATGGCCAAGCTCAAGCAGATTGAGCGGATGGAACTGATTGAGAAACCCACGGCGCCGCGGAAGCCTTTTCGTTTCCAGATCCCGCCGCCGCCCCGGGGCGGACAGCGCGCCATCACGCTGGAAGGCATTCACATGGCCTATGGCGAGCATCCGGTTTACGCCGGACTCGATCTCCAGGTGGAGCGCGGCGAGCGCACGGTGCTGGTGGGACCGAACGGGGCGGGCAAGTCCACGCTGCTCAAGATTATCGCCGGCGCGGTGGGATTTCAGAAGGGGGAGCTGCGCCTGGGACACAACGCAAAGCTGGGCTACTTCAGCCAGCACCGTTCCGGAACCCTGGATCCCAACAAGACGGTGCTGGAGGAATTGCTGTTCAGCGCCCCGGCACTGCGGGAGGACGAGGCCCGCGCGATGCTGGGTTCCTTCATGTTCCGGAAGGAGGAGATCTACAAGCTCACCAGCGTGCTGAGCGGCGGCGAGAAGAGCCGGTTGAATCTGGTGAAGTTCCTGGTGGACCCGCCCAACCTGTTGCTGATGGACGAACCGACCACGCATCTCGACATCACCACCGTGGAGTCGCTGACCATCGCCTTGGAGCGCTACGAGGGGACCCTGCTGTTCATCTCGCACGACGTTCACTTCATCCGCCGCCTGGCGACCAAGGTGCTGCACGTCAACACCGGACGCGTCATTCCCTACGCTGGCGGGTACGACTACTTCCTGGAGAAGACCGGCTCGGCGGATGACGCGCGGGCGGCGCTGACGGCGGCGTGAAGGGGCGGGTGGCGGACGGTGCGGAGGGTCGCGGCGGGATTGGGGACAAGTTTTCCACCAAACCCATTGCCCCGGACCGTTCCGTGCGCGACAACCCCGCCCCGCAATTTTGCGCTGCGGTCCTTTCATGAAATCCTCCGCCCTGAACGACGCCCAGTTTCTGGACCTGCTCCAGAAGATTCTGCCCCAGGCCACCTCCGATCCCCGGCTGGCCGCCGCCATCTACGACCGGGTGGCGAAGGAGGTCCGGCTCATCAACAACCTGAAGGCGCTGGACAAGATGTGCGCCGAGGGGACGCTGCCCAATCTGGAGCCGGAAACCATGGCGGAACTGCAGAGCCGCCTGGTCACCAACTTCGGCGAGGCGAACGTGGCGCTGAAGCCGACCGAGAAGGGGGATGCCGTGGCGGTGGAGATCACCCTGCCGGACCGCACGGTGACCAACCGCCTCAAGGTCCTGCCGCCTGGCGCCGAACCGGAGGAGGAGGTCAAGGTGCCCCTGGTTCCGTTCCCGGTGGCCCTGCCCGCGGATCCCGAGCTGCTGTGGGTCCTGGCCCGCCGCGAGGACCTCGCCCCCGAGGAGGCGTCCCGGGCGCTGTTGAAGATTGAGGAGGACTTCTGGGAAACCAAGGTGGGGTTGAAACTGCTGCGCGACCGGGTGGAGAAGACCTTCGCCGAGTTCATTGCCCGGGTTCCCGCCGGTGCGCTGACCGAGCACGGACTCAAGCGCCACTACAAGACTCCGGAGACGCGCCAGGTGCTGTCCAACCGCACCCCAGAGCAGGCGTAGTCGGGTGCCGCGTCGTCAGTGCTTCTCGTCCGCAAGAGCCGGACGACGTGTCCCATCCACGTCTCCCCGCGTCCTGTTTGCCATTGTCGAAGAACCGTCGGTGCCGGTTCTCCCGGCATGATAGTGGTTGGCGCATCACCAAAGCGACGGACTCCCAGTCGGTTATTTCACCGTCCAGTCTGAGCCGGGAACGGAATCGGAAGCGAAAGCTCTACGCGCGATTTGGAGTCCGGGAATTTTGGAGTGTGGATCGCCGCAATGAATCCATCGAGGTGCTCGTCCTGCGCCAGGGCGAATACGAGTTGCATTCAGTCGCCGCGGAAAAGGGCCTGGTAACGTCGTCGGTGCTGAAGGGCTTCAGCCCCAATCTCGCGGATCTGGTTTGAGGGGGGGCGTCCGTGGTCCTGGCCTGTGGCTCACGCCGGGTGAATCTCCGGCTGTGCGAATCGTCTGGCTCGGGTACGCTCTCGCCGCCCTGTTCCCTCATCGCATGTCGTCCACCGTTTCAAAAGCCATCGCCACGCTTCTCCTGGCCGCCGGGTCCGGATGGTTTGCCGGCTGTAAACCCGTCGCCGATGCCGGAGTTAAGCCTG
>JBDKKE010000216.1:0-4928 GCA_039796255.1 Verrucomicrobiota bacterium | reverse complement strand
GTTTCCGCCACCGTCCACGGGGGCCGGTTTCGCAGCGTCCGGACGCCCCAGCGCCGGATCGGTTCCCCGAAGTTTGGGCGCCACCCCCTCGGCGGCTTGTACCGATGTGGGGGTCAGGGTCACGAGCAGGAGAGCTGCGAGAACGGCGGCCGCGGGAACGCTTTTGCGAAAGCTGGTTTCATTACGGCGCGGACGCAGCAGCAGCGCGGCGAAGGCGAGGATCAATCCGACGCGGATCACCGTGAGCAACCGTTCCACGCTCAGCGAAATCAGAATGGGCCGCACCTGCTGGGAGGCCTGGACCGGACCGTTCCATCCAAAGCTCACCGCGCGCCAGGTCCACTCCGGCACACCGGGTCCGGTCTGAATGCGGGCCTTGGGATCATAGGACAGATTCTCATTCCAAGCCGGCTCGTTTGCGGCCGTGTCGCGGACGGCCATACTGAGTCCATAGCGCCGGGCCAATTCCGGGGCCATGGCCGCTCTGGATTTGGCGGCAACCGGTGCCGGCATCTCGGCGACCATGGCTTCCATCGGCGGAGGCGGGGGCGGGGGAACCGGCCGAAACCATCCACGGGGAGCATTGACGATCTCCAGCTGCGGATAGATGGCCTGCTGGACCTGGCGTCCAACAAAAGGCGCCAGAGACAGCACCAGCAGACCCACGATGATCCACTTCCCAACGACCACGCACTGCCGGGCGCGACCCGCAGGAACTACGCGCAGCAGGGCGAGCGGAATCAGGAGCACCAGCCAGAGATACCGCGGCGCCCCAGGCTCATGATAGGAAAGTCCGAACGCGGTGAAGGCCAGCAGCGCCGCGGATACACCCCACAAACGAAAGACGGTCAGCGAGAGAATCAGGAGGAGGAAAAGGTCCAGCAGGGTCCAGGCGGTCAGCCAGTCGCCCCGCACCCAGTCGGCTCCGAAGAGGGCAAACAGCCGCCAGCCCGGGGGAAGATTCAGCGTGACCCGAAGCGCGTCGGCATCGGAACGCCATCCTGTCGCCGGAAATTCCCGCGGACGCCCCATGCGCCCGGTGGCTTCCAGGTTGAGATTTCGTGTGCGGATCTCCACCCCCGCGGCGCCGTTCTGCGGATTGCGCGTGATGAGTTGTCCCTGCCCGCCGCTGCGCACCGAGCCGAGGTCCTCACCGTCCGCCGCATCCAGACGCCAGATCTGTTGCATCGAACCGCTGATGCGGTCACGGAAGGTCAGTCCGCGCCCATCCTCATCCAGCCACCACTCCCGCGACACCGTGAGGCCGGCCGGCTTCTGATCCCCCATGCCGCGCAGGCGCTGCTCCAGGCGGAAGGGCGTAGCGGTGTCCCAGCGATACACGGGCAGGTCGCGCCACTTTTCGGGAAAGGTGGTTTGCGAGACATCAATGGAGGGGGAACCCAGAATCTCCACGGTGCGGAAATCCGGGCGTGCGCGGAAGGCGACCAGTTCCTCGGTCACCGCTGGTTTCGGATCCAGGGCAAATTGGAATTCCTTCGGATCGTCGAGCCGGAAGGCCACGGCCTGCACCGTCCATTTGCCAGCGCGCACCTGGACCTTCATCCGTCCGGCTTCATCCACGGCCACCGGTATGGGACTCTCGACCGACGACAACTTCCAGCCCGCGGGGAGGATCGATCCCAACTCCTCTTCGCGGCTCTTTCCGGACACCGTCAACTCCACCTCCTGACGCAACCAAAGCGGGATGCCGTCCTCCAGCACCGCATAAATCTTCACCGAGAGAAAATTCTTCTCCCCGGACTCAGCCAACCCGTCGCGCTTGAGCCACAGGAGTCCCTCGGCATCCCAAACCGGCGCTTCCACGACACGACCCTCCAGACTGAGTTCCAGCACCCCGATCTCGGACGGAATCCGGAGCTGCTGGGGCATGTCGTTCCAGCGAAAGGATCCCGCCAGCGTGTAGTCACCGGGTTCCAGTTGCACCGCCGGCCGGCCGCCCTGTTCGAGAACGGGCACGGCGATGCCATTGGCCCGCACCGTGAGCGGCCAGGTGTCCGCCCCCCCGGGAAGCGGCAACCAGGTCGAGCCATACACGGTCACGCCGAAATCGAACTGCGCCCCGGTCTTGTCCACCTTGAGGTTCAGCCGCGACGGCCAGAGGCAGCGATGAGTCTGCGGATCGGAATAAGGGGTGGGGCAGAAGCGATGCGGATCGTTCCAGGTGGCCCAGGTTTCCCAGGGCTGAAGCGCTGGAGGAATCTCCCGGGGTGCCGCAACGGCGCAGTATCCGAACAACCAGGCCAGGACGAGGCGGAGGGTGAACTGACGGTGTTTCATGCGCGGTGTTTCTGCGGGTTGAGCTGCGGGACGCGGCGGGGCGGATTTCCCGCCTGATGCCGCTGGGACGGAGATCACGCTACGCGGGAAGAAGTCCGAGAGGAACCACGGATAGCTCGGATGGCACGGATCCGCAGGGGAGATAAGCTGCGGACGCACTCCCTGAGGGGTGACTCCTTCGATGAGCCTGGAAGTTTCCCATGCTTCTCTCCCATCCGTGTTCCTCCGCGCCGTCCGAGGGCGCCGAATGCGGAATCGTTGCCCTGATGAGGTCCCGTCAGAGCCGACGCCCTTCCTCGACATCCATGAGTTCGAAGAACGTGATCAGGTCATCCCGATGCGTGAGGCCGGCTTCGGACTTGCTGCGAATCAGACTCGGCGTACCGGAGTCCCGCCAGCCGCGCTTCATCATGAAGGTGTTCCACACTTCAACCTGCTCGGCATCCGGGCGGCGGCCTTGGGCGAGGCAGCGCTCCAGGATCGCCTCGTCGGATCCGCCGGCCAGAACGCTGGCGGTGAAGACTTCAAACGGGACGTCGATGAATCGGCAGAAGCGGTCATCGAAGGTGCGGTTGCCGGCGATAAATCCCACGTGATAGCCCACGGGCAATTTGCCCGCCGCATGAAGCCGGACCTTGTCGATCAGACGGGCGACCAGGACGATGCCGGAGACTTTGTCGTAGGGGCTGCGGATGGGGAAGGACATGGGCGAGGGCGAGGTGGTATCGGATTCGATTTGCGGCCGCAACCGACGATGCCGAAGGAGTCACGAGGTTCTGGAGGTATCCATAGCGGCAATCCCAAGGTTCCAGTTCGCGGAGCCCCCACCCGACCACTCCCCTCGATGGTGTTGGATCACCGCCCACCGGATGCCCCATCCCTATGAAGAACCGGATCTTTGCCATTCTGGCCCGATGGAAGTGACCACGGGACACGACATCTCCGAATTGAACCGATCGGGGCAAACTGCCGGCGTGGGGTATCCGGATCCTTTCCAACTCCCTATCGCCGGAAGAACGACCAGAACGGATGGCCGGCGGAGGCCTTGACGGATCGCTTCTTCCCGGAGTTCGCGTCCCGCACACTCTTTTGGAGGGCCTCGTACCGCAGGTCGCGACATTCCGCATCCCGGATGCCCGTGATGAGTTCCAGTGTCCGTCCGGTCATCGCCGCCAGACCCTCGACGGAGTAGGTACCCAACTCTGCTTTCCCGAACTGGGAGTAGCGCGCGCCGAGGACCAGCGAGGAGACCTTCGCCGAGAGGAGTGCCCCACAGCACATCGGACACGGCTCCATGGTCGTGTACAGGGTGAGTCCTGAGAGGTCTGTCCTGCCGAGCCGGGTGGCCGCCAACTTGACGCTGAGAAGTTCCGCGTGGGCGGTTGGGTCGAGCGCGCTGTGAACGCGGTTGCGTCCCTCCGCGACGATCTCCCCCTGGAAAACGCACACGCATCCCGCCGGTCCATCCCCCGCCTCGATGGCCTCGCGCGCGAGAACGATGGCCCGGTCCATGAAGACGTTGTGAACCGATGCCATACCCATAAAGCCTGGAACATGTCCACCGTACGGTCACCAACACCGGTCGGCAAGCACGGAACCCATCCTCTGCGTCCTTGGCGGCCTTCGCGTGAGGCGCCATAAGGAAGAGGCTCACCCGAAGGCCGCAGAGGTCGCCATGGAGCCGTTCTCGCCGTAGAGGAACAGAAGTCCGCCGGCATGGAACAGGGAGGAGGCGTAGATCAGACCGTCGGTAAACAGTGGGGACGGGATATTTGCCCCGCACTCAGGTTTCCCACGGCCGGAGCACTTCGGGAATCTCCCGAGGCGCTGCCGCAGCGACGCTGAACCCCAACAGGCAGGCCACGACGAACCAGAGGTTGAATCGAAGAGAGTTCATGCGCGGTGTTCCTGAGAACCTGTTTTGAAATTGAAAGGGGTCCTGCGGCGAGGGATTTTGGTGGTGGCCAAGGCAGGGGAATGGGGTCCTCTCACCGACCGCCGCGCCAATCGACGACCTTCAGGCCAGGCACGCGTTTGAGGTCGCCATCATTACTGATCAAAGTCAGGCCGAAGGCCAGGGCGGTGGCGGCAATCTGACAATCGGCAAGAGCTATGCCATGACCCTTGGCTTCCATGGTAGCCCGCAGGACTCCGGCCCGCTCGGCGGCCTCGGCGTCAAAGGGCAGAATGGTGATGCCGTTGAGGAATGCTTCCACCGAGGCGGTGAGCTTCGGCGATTGCCGACGAGTGGCGCCATAGCGGAGTTCCATGACGGTGACGGCGCTGATGGCCACGTCGGAGGGCTTGGCCTTCTGGATGCGTTGCACCACCGGTTCCACGCCGCGCAAGTAGTCGCTCGCGGCGCAGGTATCCAGAAGGATCTTCACGCGAAGGGATCCCGGGCCGGCTCGCCCCTGCCAGGACGCTCAAGGGGTTCGTCGCAGGTGCCTGCGCTGGCAAGGAAGGCGGCAGACCACGTATTGACCACCGGTTCGATAACGATGGTCTTGCCCTCCCAGCGTTCACGCACACGGGTGCCTCGGGGCAGACGACAATTGCCGACCAAGCGGACCGCGAGACTGTTGCCAACCTTGAAAACCACGGTTTCGCTGATCACGAGAGAAGGATAT
>JBDKKE010000215.1:0-3899 GCA_039796255.1 Verrucomicrobiota bacterium | reverse complement strand
ACGAGCGGGTCCCCCAGTTCCTCCACGATGTTGCGGTCGAGTTCGGTCTCCTCGCCCTCCAGCACCAGTTGCACCTCCTTCTGTTGCTGAGCGGCGAGATCGCGTACCAGGCGGGCCATCTTTTGAAACACGCCGCGAATCGGCACCATGCGCAGGGACATGGCTGTGCGCTGAAGTTCGGTGGTGATCCTGCCGAGTTGGCGGAGGCAGCGGGCTAGTTGGCGACTGGGCAACCGCTGAACATCGGGATCCTGAATGACCATCGACTGGGCAATGACCAGTTCGCCCACGAGGTCTACCAGGCTATCCAGTTTCCGGGTCTCCAGCTTCACGAAGCCTGAGGCGGCGTCCGCGCCCGCAGACGGCGAAGCGGATGGAGGTGCCGTCGGTGAAATGGCGGCCGCCGGTGGGCTAACGCCGGCAGTGGCTCGGGCAGGAGTCGCCGGAGTGGGCGATGGGACTGGCAATGGGAGTGGTGGTGGGGCTGGCGAGGCGATGACTGGGGCTGCCGGTGGGGGGGCGGGCTCGGATTCCCCGCGCAGCGCGGCCTTCACCCGGCGGATGAGATGTCGGGTCGGCACCACGATGGGCGCGCCCGCATGGGTGCCGCCGATTTGAAGGCCGATTTCCCGGGTGAACTGCCTCAGGGCATCCCCACCGGCCAGGATGAGGTCAATGATTCCCGAGGTGATCTGCAACTCGGATCGCCGTGCGGCATCGAGAAGGGATTCCAGATCGTGGGCCAGATCCCGCAAGGCATTCAGATGCAGGAATCCGGCGCCGCCCTTGAAGGTGTGAAAGGCGCGGAAGACCGAATTGATGGTGCCGGGGTCCTTCGGGTTTTTCTCCAGAATAAGCACGCCCTGCTCGATGTTCTGCAGCAGTTCGAGGGACTCCGCATGGAATTCATGAAGCAGATCCCCATCGGCCTCCAGGTTCAGGCGGATCGCGGGCTCCTCTTCGACCGGAACAGACAGAGTTGCCGGAACGGCGGGAGCTGTCGCCAGGCCAGTGGCGTAAGGCCCGGACACTCCGGCGGAGGTGGGGTTGGCGGGCCTGGCCCAGGCCGTGGGCACCATCGGCAGGACCTCGTTCCGCTCCCACGCGGTCAGAGCGGAAGTCATCCACTCATGCCACTGGGTGAAGCTGCCGATGGTTTCCGCGGTGAACTTGCCCGAACCGTCCAGCGTCTGGTCCAGCCAGGCGCGGGCCGCGGATACGGCGGTCGCCATGGCTGGCGGAGAGGCCGGCAGGGCAAACTCCTCCAGATCCATGACCAGGCTGTTGATGGGCAGCAGGCCGGTGTCCCGATCCGGCTCCACGAACGCTAGTTCGACACCCAACTGAGCCAGGATCTCGGCCGTGCGGGCCGGGGACGTGGTGACGTTGGAGCTGCCCATCGGATACCAGTGTGCGAAATTACCGAGCGTCAAAAGGCGGTCAGCAAAGGCGGACGGCCCTGGCTCCCCTGAAGGGAAGGACCCATGCTTTCCCGATTCCAGTAAGGAAGTACAGCGTCGCTGAGTTCGGGCTCAGGGGTCCGTCGAGACTGGTGTGGAGGTGGGACGATCATTGGGCGATTTGCGGGCGGCGGGCTTGGTCGCGTCCGCGGATCCTCGTCGGGCGCTTTCGGCAGACGGTCCTATACCTCATCCTCCTGGTCTTCCTTGTTCTTTTTGCCCTTCTTATCCTTATCCTTATCCTTTTTCACCGGGCAGCGCGCATCGTAGGTTCTCTGCATCTGACGGAGCTTCAGGACTCCGTAGGTCACGGCGATCGCCATGGTGACGACCAGGATGCCAACGAGCGTCTTCTCGGCGCCGAAATTGCCCATTCGGTTGGCGGCATAGCTGGCGGCGATCAATCCGAAGATGCCCAGGTTGAGGACCCAGTTCACCGCCTTGGGCACGACGTAGTGAAGCGTGCCAAATCCCGCGAGCTGATAGAGCATGAACGGGACGACCGCAACGGCGGGAAGGAGCTCGGAAACTCCCAGCGTCACATCGATGGCCCCGGGCGCGGCTGCGTGCAGCAGTGTGCTGTGGGCGAGTTGATGGAACATCGACGGGACCGCGCACAAGAAGGGAATGGCGCACAGCAGCTCCATCACCAGCGAACCGCTCCAGATGCCGACCCGGGACGAAGGGTCCGCCCCCCCGCCGACGGAGTGCGTGCCGACGAAGAGGCCGGCGACGATGGCGGCCGCGCTGGAGAGCATGAGCAGCTCCACGGTGATGCCGAAACCCGCCGGCTCCCCGGTTTTGATCAGCAGCAGGGCCATGAAGCCCGGCGTGTAAAACATCACGCGCACCAGTTTCGCCCAGACGCGCACGTCGCGGTCCGGGGGCAGGATGGGCAGCGGAAGTCCGTCCGTTCCGATGGTTGGTCTTTCCTTGGCTTTGGACATAAAGTCTTTGATCAGGCTCTCAAACGGTTTCCAAATCGTCAGCCAGAAGCCTCTGGGGCACGGCGACGAAACGATAACTGAGTTCCGCACCGGGCTCGCGCACCAAAATCCAGATCAGGTCGAATCGATCATCAGGCCAGCGCTTGGGAACGTCGTCCCCATTCACCACCGGAAAGTGGCGCACAATTTTCGCCATCGTGCCGTGATGCCAGACGATTAAAACGGGTTCCGGTCGGGCGAGCACCACCTGGGCGAGATCCTCTTCATTCCCGTGGGTGTGGGAGTCCTCGATCTCCAGCTTCAATCGCTTGGCGGTTGGCGCCGCCGTGTGGATCTCCCGTTTGCTCTTCGCTTCCTCGGTCGGCTTGGTCGCGAGGATGCGGCCTGGCCGCACCACATGGGGATGGGCCTTCGAGGGCGCATGGGCGAACAGACCCGCCAGGGCACCGGCGCGCGTCCAGCCCAGCACGGAAAGGGAGTGCCCGTCGTGCTCGCCGTGATGGTTGACCCCGTGGGGTTTTGAGCCCTCTCCGGGCTTCTCGCCATGGCGCACGAACATGATGATTTCAGGGGCTGCCTTTTCTTTATGATGTGCCATGAAGTACCTTAAAACTGGCGGAGATATCCGCCCGCGACCTGGCGCGGTTGAACATTGGCGGCAGTCTGACGCCTTCACGGGCGGCCGCCAAGCTCGTTTCCCGGGCATTGAGTGCGGTAACATGCTGTGGTTCAGACGGCTGCTTGGCAAATCGGACTCCTTGGACACGGATTTTGGAGAGCATTCGAGGGTCCGGGCGGGTGTTTCGAAATTGTCACGATTTCGTCTCCGATTTGGCAGTGAACTTGCCTACTATGAGGCCTGTCTTCTCCATTTGCCTTTGCTAAAATTGCCCATTTAACCCGTTTACTGGAATGATGTTACGAATTCTCTGCCTCGCCCTGGTTCTCGTGGGTCTCCTTGCAGGCCTTGCGGGCAATGGGTCCACGGCGATGGCAGCGACGGCGGCGGTCGCCCCGGGGACTGGAGGATCGGATTTGGATGGTGACGGTCTGTCGGACCTCATTGAAATCCGGTTTGGCAGCGATCCGACCAAGAAGGACACCGATGTGGATGGGTGGGATGACAAGGCGGAATATGATGCGGGTACAAACCCGCGCAGTGTGGACAGCTTCCCGTTGTTCACCCTGCTGGCTCGGGATCGCCAGGTGTTGAAAGGGGACCTGCTGGTGCTGCGGGCGAGGGCCTTCACCAACTTTCTGGTGACCACCAATTTTATCGTCACCACCAATGAAACGGATATCGGGACGGATATTCCGGACGGCGAGGACGGCACTCCGGGAGGCTGCGATGTGGATGGCGATGGGGTGGCCGACCAACCCGGCTCCTGCCCCAAGGCCGGGGACCTCATCACCAATGAAGTGCCGGAGACCAATTATGTCTCATGGCAATGGTACCTGGGGACCAACGCCGTCGTCTCGCAGACCAATGAGT
>JBDKKE010000214.1:0-4278 GCA_039796255.1 Verrucomicrobiota bacterium | reverse complement strand
CTCCCGCGGGTTCGCATCGGATCTCACACGGTGATCGGAGCCGGCGCGGTGGTCACGCGGGACGTTCCCGACAACGTGATTGCCTTCGGAAATCCCGCGAGGATTATCCGGCCCCGTTCATCGCGAGCGGTTGCCCCATGAATTTGCGTCAGTCGCCGGAACAGATCGCGGATTATACGATCGCGCAGGTCGCCAGGCTGTTTCCCCTTGGGAAACCGCCGTCCCGACCCATGATGCGTCCGCTGGTGGCGATCGCCCTGGAGCGGCTGGAATTCTGTTTCCGTCACATCGCCCATCCCGCCTATTCGGAGGGGGACGTCGCGCGCTTTGACGTCCTGAATTCCGACCAGTACTGCCAGTTTCTGTATTTTTTGGCCAATACGGCGCATGTTCAGGGGGGATCCGATACCCTGCCTCAGAAACTGTTTTGCCTGAACAAGGCGCTTCACGCCTTCAACTGCATGTACGATACCGAGTTGCCGCCGGTGTTCTGGGTGATTCACGCCGTGGGTACGGTTTTGGGGAAGGCCCATTACGGAAACTTTCTCGTGGTGCGTCAGAATTGCACGGTCGGTGCGATTCGGGACGCCTATCCGGTGATCGGTGATCGCCTGGTGCTGAGCGCTGGAGCTTCGGTGATCGGGCGTTGCCGGATTGGCCGCAATGTCATGATTGGTCCGGGCTGTTGTGTGCTCAATGCGGACATTACCGACGATACTCTGGTGACGACTCCGCGACGCCTCGTGCGTCGCGCGAACAGTCCCCGCGCATTTTCCACCCATTTTCGCGAAAGCTGACCCCCGGTGTCCTCTCTCCCTTCCTCCAAGTCCGCGCCGGAGTCTTCTCCGGTCCGCCGCCCCTTTTTTTCCCTGCTGCTCCCCACGAAGAACCGGTCCGAGATTCTTGCGGGAACCATTCAGAGTTACCTGGACCAGGGATTTGCAGATTTTGAGATCATCGTTTCGGACAATGACGATTCAGACACCGCCACTCGGCAGGCGGTGGCGCGGTTTTCAGATCTCCGGATTCGCTACTTCCGCACCAGTGGGCGGTTGCCGATGCATGAGAACTATGATTTCGCCCTGAGCCAGGCCACCGGGTCCTACATTGTCGCCCTTGAGGACAAGCTGTACCTGACGCCGTCGGCGCTCCAGACCCTGCATACGGTCTGTGTCCAACACCCGCAGTCGGTGATCTCCTATCCGTTCATCCTCTCCCAGAGGGAACAGTTGCCCGGTCCCCGGGCACCGGGACGGATCCGGCGGTTTACTTGCGAGCAGACCATCGAGGAGTTTTGCCGCTTCACCCCGACCTATTGGGATATTTTTCCACGGGGAATCACGTCCTGCGCGCCGCGCGAGCTCTACGACGAAGTTCGGCGGCGGAGTCCGACGGGAATGGTTTTCTCCTGGATTAACCCGGACTACAGCCAGGCATTCCAGGTGCTCTCCATTGCCAAGGAGCTCTTGTATCTGGATCAGGCCATCATCTTCGTTCCCCCCAGTCTCCATCGGACAGGCAAGTACTCCAACGGCCTGGCGGCCATCCGAAAGGCGGAGCAGGCGGTCCGATTTTTTCAGAGCCTTCCGGTGGATGCCGACTCGATGCTTCGGGACGTTCCGGTCAAGAGCCACTGGCTATGGGTGAACCCGGTCCTTTACGACTTTTACAAATTCTATCGCCGGCCCGGGCACAATCCGCAGGTGGACTGGGTTCGTTACCATGTGCAGTGCCTCAGCATTTTGATTATCGGTTATCTCTGGGGAGGGGATGTCCGGAACGAGTGGCGGGAGATTCGTCGATCCCTCCGGGAGCGGGGTTTAATCTTTCAGGTCCACGTGGTGCTGATCTTTGCATGGCGTTCCGTACGTTCGGTATTCATGAGGGTATTGAACCGGTTCCGGTATTGAATGTGGCGGGTCTGCGGAAGCCAGCCTGGCGAGGATGGGGAAACGGGGAGGATTCTCGTTTCCGTGTCCGCTGGGTCGGTCATCAGGTCCGACGGGAGATCAAAATTACAATCTGCCCTTGAACTCTGGGGATCCGTCCGCAGGTTGGATCATCCCGCTGTGGTTGGGTTGTTGGGTCAATAGGGCGGCGGGACCGGGCGGTCCGCTTCACGTTGGGTGGCGGGCCGCTCATTTTTTGCCGACGCCATGGGCCATGGGCCGGGTCAGGGCCTCTCGCCTGTTCGCGGCCCGTAAAGCAGGGTGGGTTCCTCGATGAAGTCAGCCAGCATTGTGGGACGAAGTTCGCCTGGAATGGGCAGATACTTGCCGGTGGATTCCGCCAGCAGCAGGCCGTCATGATCCAGCAGGGAGGCGCGGGCGAGAAACAGCCGGTCCTTACGGTTGGCTACCAGTTCGCCCCGCGCGAGCACCTCCATTCCCGGACGCGTGGGCCGTTGGTACCGGACCGTCATTTCACCGCAATAGGCCAGGTGTCCCGTGGTCACCCCGACGGCCCATACCATCACCTCATCCAGGACAGTGGCCACCAATCCGCCGTGAACGGTCCCGGGGAATCCACACCATTCTGAACGAAATCGGAATCGTGTTTCGGCCGACTGGTCATCGGCGGTGAATTGCAGTGCGAATCCGGCCGGGTTGTGGACGCCACAGACGAAACACTGGCGGGTTCTTGGCAGCGTTGGCATCGGGCGAGACTAGTCCGAACCACGGGCCGACTCCAGCCTGCGGCGTTTCTTCCCTGGGGACGGACCCTGAAGAGCCATTGAACTACCTGGGGTTCGACGTGATACTGCAGGCGCCGTGCATTATCCGATCAAGGAACTCACCCAGGGCCTGCTGGCCAGCTACCGGCGCCACGGAGGGATCAATCACATGGATGGGGTCAACCTGCCCTCGCGTGCGGTGGTGGTGGGAATCACGGCGGATCTGCTGCGACTGGTGTTTCCCGGGTTCTTTGACGAACAGGTGGTTCATTCATCCGAGTTGCCGGCGGAGACGGCGCTGAGGCTGGATTCCCTGGCCGGGCGGCTGGAGGACGAGATTTACAAGAGCCTGCGATGTTTTGGCTGTCCGGACGGTTCAGCACGGGATCCCCGTCCGACGGCGCATGAAATCGCCACCGATTTCCTGAGATGCCTGCCCGAGGTTCGCGAACTGCTGCAAACCGACGTCGAGGCGGCCTTCGCGGGCGATCCTGCGGCTCGGACCCGGGAGGAGGTCATTGTCGCCTATCCCTTCATCGAGGCCATTGCCGTGCACCGGTTGGCCCACGTGCTCCAGGGACGCGGAGTGCCGCTGCTGCCGCGCATCATGAGTGAATGGGCTCACAGTCGGACGGGAATGGACATTCACCCGGGCGCGCGCATCGGCTCCCACTTCTTTGTCGACCACTGCACCGGCACAGTGATTGGTGAAACAGCCCAGCTCGGCAATCATGTGAAGCTCTACCAGGGGGTGGGTCTCGTCGCACGGTCCCTGGCGGCCGGCCAGGCGCTGCGCGGACTGAAGCGGCATCCGACACTGGAGGATCGCGTCACCATCTACGCCAACGCCACGATCGTCGGTGGGGATACGGTGATCGGGGCCGACAGCACCATCGGCGCGAACGTATTCCTGATGCAGAGCGTGCCTCCAGAGAGCCTGGTGTTGATGGAGGAGTTCAAATTTCGGGTGATGAACAAGCGGGACCGGGTGAGTCCGGTGGACTTTCAGATCTGAGTCGGCGCGTCCGGGTTCTGCCAAATCGAACTTGCGCACAAACCGGGCGCCGATTCTCTTGTAGCCCGCCATCCGTCATCTCTTGAAGGAACTTCGTCATCTTTGGGCATCGCTCCCCGACCGCGCCGTTTTTGGCATCATCTTTGTGGCGTGGTGCCTCCTGTTTCACCTCGTGGGCAACACCACCTTCGGGTACGTCAACAGTCACTCGATGTTCGGGTGGCTCACGGGCTGGTACCAGCTGAAGTCCAACGGGGAGATGGGTGACGAGCTGGCGCCCTTTGTTCCCTTCCTGGTGCTGGCGCTGCTTTACATGAAGCGCGAGGAACTGGTGACGGTGTCCAAGGGGCCCTGGGCCCCCGCGCTGGCTCTGGTCGCTGCGGGTTTGGTGATGCATATCGTAGGATTCCTTGGCCAGCAGGTGCGGGTTTCAGTAGTTGGCTTCATTGTCGGCGCCTGGGGGCTGATGGGATTGGAAAGCAAGCCGGCGATGACGGCAGACTTCTGGATTTCCTGGCCCACCGTGGGCCCGATCTTTTGAAGTTCAATTCGGCGGTAACCGGCCTGAGGAAAGGCCTTATTGAGGGCT
>JBDKKE010000213.1:0-4035 GCA_039796255.1 Verrucomicrobiota bacterium | reverse complement strand
CAGGTTGGCGGGCTGGTCATCGACGATCAGCACCCGGACGGACGGCGATCGCGCTAGGGAGGGCTGAATGGGCATGGGTGCTTCATATGGAGCGCTGCTCAATATCGCTGACCAACTGCGGAAAGCGCACGAGTTCCATTTCGAGCCCGACGGCGTCGTACGCCTCAGCAAGGCCTTTTAGGGCGGCGGAGTATCTGGTCAGGGGCGCGCAGCCGGCGGCTTCGCCCAGGAGTTTCAACCGAGCAGCAAAACCGTGCACCTCGCTCATTGCCATGCTGTCCCGGACGCCGGGCCAGTCGCTGGATTCCAGCGCGTGCAAGGCCACATTCATCTCAGTCCAGCGCGTGGTGGACTCGGACGCGCTTTCGGGGGGAAGCGCTTCGGCCGATGGCGAGGCGGACGTGGTTGCCGCGGGAACGCGTGGCAGAAACAGGGCCAGTTCGTCAAACAGCGCTTGGGTGGTGAATGGCTTTCGCACGTATCCGCTGAAGTGGCGACGCAGATCGACTTCTTCCGCGGCAAAACTGGACGCGGTCACAGCGATTACTGGCAGCAGTTCCAGGCCCGGGGTTGCCCGGATTTCAAGAAGGGCGGCGCGTCCGTCCATTACGGGCATCCGGATGTCCATCAATACGACATCGGGCTTCAGCGAACGGCTCAGCGCGACCGCCTCGCGGCCGTTCACGCCGAAGTCCAGCCGGTGGTGAGTGCCCGTAAAAAGGCCGGCGATCAACTCCCGGTTGGGTTGATGATCATCCACGATCAGCAGGTGGGCCGCTTTCAGCGTGTTAAAGTCCGCTGGGCGCTCGATGGGCAAGGTGGCGATGGGTGACGACGCGAGCCGCGCTGAAATGGCCACGTCGGGAATTCGCAGGTGGAAGATGGTGCCTTGCCCGACCACGCTGGCAACCACCACCCTGCCGCCCATCATTTCCGTGAGCCGCCGGACGATGGCTAGGCCGAGGCCCGTGCCCGCCTTCTCCTGTGGTCGGCGACCGTCCGCCTGCACGAACGGATGGAAAATGGCGTCGAGCCGATCCTGCGGAATGCCGATGCCGGAGTCCTCCACCTCCACTAGCAGCGTAATCTGACTGCGGGAGTCACCCTGCGGTTCCCAGGTGAAACGAGATTGGATGAAGCCCTTCTCGGTGAACTTGGCCGCATTCCCTACTAGGTTCACCATCACCTGACGAAGCCGCGTTCGGTCCAGCAATAGCGCGCGGGGCAGGTCCTCGGCGGTCTCGCAGGTGAGGTCCACGCCCCGCCTCGCCACCTGCTCATCAAAAACAGTGTGGAGGAATGCGCAGATCTCTTGTGGGTCCGTTGGCTCCAGGTGCAATTCCAGGACGCCGGCTTCGATCTTCGACATGTCCAGAACGTCATTGATGAGCTGCAGCAGTGAGTCGGAGGCGGTGCGGATGGAGCGCAGGTACCTCTGCTGGCGCGGTTCGCGCAGTTCACCACCCAACAGTTCTGTGAAGCCAATGATGGCGTTCATTGGTGTACGAATCTCGTGACTCATGTTGGCGAGAAACGTGCTTTTCTGATCGCTGGTATGCTCGGCCCGAAGTTTGGCCTCAGCCAATTCGCGTTCGCGACGCTCGTGCTGCAGGCTCTCCCTCGCCAGGTAGAAGGCGAAAAAGCCCAGCCCGACGCCGAGAATCCCGGCGCCCAGGCTTGTCAGGTTGGCCCGTCGCAGTCGCATGCGGGTGGTGTCGCCCGAGGCGGTCAGCACGTTTTGGCGGGAGCTGCGCATTCGCATCACCAGGCTGCGGATGCGGTCCATGACCACCCTCCCTTTCTGGGTTTCGATGGAGGCCGCGCCGGCAGCTAGGCCTCCACGCCTCCGCTCATCAAGGGTGCGGCTCATGATCGAGAGTTCCACGTCCGCCAAGCCCTGAAGCGCCAGCACCTGCTGCAGCAGGTCGCGGTCTGTCCACGCCAGTTCGGATAGCTTGGAGAAGTGCGCTGGAAGGTCTCGTTCCGCGGTGACCTGGGGCTCGAGAAAGACCTCAAGTCCGGTCAGGGCAAAACCGCGCCCCCCCGTTTCTACGTCCTGCAGGCTGAAGAACACCCGGTCCAGCGATTCATTGAAGATCGCCATCTGAACTCCGCGGTCCACATGGTCGGCGAGTTCCTTCCAGGTAAGCCAGGCCATTACCACACCGGCTATCGAAAGAGTCAGCCAGAGAACGACCACGGGCGTGTTAAATCGTGGCTGAAAGCGGCGAGCCCTGGTGCCGAGCACCTCTGGCAGGGCCCTCAACCCGCTTTCCACCGTTTTGATTAGGGGCGGCATCGGAGTGGGAACGGAAATCCGCAAACGTCATTCTCCGGGCGTGGGCGATTCGTTCGCCAGTACCGGCGGGAAGTCATTCCACTAACCAGCGGAGTTACCGGCAGCGCCGCGGTTTTGCTGACCGCCACGGTGGGGACGAATGAAGCCGATTAGGCGCAGTTGTTAGGGGCGAGCCTCTCTGTTCGTCCTCGCTGGCAATCGAGGCGTTCTGGCGGAAACTATCCGCAAAATAGGCGGCCCTTGAACTTGGGGAGCAAGCGGGCCGCCCACCTCCTTTTGACGCTGGGTTGGAGCGCGGCCCTAGAATTGCGGTTGAAGGTCCCGTTCGGCTATGGGGTGTTCACCTTAGTGCAACTCAACTCGTCGGCTTCCAGACGTGATCGCTCGTGGGTTCAGTCGTGAGGCCGTACGGCGTTCCGTCCCGGATTCTTGGCCCGCAATCGTCCCACCTACCCGGAGGTGTCAGACGCGAATCGTGATCCTTGTACGTTGGGGTTGCGGCTGAGTCGAAAGAAGGGATTCGATGAGGCTGCGTGGATGCAGTGCCCCACGGCATGGCCCCCCGCCATTTGCCTCCCGAAAATCTCTTGGTTTTTTCTATCCGCGCCGTGATAGGAGGATTCCCAAGAGGGTGCCGATGCCCAGCGCCACCGCGACCGACTCGTAGGGATGAGTGCGAATGACGGTATCGGCCTGGCGCGCTCCGGCCACGGCCTTTTCCTCTACCTGATGAAAGCTGTGTTTGGCGCATTCCTTCACGGAGGCCAGCGCCACGGTCAGACGTTTGCGAGCTTCGGATACCCTCTCATCAGCGACACTTGCTGTTGCCTCCAGCAGCGCGTGGGCCTCGTTCGCCAAGGTTTGGGAATCATGCCGCAGGGCTCCTGGGGTTTCAAAGTTGGTATTCATGAAAATGAATGATGGATTAAATCGTGAAGGTTCTGGTTGGAAAATGTTCTGTCCCCGTAGACAGCTAGGCCTTTCCTCTCCGGAAAAGACGCAAAACTACGGCGATGACGGCCACCACCAGAAGGATGTGAATAAATCCCCCCATGGTGTAGGAGCTCACCAGGCCGAGGAGCCAGAGGACGACTAGAACGATGGCGACAGTTTCGAGCATGAAGTGATCAATTCGGGTTGAGAAGGGCTCGGGTAAGTCCAATGAATTCGACTTTTTGAGGATTCATCTCCGCGGGCTCTAAAGTTTCGGAATTCATTCGGGTCCTTGCGCCTCAAACCTTGCGTCCGCGAATCAGGGATAGGAGGAACAGGACAATGAAAAGGATGAAACAAACCTTGGCGATGACCGCCGCGTTGCCCGCCAAGGTGCCGAATCCGAGTCCTCCTGCGACCAGCGCGACGACAAAGAAAACGACAGTCCAGTAAAGCATGTTGATTGGCTGCGGAGGGGATCTATTTGCAGTATCTGCCAGTGATCTGAAGGCATTCAGCGTCTTGAATGCCAGGTGTCGTTGCACTCCATAACCCGCTGCGAATCAGCGAATCCTTGGGAGTGGCTGCCCGCTGCTAACAGTGAGCTATTGCGATTTGCAAATCGGGGTCGATGCGTCGATGGCGTTCTGCAATGCCGTCGAACGCCGGGCGTCTTTGGAACGGCCGCGCAATTTTCTTTCTGTAGTTTGAGCGGGCATCAGGTCGTGGGTTGGATGAAGGAGTCGATGCTGAGGTAAATTTTTCCGGTTTCCCAATCTTGGGAGATCTCGGTGAGGAGGGCA
>JBDKKE010000212.1:0-7218 GCA_039796255.1 Verrucomicrobiota bacterium | reverse complement strand
ACACCGACTTCCAAGGTTCGGCGGCCCGGGCGCTGGGAGGGCTGCCCGGCGAGATGGAGGCGTACGCGGCGGAGGTTCGCCGACAGGCGCTCACCGTTTGGGTTTCGACGGACTGGGCGGCGCAGATCCGGTCCCGCGCCGGGGCTTTGGCGGAGGCGGTATCCCGTCATGATGAGGTTCAGTCTGCCGAACTCCTTCGCCTGGGGCGTGAACTGGAGGAACGGTTTCTGAGCCGCTGTGCCCGTGTGAAACAGGCGGCCCTGCACCCCCCGCAGCGGGTAACACTCGGGCGGGGAGGCAGGGTTTCCCTGAGCGATGGCTGGTATGCCGGCGAGGAGAGCGGCGGCGAATTTCTCCCACCGGACGCCGCTTCCCCCCACCGGGATTGGCAACTTCGGGCAAAGGAAGGAACGGAGGCTTCCTGGCGACAGACCGTGTGGCTGGAGCCGGGAAGCTACCGCTTCTCGGCGGTCATTCGCACCACCGAGGTGGTGGCCGACCCCGGCGGCAGCCTGCGCGGCGCCGGTCTTCGCGTTCTGGGTCGCGACGTCCATTCGCGCTCCTGGATTCGGGGCACCCGCGGCCCGCGAAGCCGCCACGTCGATTTCGAAGCGGACGGCCCGGTCACCCTCCTTTTGAAACTGCGGGCGCAGTCCGGCGCGGCCTCATTTGACGCCGCCTCGCTGATCTTGGAGCGGCGATGACCGGATCCAGGTCCTCGAATTCCCCGTCGGGGAAATTGGGGTGATGGGGAGCCTCCCCGCCCATCCGCTCGGCCTGAAGGCGGAACCAACCGTGGGGGAGGGCGTGTCGAACGGTGCTCGATCCACAATTCGACATGGGAAACGGTTTCCACGCACAAAGGGCTGTGGTTATAGTCTCGCGATGGCATTCAACACTCTGGGCCTTGCCGCCCCAATCCTCGAAGGCGTCCGGGCCATGGGATACACCGATCCGACGCCCATCCAGCTCCGGGCCGTGCCCATGATCCTGTCCGGCAAGGACGTCATCGGCAGCGCCCAGACCGGCACCGGCAAGACCGCTGCCTTCGCCCTGCCCATCCTTTCGAAGCTGGGCGCCCGTTCCGCCCAGGGGCCCCGCGTGCTGATTCTGGAACCGACCCGGGAACTCGCCGCCCAGGTGGAAACCTCGTTCCGCGATCTCGCCCGCTTTACCGAACTCCGCATCGGACTGGTCTATGGCGGCGTCGGGTACGGCCAGCAAACCGACGATCTCAAGAAGGGCATTGATGTTCTGGTCGCCACGCCGGGACGCCTCCTGGATCACATTCAGCGCGGGACCGCCCGCCTGGATCATGTGGAGTTCCTGGTGCTGGACGAGGCGGACCGCATGCTGGACATGGGATTCCTTCCCGACGTGCGCCGCATCGTGGAGCGGGTGCCCAAGCAGCGGCAAACCTGCCTGTTCTCCGCCACCGTCCCGCCCGACATCGCGTCCCTGATCAAATGGGCGATGAATGAGCCCGAGGTGATCGAAATCGGGTCCCGACGCTCCCCGGCGGAGACGGTCAAGCACGTCATCTACCCGGTGGAGGACGAGCAGAAGTCCACGCTGTTGTTGTCCCTGCTGGAGCAGATGAACTGGGAGTCGGTGATCGTCTTTTGCCGGACCCGCCACGGGGCCGACCGCATCGGTAACTTCCTGAAGAAACACGAGCATGCGGTGGCGATCCTGCACTCCGACCGCACCCAGCGGGAGCGCGAGGATGCCCTCAAGGGCTTCCGGGATGGCCGGTTCGACGTCCTGGTCGCCACGGACATCGCGGCGCGCGGACTCGACGTCGCGGACGTCAGCCACGTGATCAATTACGACGTCCCGACCCACCCAGAAGACTACGTGCACCGGATCGGGCGCACGGGCCGCGCCAACACCACCGGGGATGCCTTCACCCTCATGTGCGTCGCCGATCGCCGGCATGTCGCCGACATCGAGCGGTTCATCGGCCGGCGGATTGAGCAGACCGTCCTGGAGGGATTTGCCTACGACAAGTCCGTCCTGTTCACCGAAGCCGGGAAACCGCGCCCGACCAAGAAGGTCATGGGAGTGTTCAACCGCAGCGGACGAACCTTCCGTCCGCGCCGGCGCTGAGAGCCTGTCCGAAAACTCAGAGGGGTCCTGTTCTCGCGGAAACGCTCCGGGAGTTGCAGCCAGGGCTCATCGCCGTAGAATCGGGCCATGACCTCAAGGATCCGGAACGCGGCCCTCACCCTGTTGCTGGTCGTCAGCCCCCTGGGCTGGGCGGCTGACTCCTCCCGATCCCTGGATCTGGCGCGGCAGTTGAACGAGGCCTTCATCGCGGCCACGGAAAAGGTAACTCCATCCGTAGTGGTCATCGACGTCGCGCAGCGGGAGAACGAGGAAACTGCGGGTATCCCGCGTGGCTGGCTGGACTTGATGCCCGAGCAGTGGAGGGAACGCTTCCAGCGCGAACAGGAACAGCGGAAGGAGCAGCAGGAAACTCAGCGCGGGGAAGCCCCCGAATTCAACGGACAGGGTTCCGGGGTGATTATCAGCAAGGAAGGCGACGTCCTCACCAACAACCACGTGGTGCAGGGCGCCGACAAGCTGCGCATCCGCCTGCGCGATGGACGCCTCTATGAAGTGGAGGTGAAGGGCCTGGATGAGGATTCCGACCTGGCGGTCCTGCGCATCAAGGACCCTCCCAAGGACCTGAAGGTGGCGGTGTTTGCCGACTCCAGCCGGGTCCGGGTCGGGGAGTTCGCCATCGCCATCGGCGCTCCCTACGGACTCGACTACAGCGTCAGCTTTGGACACGTCAGCGCCAAGGGACGCAGCGATCTGATGGGCCGGAACTTCGATCAGGATTTTCTGCAGACCGACGCGAACATCAATCCGGGCAATTCCGGCGGACCGCTGGTGGACATCGAGGGCCGGGTGATCGGCATCAACTCCATGATCCGCGGCCTCAACTCCGGAATCGGCTTCGCAATCCCCTCCAATCTGGCCAAGGAAGTCGCCGAACGTCTGATCGCGGATGGAAAGTTTGTCCGGTCCTGGCTCGGTCTGGGCATCGAATCCCTGCGTAATGAGCGGGAGGTTCAGAAAACCGTTCCCGATCTCCAGGACGGCGTGGTGGTCCGCTCCATCCTCCCCGACGGTCCCTCCAGCTCGGCAGAACCCGAACTGAAGCCGAATGATGTCATCACCGCCGTGGACGGTCGGGTGGTCAATGACCCCAATGAACTGCGATCCGTCGTGACCCGCAAACGCCCGGGATCCACCGTGGTTCTCGATGTTCGCCGGTCGGAAAACGCGCTGAAGGTGCGGGTGTCGCCGGGCCCCCTGCCCTCACCCGAAGAGCGCACCCAGATGGCATTCCGGGGCCGGCGGGGAATACGCACGGAGAGTCATGGACTGCGGGTGAAGGCGCTTCCCCCGGAGGCGGCGGAGAAGCTCAAGGTGGAGGGCGGGGTCGTGGTTTCAGAGGTGGCGCCATCCGGCCCTTCCGGCGTGAAGGAACTGCGTCCGGGAGACGTCATCACCGAACTCAATCACCAGACCGTGGAATCGCCGCAGCAGTTCCAGGAATTGCTGCGGGACGCCAACCTCTCCAAGGGCATTCTGCTGCACGTGTACCGCGACGGCGAGGAACGCTTCCAAGTGCTCAAGGAACGAAGCGAGTAGAGGGACGACGTCTTCACCGTTCCGTCCGCAGGCAGTCCTCATCGGGAGACCCGGGAAGGGATCGACTCTCATGGGGCGACCAACTTCGGACGGTTCCATCACGCAGACCAGTTGAAGCCGGGCCTTGGAACGCCACAAAAAGTACGGCGGCCGGTCCGTCGCCCACCCGTTTGACCCCGGGCCGGGCGACTGATACAAACGGCCCGCCGATGCAAAAAAAGACCCCCCCCAAACGCGCCGCGAAGTTCCAACGCATCCTCCTCAAACTGAGCGGAGAGGCGCTCGGAGGCCCCGGCGCTGCGGGGATTGATCCGGAAGCGGTCCACGACATGGCGTCGCAGGTGGCCGAGGTCCGCAAACTCGGGGTCCAGGTGGTGATCGTCGTCGGCGGTGGCAACATCTTCCGCGGCATCGCCGGCAGCGAGAAGGGCATTGAGCGCGCCACGGGCGACTACATGGGCATGCTGGCCACGGTCATCAACGCCCTCGCCCTGCAGGACGCCCTGGAGAAGCAGGACGTCCACGTCCGGGTGCTCAGCGCCATCACCATGACGGCCATCGCCGAACCCTTTATCCGCCGCCGCGCCGTCCGCCATCTGGAGAAGGGACGCGTGGTGATCTTTGCCGCCGGCACCGGCAATCCGTATTTCTCCACCGACACGGCGGCCGCCCTGCGCGCCAACGAAATGAATGCCGAGGTGGTTCTCAAGGCCACCAAGGTGGACGGCGTCTATAACAAGGATCCCAAGAAGCACCCCGATGCCGTGCGCTACACCCGCCTCAGCTACGACGAGGCGCTCAGGCAGGACCTGAAGGTGATGGATTCCGCCGCGTTTGCCCTCTGCCGCGACAACAAGATGCCCATCATCGTCTTCGACTTCTTCAAGCCGCACAACCTGCTCCGCGTCGTGACGGGCAAGACCGTGGGCACCCTGGTGACCGACTGACCCCATCGACCTGCATCCCCTTACCCTTCCCCGTTTACCATGACCATTGACGATACCCTGCTTGAGACTGAGGAGAAGATGCTCAAGACCGAGGAGCACCTCGTGAATCAGTTTGCCGGCGTCCGCACCGGCAAAGCCTCACCCTCGCTGATCGAAAACGTGATGGTGGAGGCCTACGGCTCGCACATGCGCCTGAAGGAACTGGCCACCATCTCTGCCCCGGAGTCCCGCATGCTAATGGTGACCCCCTTCGATCAAACCAACGTGAAGGCCATCGAGAAAGGCATCCAGGCCGCCAATCTCGGACTCAACCCCGCCAGCCAGGGCAAGTTCATCCGCATCGTCCTGCCCGACCTCAGCGCCGAACGCCGGCAGGAGTTCGTCAAGATCTGCAAGAAAATGACCGAGGACGGCCGGGTCGCCCTGCGCAATGAACGGCGCCAGGCGCTGGAATTACTGAAGAAGGTCAAGAATGACGGCGGCGTCTCCGAGGACGAGGTGGAGACCGCCGAGGGCGAGGTGCAGAAGCTGACCGACCAGTACATCGGCAAGCTGGAGCAGCACCTGGCCCACAAGGAGAGGGAAATCCTGACGGTCTGAAAAGAAACGCGCCGGCAGGTCATCCCGTCGTTCCCTGCCGGCGGTTGAAGGCAACCGCATCGGCGTAGCGCACGCCACTGCCGCCAAAGAGGTCCAGGGCGCTGCCAATGGTCAGATCGACCCGCCCGCGTCCCAGTTCCTGCACGTTGGACAGATCCTCCAGCGAATGGGCCCCGCCCGCATAGGTGACGGGAAGCGGGGACCATTCCGCGAGATCGCGGACCAACCCTCCATCAATGCCGCGGCAGAGGCCCTCGACATCCACGGCATGCACCAGGAACTCGGAGCAGGATCCTGCCAGTCGGCGGAACACCTCCGGACCCAGCTTCAGGTCGGTAAACTTCTGCCAGCGGTCGGTCACCACGAAGTAGTCCCCGCCCCGCTTGCGGCAGCTCAGGTCCAACACCAGGCGATCCACTCCCACTCCGGCGATCAGATCCCGGAGGCGATCCTCGTCCAGGCGTCCCTCACGAAACACCCAGGAGGTGACGATGACCTTGGAGGCCCCGGCCTCCAGCCAGGCCCCGGCATTCCCGGCGTTGACCCCGCCGCCGTACTGAAGCCCGCCGGGCCATACCCCCAGGGCGTCGCGGGCCGCAGACTCGTTTCCTGGCCCCAGGGCAATGACGTGTCCGCCGGTGAGTCCGTCCTCCCGATAGCGCCGGGCGAACCACGAAGCGGGATGCTCGGCGACAAAATTCGTGCGCACGCCGCCCCCGTGATCGGTCAGCGTGCCACCCACGATCTGCACCACGCGCCCGTCCCGAAGGTCAATACAGGGTCGAAACACCGGCACACCCTAGCTGGACCGCCGGATCGGGGCACCCGATTTTGACGCCAAGCGCGCTGCCAGCGGGCCTCCGGTGAATCGATACCGAAAATTTCGTGAATTCGCCTCCCCGGCAGACCACCCTTCGACGTGACCAAACCGTTGGCCATTGTCTTTCACGAGTCGCTCCTTCCCGGCAGCCAGATCGCCAATCGGCTCTCCGATCTCGGTTGGCGGGTCCACACCGTGACCGTGGCCGCCAATGTGGTGGGGGTCATCCGTCGGGAGAAGGCGATGCTGCTCATCGCCGAACTGGCGCTCCGTCACGGCGACTTCTGCGGAGTGATCCAGGAGCTCAAGCAGGACCCCGCCCTGGCCCATGTGCCGGTCATTGGCTTCACGCCCCAGAAGAACCGCAAGCTGCAGGATGATGCCGTCGCCGCCGGCGCCCGCCTGGTCGCCGCCAACTCAGCCATTCTGGAGCAGCTCCCCCAACTACTCGAACACGCCCTCGCGGTGGAGTAGATTCGTTTTCCACTTCCATGAGCACTCCATCGGTCAAACTCTCCCAGGGCGTCCACGTCGCCCACCTCTTTTTCCGCCTCGACCGCGCCCGTTGGGACGCCCTGCCGGCCGGCGAGGCAGCCGCGACCCTGGTGCGGCTGGAGTCGGTCTGCACCGCGAACGCGGGTCCGGCAGCGCCGCGGGTGATGACCTTCGCCAATGTCGGCGGCAAGGCGGACCTGGCATTTCTGCTCTTCGCCGCCGAACTCCAGCAGCTCAGCGCCCTCCAGCGCGCTGTCGAACTCGCCTTCCCGCCGGGAACCCTGGTGCCGGTGTACAGTTACCTGAGCGTGACCGAGCTGCCGGAGTATGTGGCCACCGACGAGGACCTCAGGACCATCCTCGCCCGCGAGGGGGCCGTCCCGGGCCAACCCGGATTCGACGAGCGCTTCGCCGCCGCACAGAAGCGCAACACCGAATACCAGCACTACCGGCTCTACCCCGAGCTGCCGGACTGGGAGGTCATGTGCTTCTATCCGATGAACAAGAAGCGCGCAGGCGGCGACAACTGGTTCGTCCTGGATTTCGAGACGCGCAAGAAGCTGATGGCCGGCCATGCCAGGACCGGACGCAAGTTCAGCGGACGGATCTCGCAGCTCATCACCGGTTCGGCCGGCCTTGATGACTGGGAATGGGGCGTCACCCTGATGGCGCACCAACTCGATTCCGTTA
>JBDKKE010000211.1:0-3868 GCA_039796255.1 Verrucomicrobiota bacterium | reverse complement strand
CGGCGGTGCGCGAGGGAAAACACCACCGGGACAAACAGCAGCGTGGCGACCGTGGCCAGCAGCAGGCCGCCGATGACGGCCCGGCCCAGAGGGGCATTCTGCTCGCCACCCTCGCCGAGTCCGAGACTCAGCGGGATCATGCCGGCGATCATGGCCAGCGCGGTCATGATCACCGCACGCAGACGGGTGGTGCCGGCCTCCAGCGCCGCGGACAGCGGATCGAGTCCGCGCTGGAGCGCGTCGCGGGCAAAGCTCACCACCAGCACCGCATTGGCGGTGGCGACGCCCACGCTCATGATGGTGCCCATCAGGGCGGGGACGCTGAGGGGAGTGGCGGTGACCCACAGCGCCCAGGCCACGCCGGCCAGTGCGCCGGGCAGGGCAGTGATGATCACAAACGGATCCAGCCAGCTCTGGAAGTTGACCACCAGCAGCAGGTACACGAGGACGATGGCCCCCGCGAGTCCGCCGATCAGACCGTTGTAACTGGAGCGCATGGTGTCCGCCTGTCCGCGCAGAAAGATGGAGCTGCCCCGCGGAAGTTCTTTCCGCGCGGCTTCCAGCAGCGGTTCGAGATCGTGGAGCACGCCGCCGAGATCCCGTCCGTCCACACCGCCGAAAATGTCGATGACCGGCTGGACATTGTAATGCGAGATGACCGCCGGTCCGTTGGTGCGGCTGATGGTGGCCAGATTGGCCAGGATCTGTCCGTCCCCGCTGGCATTGGAGCTGGCGGTGACGGGAATGGCGGACAGCGTCTCCAGCGTGGCCATGGCCACTTCGGGTACCCGCACGTTGACCAGGTACTGGATGCCAATGCGGGGATTGAGCCAGTAGGCGGGCTGGACCTGTCCGCTGCCGCTCAGGCTGAGCAGCACCGAGTTGGCGACATCGCGTTCGCTGAGTCCGAGTTCCCCCGCCCGATCACGATCCACCGTCACGCGGAAGCGCGGCTGATCCGCCGGCTGCTGCACCCGGATGTCCACCGCGCCGGGGACCCTGCGGATCTTGTCCGCGAGGCGTGCCGCCACCTTGCGGTTCTCCACCTGATCGCGTCCCAGCACCTGGATGTCGAAGGGCGCCGGAAGTCCGAAGTTCACCGTCTGGCTGACGATGTCCGCTGGCAGGAAGTAGAACAGGTTCCCGGGAAACTCCTGGTGCAGCCGCGAACGGAGCTGTCGCACGTACTCGTGAGTCGGTCCGTGACCGGGTTTGAGCGAGACCAGGATGTCGGCGTCGCCGGTGCCGATGAGGCCGTTGTTGGAGTAGCTGAGGGAAATGCCCGAGGTGGGAATGCCAATGTTGTCCAGGACCCCGGCGATCTCGGCCTCCGGGATCACCTCACGAACGACCTTCTCCACGGCGTCCACCAGCCGAACGGTTTCCTCAATGCGGGTGCCGGTGCGCGCCCGGACGTGGAGGCGGATCTGTCCGGCATCCACGGAGGGAAAGAAGTCGCGTCCCAACAGCCCAAAGAGCAGCCAGGATCCGGCGCAGAACAGCAGGAACAGGACGGCGAATCCGGTGCGATGATGGAGCAGGGCGGACAACAGGTGACGGTAGGAATCGCGGAAGCGGACGAATCCGCGCTCAAACGAAACCTGGATCGACCCGAAGACTCCCATCCAGCGGGCGCTGTGGGCGACCTCGCGTTTGCGGATCATGGTTCCCCCCGACTCCCATTCGGCCTCCGGGGATTCCTTGGGGTGTACCGGATACAGGGCGGCATTGCGGTAGAACCACATCACCAGCGTGGGAATCAGTGTCCGGCTCAGCAGGTAACTGGCCAGCATGGCGAACACCACCGCCTCGGCGAGTGGCACAAAGAGGTGTCGGGCCACACCGGTGAGAAAAAACATCGGCACGAACACGATGCAGATGCACAGCGTGCTGACAAAGGCCGGCAGCGCGATCTCCTGGGCACCGTCGAGGATGGCGTCTTCCAGTGGTTTCCCCATCGCCATCTGCCGGTGGACGTTCTCAATCTCCACCGTGGCATCGTCCACCAGGATGCCCACCGCCAGGGCGAGTCCGCCCAGGGTCATGAGATTGATGGTCTGGCCCAGCGCGCTGAGGACGGCGAGGGACGAAAGCACGGAAAGCGGAATGGACAGCGCGATGATGACCGTGCTGCGCCAGGACCCGAGGAAGAGCAGGATCATCAGCGCGGTGAGGGCGGCGGCGATCAGGCCCTCCTTGATCACGTCATTGACCGCAGCGCGGACGAACAGCGACTGGTCGGCGAACTCGCGAACCTCAAGCGTGGGCGGCAGGCCCCTGAGGATGCCGGGCATGGCGGCCTTGACCCGGGCCACGACATCGAGGGTGGAGGCCGAGCCGCCCTTGAGAATGGTCAGCAGCGCTCCGCGCTGTCCGTCCTGACGCACCACGTTTACCTGGGGTTGATAGCCATCCCGCACCTGTGCCACATCGCGCAGCCGGAGGGTGGCGCCATTCACCTGGCGGATCGGCAGGTCGTTGAGTTCGTCGAGCACCCGCGGCTGGGAATTCACCTCCACGTCGTACTCGGTGGCTCCGATCTTTGCCGTGCCGCTGGGCAGGATGAGGCTCTGGGCGCTAAAGGCGGTCACCACATCCTGCGCCGTGAGGTTCTTGGCCTTGAGCGCCGCCAGGTCCAGGTCCACGGACACCAGGCGCGACTTGCCGCCATAGGGCCAGGGCACCTGCGCGCCCAGCACGGTGGAAAGTCCGACCCGGACCTGGTTCTGGGCGAGATCGTAGAGTTCCTGCTCCGACAGCGTCGCGGAGCTGAGGGCGTACTGCAGAATGGGGACGGTGGAGGCGTTGTAGCGGATGATCAGGGGAGGAGTCTGCCCCGGCGGCATCTGGCGGATGATGGTCTGGGCGATGGCGGTGATCTGCGCCACCCCGGCGTCCACCGAGGCCCCCTCACGCAGGAACACCTTGATGATGCCCACGCCGTTGAAGGCATTGGACTCAATGTGCTCGATGTCATTGACCGTCGCCGACAGCGAACGTTCGTGGCTGTAAAGGATGCGCTGCTCGATCTCGGTGGCGCTCAGTCCCTGGTATTGCCAGATGACGGAGATCACCGGGATGTTGATGGCCGGTAAGATGTCTGTGGGCGTGCGCAGCAGGATCAGCGGCGTGAGCAACACCAGCACCAGGGCCGCCACGACAAACGTGTACGGTCGGCGGAGGGCGAGGCGGACAATCCACATGGGGTGTTGCGGGAGGGCGGGAGGAACTGCGCCGGATCACCGGGGTGCCCCGGATTCAGCGGCCGCAGCATCGCGTATCCCAGCCAAATCGATTGAACACCCTTGCGCCGGGTTGAGGACGCGATTGCTGCGGAAGCGGCGGCGGCGGAGCCGCGATAGCCAATAGCCAATAGCCAATAGGCGATAGGCGATAGGCGATAGGCGATAGGCGATAGCGGAGGAAGGCAGAAGGCAGAAGGAAGAAGGCGGAATGAAGAATGAAGAGTGAAGGATGACCAAGGACCACTCCTGAGTACGCATATCCGGTGGGGCGAGGCTCCCGCCGAGCCGTTCGCGCAACCGCGGTTGATGTGGTGGGGTCTCCACAGGCGCACGGCTCACCGGGAGGTTCGCCCCACCGGGGCGGTGAGCTCCACCACCGATCACCGCTCACTGATCACCGATCACCGATCACCGACCCTAGGCCCCCAGGAACTCCCCCGGTGTCACTCCCAGCACCCGCTTGAAGTGACGCGAGAGGTGGCTCTGGTCGCTGAAGCCGGATTCCTGGGCGATGGCGGCCATGGTCCATTTGCCGCCGTGGCGGCGCAGCAGGTCCTGGGCACGGTCCACTCGCAGACGCACCAGGTATTCGTGGGGCGGGTGTCCAGTGGCGACCTTGAACT
>JBDKKE010000210.1:0-28522 GCA_039796255.1 Verrucomicrobiota bacterium | reverse complement strand
GCGGGCGATAGGCGATAGGCTATTGGCGATGGGCGATGGGCGATGGGCGATGGGCGATGGGCGATGGGCGATGGGCGATGGGCGATGGGCGATGGGCGATGGGCGATGGGTAAGCAGGTTGATGAGAGACGGGGTGGGATGCGTCCGATGGGAAGGGTCAGGGCGTGGACAAGTTTCCCGCTTGTGGCCTAATTGGTCGAACTTTGACCCCACGCTCATGCTGACTACACGATTCCGAACTTTGAAGGGAGGCTTGGTCCCGCTGGGGGTGGCGCTCAACCTGATCCTGACTCTGTCCCTCGTGTCTGGGGCGGAGTTGCAGTTCAACAGCGATATCCGGCCAGTGCTGTCGGACAACTGCCTGTCCTGTCACGGCCCTGATCCCGGATCGCGCAAGGTGGGACTCCGTCTGGACACGCGGGAGGGGCTTTTCGGCAAGACCAAGAATGAGGGGGCGGTGGTGGTTCCGGGGAAGCCGGAGGAAAGTGCGCTTTGGAAACGGATTGTGCACACGGATCCCGAGGAGTTGATGCCCCCGCCGGAGTCGCACAAGGAGCTCAAACCGGAACAGCGCCAGATGTTCCGGCAGTGGATCGAGCAGGGGGCCGTCTGGCAGCCGCACTGGTCGTTTCTTCCGCCGGTTCGTCCCGCCCTGCCTTCTGGTGTCGGTACTTCCGTGCAGCCCATCGACGCCTTCGTGGCCGCCCGGTTGGCCGGTAAGGGTCTGTCCATGAATCCCGAAGCGGATCGCCGTACTTTGGCGCGACGTCTGTCTCTGGATCTGACCGGTTTGCCACCGACGCCGGCGGATGTGGAGGCCTTTGTCTCCGATACGGCGTCCGATTATTACGGGAAGTATGTCCGTCGCCTGATGGACTCCCCGCAGTGGGGCGAGCACCGGGCCCGCTACTGGTTGGATGCAGCGCGCTATGCCGATACCCATGGCCTGCACTTCGACAACTACCGCGAAATGTGGCCTTACCGCGACTGGGTCATCCAGGCCTTCAATCGCAACGAACCCTTTGACCAGTTCGTGGTGGATCAACTGGCGGGGGACCTCCTTCCCGATCCGACGCAGGATCAGATGGTGGCAACCGGTTTTCAGCGGTGCAACATGACCACCAACGAGGGAGGCACCATTGAGGAGGAGAACCTATCCCTCTATGCCAATGACCGGGTCACCACGACCGGATGGGTCTTCCTGGGTCTCACCGCCAACTGTGCCGCGTGCCATGACCACAAATTTGATCCGCTCACCCAGCGGGATTTCTACTCCCTGGCGGCGTTTTTCCGGAACACCAAGCAGTCCGGTTTCGACGGCAATGTGAAGGATGGCGCCAACGCCAGCATGGTGGTGGTGAGCGATCCGCAGGATCTGGCCCGCTGGCGGGTTCTTCCCGGCGAGATCGAGACCGCGAAGAAGCGGATCGAGGAGCGGCGCAGGGAGGGGGAACCCGCATTTGAGTCCTGGGTGGCTGCGGTGAAGGCCGAGGACATTGAGCGCGAACTCAACATCAACGGGCTCGCCTTTCGAGCGCCCTTGAGCGACGGCAAGACCGAGTCCCTCGCGGCCATTCAGGAGGGCAAGCCTGTGGAGACGGCGACCACCGGTCCGGTGACGCTCTCCACCAATGCGTTTTTCGGACCGGCGCCACTCTTTGGCAAGGAAGCCACGGCCTCGTTTGCGGACGCGGGCGCCTTCGACCACGGGCAGCCATTTACCTTTGGTGCCTGGGTGTTCGTCCCGCCCAATTACAATGAAATGGCCGCGATCTTCGCGCGGATGGATCCGGAGAAACTGTCCTATCGGGGGTGGGATCTGTGGATTCAACAGGGGCAGTTCGCGACCCACCTGGTGAGCGCCTGGCCGGACAATGCCCTCAAGGTCCGCACCCAAAAGCGGGTCGCCAAGAAGGGGCAGTGGCAGCATGTGATGGTGACCTATGACGGCTCGGGCAAACCGGAAGGGGTGAAACTGTTCGTGGACGGCGTGGCTGCCGATACCGAGGTCGAGAACGGCAAGGGAATCAGCGGCAGTATCCGTGCCGCTGCGCCGCTGACCCTGGCCCAGCGCAGTGGGGGAAGTCATTTCGACGGCGTCGGGCTGCAGGATCTGCGCCTCTACTCCCGGGTCCTGGAGCCGGCCGAGGTGACGGCCCTGGCCCGCCAATCCCTGCTGCGCACCCTGGTGGGCACGCCGGTTGCCGATTGGAAACCGGAGCCGAAGCGCGAGGTGTTTGACTATTTCCTCACCACGCGCTTTACCCCCTACCAGGAGGCCCGTTCAGCGCTTGCGTCCCTGGAGACCGAGAAGGAGGGGATCCGGTTGAAATACCCTGTGACCCATGTGCAGATGGAGAAGCCAGACTCATCGCCGATGGCCAGCATCCTGTTCCGAGGGCAGTATGATCAGAAGCGGGAAGCGGTGGAGGCCAATGTGCCCGTCGCACTAAACCCGATGCCCGCCGGGGCTCCGAAGAACCGGCTGGGCCTGGCGCAATGGCTGGTCGCGGCGGAGAATCCGCTGCTGGCGCGCGTCACCGTGAATCGTTTCTGGCAGGAGCTTTTTGGCACTGGACTGGTGAAGACCACCGAGGATTTCGGCATCATGGGCGAGACCCCGGTGAATCCCGAGTTGCTGGACTGGCTGGCCGTGGAGTTCCGCGAGAGCGGATGGGACGTGAAGCATCTGTTCCGCCTGATGGTGGAATCGCAGGCGTACCGCCAGGACGCCCGGACCACACCCGAAAAACTGGAGAAGGATCCGTCCAACCGCCTGCTGAGCCGCGGACCGCGCTTCCGCATGGATGCGGAGATGGTTCGCGACTACGCCCTGTCGGTCAGCGGAATGCTGGTGCCCAAGATCGGTGGCGCCAGCGTGAAGCCATATCAGCCACCCGGAGTCTGGGAACCGGTGGCTATGCCCGAGAGCAATACCAAGCGGTATCAGCCCGACACGGGCGACGCTCTCTACCGTCGCAGCATGTACACCTTCTGGAAGCGGGCGGCCCCGCCGGCGTCCATGGAGATTTTCAACGCCCCCAGCCGCGAGGTGTCCTGTACCCGGCGGGAGCGGACCAACACTCCGCTCCAGGCGCTGGCGACGTTGAACGATCCGCAGTTGATTGAGGCGGCGAGAATCCTCGCTGAGCGGGCGCTGGAGCAGGGGGGCGGCGATACGGATCGCGCGGTGGACTTACTTGCGGAGCGGGTGCTGGCGCGTCCGTTTCGCGCCGAAGAGAAGCTGGTGGTGAGGGAAACCCTGGACCAACTCCTGCGACACTACACGGCCGAGCCGGACGGAGCGGCGAAGTTGATTGCAGTGGGCGAATCGAAGGCCGGGACCTCCGTATCCCCGACCCAACTGGCCGCCCTGACCATGGTGGCCAATCAGTTCCTGAATCTGGACGAGGCCCTGAACAAGTAGCCGCGCCGCTCATTCGCAGTCCGTGCTTTAGCCTGTCCGTGGGGATCTGCGAGGAAACGCGGCGATGCTTCACCTTCCGCCTGGCGACTTCACACAGCAGGGGGGGGATTCGACGGACGCGGGTGGAACGCATCCCTACCGAATGAGGGTGAGCAGCCTGAAAGCGGGACTGCGGGGGCGGGGTGTCGTTGGTTGTAACCATTTTCTGCCAGCGGTGTCTCTCTGGGCACGACCATGAGCCGCCGCGCCCTGTTACTGACCCTCGCCTTCACCCTGGTCGCCGCCTATGCGGGCCGGCTCGCGTGGCGGGCTCACAAGAACATCGTCACCCTGGATGTCCATAACATGCCGGTGCGGGATGTCGTCCGGAAGATGCGCTGGCAGACCTGGGAGACCATCACGGTCCACAAGGATCTGACCAACCGCATTTCGCTGGCGGTGATCGATCAGCCGCTGGAGGGCGTGCTGGGGTTGGTGGCGGAACAGTGCGAGGGCCGCTTCTCCATCGCCTTTCCGCTCTACACCACGCGGGACAAGCTGGCGCTCGCCAAGCGGGTCGCCGCGGGAGAGGCCCCGAACCCACAGCCCGGCTGGACCAACTGGAATGCGCGGCCCAATTTCGCGGCGATGGCCGCCCGCCTGCGGGGTGGGGACAACGCTCCGGCCGCTGCTGGGGTCGGCGGTGCGGCTGGAGGTGCTGGTGGCGCCGGGTTTGGCGGCGGTCCTCCGGGAGGCGGTTTCGGCATGATGAACGAGGGGCCTGCCGTGGCCACGGCGGTGAGTCTGGAATTCAAGGGACAGACTCCGGTGGAGGCCGCCGCGGAGCTTCGGCGCTTCGGCCGGGTCAAGGTGGTTCCTGAGGACGGCACCTTCCGTCCGGTACAGCTGACCCTCAAGGAGGCACCGATGGATGTGGCCGTCGCCCAACTTGCCAAATGGGTCAACCGCAAGTGGGCCAAGTTTTACGCGCTCGAAACGCGGGGTGGCTTCCGTCCGACCCCGCAGGAGCGGGAGGAGATGGCCCAGATGCCGAGGCCCGACATGGAGCAGATGCGCCAGCGCATGGAGAATTTCCAACCCACCGAGGAAATGCAGCAGCGCGCGACCCAGCGCATGCTCAGCGGCATCAAGAACTCCTCGGCGGAACAGCGCGCCCAGCAACGACGTCAGCGCGGTGGTCGTGGTGGACCGGGGGGGGGTGGTGGCCCTGGCGGCGGCGGACCTCGCTGACGCACGAATTCCCCATCGACGCTTTCCCAACCTTTCCATGAACAGCCCCCTTGCCCCATTTCCGGTTCGTCACCGTGCCTTCACCCTGATCGAACTCCTGGTGGTTATCGCGATCATCGCCATTCTGGCCGGCATGCTGATGCCCGCACTGGGAAAGGCCCAGCGCAAGGCCAAGGACGTCGCCTGTCTCAACAATCTTCGCCAGCTGGGAATTGCCATCCAGACCTATGCTGGCGACAACCGCGATACCCTGCCCGCCGCCGAGCCCTTCCCGTCGCTCGCGCCTGCCGGAACCAACGGCCTTCCCCGCATTGCTGATGTGTTGGGACCTCAGCTCGGATACGGCACGGGGACGAACCAGCCCGGGAATAGCGTCTTCAAGTGCCCGCTGGACGTCCGCTACTTTGACGACGGCAGCAGCAAGCGGTCCGGCTACTTTCTATTTGAGGGAACCAGCTACGAGTGGAATCCCTACTTCAATGGCAAGAAGCTGGGACGCACCAGCAGCCGTATGTTCATCCTGTCGCAGGTGCCCCTGATGTACGATTTCAGCAGTTGGCACAACGCAGCCCGGGTCACCGCCGCCAGCACCAATGATGCTCTGACCACGGGTGTGCAGGTCGCCGGCACGAAGAACGCGGTCTACACCGACGGACACGTGGGTCCGCTGCGCTGACCGGCACTCGCCCGGATGTTTCATCGGCCTTTTGCTGCTAGTCGCGCATTGCGCCTCGCGGCATGTCGACAGGGCGACGTTGGCTTTGCACTCCCGATCGGACGGTATGTCCCCACACCGCCCGGTTCGGAAATGCCTTGGTTGTCCTGGCTGACGGTGAGTTGCGGCGTCTCGCGGCGAAGGCCGATGAAACATCCCGGCGGATTGCCTGGAGTTTGGACCTGGAAGTTGCGGCGTGATCCGCGCGGACTTCTCCGGGTGTCCGGCATGACTCGCCCAGAGGGATCCCCCTTCCTTCCCGCGTCCTTGGCAACCCGGTGGGGGACTCGCTACCCTGCGGGCCGCATGTTTTCTCACGTCGTCATTTTTTGGACCGATCCCGCCAATCCCCAGGCCGCTGCCGATCTCATCGCCGGCGGACAAAAGTATCTGAAGCCCATCCCGGGATCGCTGCTTTTCCACATGGGGGCCATGGTGGGAAGTCATCGTCCGGTCGTGGATCAGACCTATCAGGTCGCGCTGAATCTCGTCTTCGCCGACAAGCAGGCGCAGGACGACTATCAGGTGCATCCGGAGCACCTGAAATTCGTGGCGGAATGCAGCAAGTTGTGGAAGCGCGTGACCGTCTACGACTTCGCCTGAGCGAGGCTCGCCCTGGAAGCTGAAGCGATTCGGCGGAACGGCGCCGCTGCCTTCCCCTCAGACCTTCCCGTACAGCTTGCGCAGCGCCGCTACGTTGAAGCTGCGGATGGTGCCCTCCTCGGACTGCACCTTGAGGGAACTCTTGACGATCTCCACCACCACCCCGGCGTAACCGGGAATGTCCACGTGCTTTCCGTAGGCGCACTGGGGGAAATCGGCCTGGCTGGCGTAAGTCCGGATGGCCCGGATGGGTGCGGAGAAATCCGGTGCGGTGATGTGAACGCGCACCGGGGCAGCGGGAGCTGCGATCTCCTCCTCGGGGGCAACGGCGGCGGGGGTCACTGCCCGGGGCACCTGAATGGAGGGAGCTTTGTGTGAGCGATCCGGCGGCGCAAAGAGCACTTTGAGCCGGTAGGCATTGAACCGCTGGGTGATTCGATCGCTGGACCGGACCTTCAGGGACTGATTGATGATTTCCACCACCACGCCTTCGAAGCCGTGGATGTCCACCAGGGCCCCCAGGGCGCACTGGGGCCAGTCGGCGCGCTCGGTCATGGAGCCGATGGGAAGGGCGGTGCCGGAGAAATCCGGGTCGGTGATCACCCGGCTCGTCGGAGCGGCAGGCGTGGCTTCAGGTTCTTGGACCGTGTTCTCGGGCGACTGCATGAGCCTGCTAGTGTCGCCTCCTGTGCTCTGGGTTGCGAATGGTTTCTGAAAATTTTCCGGAATGTCTCAAACCGAAACTGCGATCCCGCTCCGCTTCGTTTGAGTGCTGACAGCCGGGGAATTCGTCGGTGGCAGTTCTTGCTGGGGTCAATGGGCGGCCAAAGAGGGGACCCCAAAAGGAGACGCCGCGCGGTTTCGATAAACCGCGCGGCGCGACTGGGGCGCTATTTTCAGAGAGGATCAGAACGCATTCTTCCGATACGCGCCCATGGTCGGGGCGTCGGGGTTTACCTCGGGACCGAAATAACGGAGGCAGACGAGGGGTTCGGTCTCGCTGGTGTTTTCGAAGGTTACGCCGGCCTTGGCACCGTCCTCGGTGCAGAAGTATTCGTCCTCGGTGAGCTCGGTGAAGCGGATCAGTTTCGGACTGTTCAGCGCCAGGCCGTTGATGGTGCCTTTGCCCTGGACGCAGATCAGTCCGTAGGCTCCGGTATCCTTGATCGTAACCTTGGTTCCCGGATCCACGGTCAGTTCCTTGGCCGTGAAGAGCTGTTCGCCGTCCACTTTGCCGTAAACGATCCAGCGGTCGACGAAGCCTTCCTTGCGGGTATCGGCGACCGGCACGGGCTCCAGATAGTGGTTGTCCTTGAAGTTCGGATCCACGTTCTTGTCCCAGTCGAGCTGCTCGACGATGAAGTCGAGATCCTTGTGCTTGCTCTTGGGCATGTCCTTCACCAGCAGACTCCACGGCACGTAGCGGCCCTCGACCATGCTCTGGTACATCCCGAATACGTCGCTGCCCCATTGCGGCTCGTAGGTGCACAGGCTGCCCGGGGCGTGGAGGATGCACGGGTCGATGAGCCATCCGGTGCCGGGCTTCAGGCGATAGGCCTTGGAGAGGTCCAGAATTCCGTTGTCGCCGCGGTTCCAATCTTCCAGGCACTTACGGACCTGGGCCTTGGTGGTGCCCGGCTCGAAGCCCATGAAGGTGTAGGGGAAGTTGTTGCCGACGTTGTTGTGCTGCGGAGGGAAGTAGTAGCTCTCCGGTTTGCCCTCCTGGCCGACCAGTTTGGCCTGGTTGGCGGACTGGTGCATGTGGTGGGGAATCGGGCCCATGTTGTCGAAGAACTTGGAGTACACCGGCCAGCGACCGTACTTCTTCCAGATGGCCTTGCCGACCAGGGTGGCGCCGGTGTCGGCGACCGCCTGGCGCAGGGTGAAGCGCTCCTTGCCCACCACCACGTAGCTGAGGCCCTCGTCGGGGACACGTCCCTCGTTGGCAGCCTCCGTGGTGGAGGCGAACCACCGCTCGTCAATGCCACCGCGATTGGCTCCGTAGGCGTAGGTGTCGTCGGGATGCAGTTTCAGGCGCAGTCCGGGCTGAAGGAATGACCGCGGCACCCAGGCGGGGGCGAGGCGCAGGAGTCCGCCGGTGCGGGAGAGTTCGGCGCCGACCTTGGCGGCAGTGTTGCTCTTGAGGGTCTTGAGTTGGGTGACGTGGGTCATGGCAAAAGTTTTCAGTTTTCAGTGATCAGTTTTCAGTGGGGAAACGGCCAATCCTGGGTCGGTTGTTTTTGGGCTGGGGTCTCGGGACACTGGATTCTGGTAAGCAGGGGCGGGAGCGTAGCGGGATCGGGTCGGAAGGTGCCAATCGAAAACGGCGCGAAAACGGCGCGGATTGGTGTCGAGAAACCAAAATGCCCGGAGGCAGGGCCTCCGGGCGCGGATGGTCGCAGGATGCTGGTTTGCGGGCCGGTTTACTGACCGCCGGCGCCCGGAGGTTGGCGGTGCTGACCGCGCTTTCCGCCACGTCCCTTGCCGCCTTCGGGGGCGCCGGCCGGACGCGCCGGACGCAGCTCCTCAGCGGTGAGTTGGCCGTCGGCATTGGCGTCGAGGGTCGCCAGGGCCGCCGGGGCGTTGGCGATCTCTGTCGCGTCAAGCACCTGGTCGTTGTTGGCGTCCAGGGCGGCGGCGAGCGGGGGGGCAGGACGGCGCTGCGCACCGCCCGGACCGCCGGGTCCGCCGGGTCCACCAGGACCCTTGGCCGGGGCACCGTCCGGACGCTGGGGGCGTGCCTCGTCGCGGGTCACCTGCCCGTCGCCATCGGTGTCGAGGGAGGCAATGGCGGTGGCGGCCTGGGTGATCTCCGAGGCGTCGATCACGCCGTCCTGATTGGCATCAATTGCGGTGATCAGCGGGGAGGACGGTCGGCGGGGGTGTCCCGGGCCACGGTCCGGAGCGTCCTGGGCGACGAGGGTGAGGGAGGCGGCGCCGAGGGCGGCGAGGATCAGGGACTTGGTCATGTTCTTCATGGGATTCGGTAGATTCGATTTTTTGTTGTGTGGCGACGATTGGTGTCGTCGCTCTTCACCCACAGCAGACGCCCGCCCTGTAAAGGAATGGTGTGGGTGTTGGGGAAAAAGGGTAAAGGCGGGGTAAAAGTTGCGGCGTCCCAGATTGCACCCCCCCGCGGCCCGGGACGCTTGCGGTGGACGGCGGGTTCCGTAGCCTGTGCGCATGTTCGATTCGTTAAGCGGCCGGCTGCAGGGGGTTTTTCGCAACCTGCGCGGGCTGGGCAAAATTTCGGAATCCAATGTCAGCGACGCGCTGCGGGACGTGCGCATGGCGCTGCTGGACGCCGATGTCCATTTCCAGGTGGCGCGCGATTTCGTCGAGAAGGTCAAGGACAAGGCGCTGGGCGAGCAGGTCATTCAGTCGGTCTTGCCGGGCCAGCAGATGATCAAGATCATTCACGACGAGTTGGTGACCCTGTTGGGCTCGGAGAATGCCGGACTCCAACTCGCCGGGAATCCAGCCTGCGTGCTGATGTGCGGTCTGCACGGCTCGGGCAAGACGACCAGTTCCGCCAAGCTGGCCCGGTGGCTGACCAAGCAGGGCCGCACCGTATTGCTGGTCGCTGCCGACGTGTATCGCCCCGCGGCGATGGACCAGTTGGCCGTGCTCGGCGAGAAGCTGGGCATTCCGGTGTTTGTGAAGAAGGGGGAAACGGATGTCCTCAAGATCGCCCGGGAAGCCCTCGATCAGGCCCGTCACCTCCAGCTCAACACCCTGATATTCGACACGGCCGGACGACTGCAGATCGACGAACCGCTGGTGCAGGAACTGGTCCGGCTGCGCGATCTGGTCAAGCCGCAGGAGACGCTGCTGGTGCTGGATGCCGCCACCGGCCAGGAGGCGGTCAATGTCGCGTCGCACTTCGACCGCGCGCTTAACGTGACGGGCGCCATCCTCACCAAACTCGACGGCGATGCGCGCGGTGGCGCGGCGCTCTCCTTCAAGTCGGTGGTCGGGAAGCCGATCAAGTTCATGGGCGTGGGCGAGAAGTCCGAGGATTTCGAACCGTTCCATCCCGAGCGCATGGCCCAGCGCATCCTGGGCATGGGCGACGTGGTCACCCTGGTCGAGCGCGCCGCGGAGAACGTGGACCAGCAGAAGGCGATGGAGCTGGAGGAGAAGATGCGCAAGGGCCAGTTCACCCTGGACGACTTTCTCATGCAGTTGCGCGAGATGAAGAAGATGGGCCCGCTGGAGAATCTGGTCGGACTGCTGCCGGGCGGAGCGGACATGATGAAGGGGGCCGACCTGTCCAAGGGCGAGAAGGAGTTCCGGCGCATGGAAGGCATCCTGTGCGCCATGACCCCGGTTGAGCGGAAGACGCCCCAGTTGCTCAATGCCAAGCGGCGTCAGCGCATTGCCAAGGGCAGTGGCGTGAATGTTGCCGAGGTCAACAACGTGCTGCGCCGGTTCGATGAAATGAAGGAGATGATGAAGAAGCTCGGCAAGCTTCAGAAGATGATGGGCAAGTTTGGCGGCAAACTACCCTCCATGCCCGGGATGGGTGGAATGGGTGGCATGCCCTTCGGGCGATAGACCCGTCCGTTGTTGATTTCCTCCACCCGATGGAGGAGCGGGTTGGAAGCCGCGGGTCTTCGTGCGCCCGCTCCCCAATCTGTCACCAGGCCCAGTCGAAGAGACTCATGACGGGCTCATGGGTCAGGTCGTTGATGAACGTGCGCGGGAGGGTGGCGCCGGGCCTCAGATTGGGATCCCGGTTGAAGGTTTCCCGTTCCCGCGGACCGAAATCGGTGGGTGCAAACGGATTGATCAGTTCCAAAAAATTCCGCGGTTCGGGTTGGCGGAAGAGGAATCCGATGGACCCGTGGCGCTCGATCAGTTGTTCGGGCGTGGGCGCTTCGAGACGACGCTGAGTCTCCTCATCGGGTTGACGTTTTGCCGCTCCGGCTGAGTCGAGTCCGATAGAGGTGGCCAGGGGAGGTGTGGGCTCCCCGACAGTGGCGATCGGTTCCAAGGTGACCGCTGCGGCGGCGGTGGTGGCCGTGGCGACGTCAGACAACAGGGGATTCGGGGTGGAGTCTACCAACGCAGGATCCGTGGCGGCCGTTGGGGAGATGGTCTTGGATACGGCGGGCTCGGAGATCTTCGGGGCGCTGATGGTGACCGGGGCCGCGGTATTGGTGGATTTTCCGGGGGCAGGATCCTCGGCCATCGCAGCGGACAGCGTGGAGAGAACGGCAAGAATGCCGAGAGTCAGCCACCGACCGCAGCGAGTCGTCATCATGGGAACCAGGGGTTGTTCAGCGTTTCCTGGCCGACGGTGGTCAGTGGGCCGTGGCCCGGACAGATCAACGTATCTTCAGCCATCGAAAGAATCATCCCACGAACCCTCTCGCGCGCAAGGGCGAGTTGGTCCCGCGCACCGCCCATGGATCCGGCAAAAATGGCGTCCCCAACCACCGCCACCGCCGGTGCATCGGGCGACCATCCGGTCACGACATACGTCACGCCGTCCTCGGCATGCCCGGGCGTTGCCCGATGGGCCACCTGCAGGGCCCCCACCGCGAATACCTGCCCGGCGACCAGGCGTTGCTCCACCGGAGCGCGGAGCGAACTGGAATGGACCTGTGCCGAGGGATGGCGTCCGCGCAACGGTGCCAGGGCCGCAATGTGGTCCGCGTGGGAGTGGGTGATGAAGATATGGGTGAGCCGCAGTTGATGCCGCTCCAGGAGTTCCACGATGGGACCGTCTTCGAATCCCGTATCGAAAAGCGCGGCCGCGCGCGACGCGGGATCCCAGGCCAGGAAGGCGTTGACCGTCATGCCGTCCCCGGCAGTGGTGATGACCTCCAGCCCCTGCCATCGGGCAAGGTCCACGGGTGCCGGGCGCCAACCGTGGGCCAGGGCGGCCAGGCGCTGGCCCGAAAGGGTCAGCAATTCCCCCAGGGGCTCGAAACGGACTCCCGAGGGAGCGGTACCGGATTCTTCGAAGTGTCCGTAGGCATCCGACGAAAGGCCGGCGGCGGCGGCGGCGGCGGCCTGGCTAACGCCGGTGGAGAGGCGGGCCTTCCGGAGAATGTCACCGAGGCTGTCTTCAAGGTTCATGGGGTTTAGCTAACCTGGAATGGGCGTCCGGGGCAACCGGACGCATCTGCGGACTTCACCTCAGGCGGCAGGGAGCAGGCTTCGTTGGGAGCTTTCGTCGCCGCCGAATCCCGGACACCCTCGGTCCATGCGCTCGGTTGCCCTCTCCACGTTGGTGAAGCACTGCGAACAACGGCTGCGTCCGGACACCTTCACCGACTACGACGGTGCCGTGAATGGACTGCAGTTCGAAAACCGTGGACGCGTCACCCGCATCGCGGCGGCGGTGGATGGCTCCCTCTCCGTAATCCGCCAGGCCATCGCCACGGGCGCGGACCTGCTGCTGGTGCATCACGGAATGTTTTGGGGAAAAACAACTCCGTGGACGGGTCACCGCGCGGAGTTGATCCGGGAACTGGTCCAGGCGGATCTGGCAGTCTATTCGCAGCACCTGCCGCTGGATGGGCATCCGGAACTGGGCAATGCGGCCCAACTGGCGCGGGCGCTCGGGTTCCGGCGGCTGCGTCCATTTTTCGCCGGACGCGGCGGCGCGTGGATTGGCGTCCAAACCACGCTGCCCCGGCCGCTCGGCCGCGCTTTGCTCGCCGAGCGGCTCGGGGCTGTCCTCGGGGCGCCGCCGGTGATGCTGCCGGGCGGACCCGATGTCTGCCGGCGCATCGGAATCTGCACCGGGGGCGCGGGTTCCGAGTTGGCCCAGGCGCAAAAGGAGGGAGTGGATACCTTCATCACCGGCGAAGGGCCGCACTGGAGTTTTGCGCTGTCCGAAGACCTGGGAATCAATGCCTTTTTCGGGGGGCACTACGCGACAGAAACCTTCGGGGTGAAGGCCCTGGCGTCCGAACTTTCCCGGAAGTTTGGCGTCCCGTGGGCCTTTGTGGACCACCCCAGCGGCCTATGAAGCTTCCCCGGGCCAGTCGCCCGTTCTCGGGGCTCCGGACAAATAGCTTGCTGCTGAACGACACCAACCGCTAGTGAAGCTGTCGGTGGCCAAGGTGCGCATAGGGAAAGCCGGCTGGGGGCTGTTGATGATCTGGATTCTGATCACGCGGCTGCATGCCCAGATTGATCCCGATCACCGCATGCTGGTTCAGGCTGGGTACAACCAACCCCTGGAGGGAAGGGGGCCGGTGGCGGCCTATGCTTATCTTTACTGGAATCAGCCCAACGTTCCCTGGACCAACACCACACTGCGCACGGCGATCGCCCCCACCTATCTGGACGCGGAGCTGGGATTTTCGGATGCGCTGGGGGAGGGAACCTCTCTGGGACTCGGTCTCGCCGGGGGTGGATTCGCCGACAGCTACGCCGACATGCAGCTGGGACAGTTGGTTGACGCCGAGTCGTTCTTTGGGGCCGGCGCGGAGGCCAGTGTCTCGCTCTATCATATTTTCAATCCGATGCCCCACGGAGAGCGGCCGGACTCGCTGTCCGAGGTCCCGCTCCAATTTGTCCTCCGCAATTCCCTGCGCGGATCCTTTTATTCCCCCAACGACACCACGGCGCCGGACTTTGAGGTTCCCGAGACGGTGCCCACCTACAATCTGCGGACCGGACTGCGCTGGGGTGGAAGGGAGCCGGAACTGTTTGCCGATGCCTTCGAGATTTCCGGCTGGTACGAGCTGGTGGTGCGGTCCCGTGCCGTGACCTACGGCTTCAACCAGGACCTGATGCTGGAGCACGTGTCACAACTGTACTGGGGGCGGATGCTCTTCGCCCACATGTTTCAGAACCGGTCCCATTTCGAGATTGCGGTGACCGGGGGCGGCAGTTTTGAACCGGACCGCTTCACCGCCTTCCGTCTGGGGGGCGCGCTTCCGATGGGGGCGGAGTTTCCGCTGGTGGTTCCTGGCTATTATTATCAGGAGATCAGCGCCCAAAGTTTTGCCCTGATCTCCGGACATTTTCTCTGGCCGCTGACGCGGGACGGCCGTTGGGAGGCGGGCGTTCTGGGAGCCGCGGCGCGGGTGAACTATCTGGAGGATTTCAGTCTGGGTCAGGCTTGGAACAGCGGCCTCGGGGGAGGTTTTGCCTACCATTCGCCGTCCGGTGCCTGGCATTTACTGCTGGGCTATGGCTATGGATTCAACGCCATCCGCAACGGCGACCGTGGAGCCAACAACGTAGGACTCCTGGTCCAATACGATTTTGACAAGGACAAGGGAACGTTCCAGGCCCTTTGGCAGAACCTCAGTCCGAGCAATTGGCGCGGCATCACCCGCTGACGGGATTTCCTCCGGCATCCGACTTGGCGTCGCCTCCCGCGGCCCTCGCGGCTTCCGAAGTGCGCTGCCTGGGAGGTCTGCTGGTCGAATCCACTTGCCGCCCACTGGGGTGCCGAAGAGAGTTTGCCATGCCGTCCGTTCAAGAAAATCTGGCCATGTGGGATACGTCCGATTGGGCCAAATCCGGAGAGGAATGGTCGCAGGGATGGGGCGGATCTTTGGCGGCCTGGCGGGTTTCCCTCTTTCCCCGAATGAGTGGTTACCTTCCGGTCCACCGGGCCCTGGAAATCGCCCCCGGCTACGGACGCTGGACGCAATACCTCAAGGACTCCTGCGACGAATTGACCGTGGTGGACCTCACGCCGAAGTGCATTGAGGCCTGCCGCCAGCGATTCGCCGCCGAGTCGCATATCCGCTACGGGGTCAATGACGGCAGGAGCCTGCCCATGGTGGCCGATCAGTCGGTGGACTTCGCCTTCAGCTTCGATTCGCTGGTGCATGCCGAGGCCGGGGACATCGAGTCCTACGTGCGGGAGTTGCGCCGCGTCCTTTCAAAGGACGGAGTGGCCTTCCTCCATCACTCCAATGCGGGACGCTACCGCCGCTTTTTTGGTTTCACCCGGAGTCTGCCCCGGGGACAGCACTTCCTCCGGCGGAATGGAATTATTCGGGATGACGGATGGCGGGCGCTTTCGATGACCGCTGAATTGTTCAGGGAGTTTTGTCAGCGGCATGGCCTGCATTGCAACAGCCAGGAGATCATTAGCTGGGGCCACAATTGGCTGCTCGACTGCATCTCCGTGGTCACCCTTCCCGGGTCCCGGTTCGCCCGTCCCACCCAGGTGGTGGAGAATCGGGATTTCTATCGGGAAGCGCCCTACATCGGACAATGGTCACGGCTCTACCTGCCTCCCGAGACGAAGCGGGCGGAATGACGAAGGCCATTGCCGGAGTGCCGCTGCTTTAATGGGGGTGATTCCAGGGACTCTGGCTGGCGTCCGCGGGGAGGCGTTTAGTTGGAGGTGACCGGGGAGTAGAGCGCCACTTCCCCCTGCGGCGGCTCGCCCGGGGCGTAGCCGTCCCCTGGCTGAATCCGCAGGGTCACCAGGCGCCCGCTCCGGGCTTTGCCGGGAATGGGTTCCACCTGGAGGGTGACTTCTCTTTGTCCGCGGGGGAACTCCACCGTGGTGCCGACGTCAGCCGCAGCGCCGTCCGGTCCGCCGGGATATCCCTTCTTCTTCGGACCCACGAGACGGAAATCGGAGCCCAGTGTTGCCGCATGGGCGCCGCCCTGAAGAGCCAGATTCACGGTGAGCGATCGATCGTCGGGGCCCTCGCGCAGCAGCCGGATTCGGCCGGGGTTTCCGCTCTCGGCATTCGCGATATCCGTTTCGACGCGCACGCCGATGGTCCTGCCGTGAGCGTAGTGAGCGGTTGCCCAGGCGTCCTGATACTCATCCCATTCCCCATTTCGACCATTGCCACCGTCCGTCCACGCCCGGAAGTAATCCACACCGCTGGCGTCTGCAGCCACCGGCCAGGTGAAGGTCGCGATCCCCTGCGGGTCGGAGTCCGCCACCAGGCGCTGCGGGTGCCTGCTTCCCGAGAGCACTTCAAGAAACACCCGGCGGCCCGGCAGTGGTGTCGTTCCCTGAACGTGGGCCAGCGGTGTGGGCTGAAAGGCGACGCGGACGGGCAATCGAAACACCCCGCCCGGACCCACCGCGGCAGGACGTCCACAAATCACCTCCACGGCGCCGATCAGGGCCCGATCAACCCCCTGGAACACCCCTTCCTGGGGCGGACCGTTGGTGACGCCCACGGGAATTCCTTTCCAGGGAATCCGCAGCGACACGTTGGTGAACATCATCTCCACGCGGTCCACTGGCCCCAGGGGGATGAAGCCCGAAGGCGCCGGTAGGGCTTCGCGCAGTTCCATCAGCGGCGAGCTGCCATCGGCAAGCTTGGCGAAACGCCCCCCGGCGAGCGGCTTCATGGACTGAAAATCGAAGGGGACCGATGAGATCCGGTTGTCACTCAGATTCATGTCCAACGGTTCCTGCCGAAAGAAGACTGGAGCATTGCTCGCCGCAGGGTCCTTTGAGGGAAGTCGATGCACGATTCGGAACCGGGGATCGCGGGGAAACAGCGGATTCAGCGAACCAAACTCCTCGCGGGACCGGCTGGTAAACCAATTGTCGGTAAAGCGGATATCCTGGGCAATCCCCTGAAGAGTCAGCCCCGCGATGACCGGGAACTGGGGCCGGCCAATCTCCAGCGCCGGGTCTGTCAGTGCTCCGAGCCGTCCGTCGGGACGGTTGATGGTCTTGAAGTTGCGGTAGTCCGGCTGGGTGAAGATCCATCCGAACCGGAAGCTGTTGTTCGAGATATTGTAATCCTTCATCACCGGACTTCGGGTCGAATGGGTGCCCACGTAGCCGACCGCCGAGACGTCCAGACCCAGGCAATTGGTAAAGTCCAGGTGGCGGATCCATCCGGTGTCGGTGTTGAAGACCGCCGCGTTCAGGACCACGTTGTCGCTCCAAGTGACTTTGCCGGTGATATTGGTTCCCAGTCCGGCCGCGCCGAGTGCGATGACCCCGACGCCGGCGGGGACGCCGCGCACCTGATTGCGCCGATACCAGATCAGGCGCCCCTGGGTGTCCTCAAACGCCCAAGGGGGCGTGTTGGCCACGTTGAGCCGGGCGACCGCCATGAGACAGGACGTGTAGCCATTGTAGTATCCGTGGAAATCGGCGACTTCACAGTCCTCCACCACCCAGGGGCGGGGATCTCCCCCCTCGGGTTGCTGGCCTTCGTCCCGAGTCCAGATGTGCAGTGGAAATACCTCCACCCCGGCCCCAAGGTCATTCGTCCGGTGGGGCGCGAATCCGTGGGCCCCGTAATTGCGGATGATCACCCGACGAATCCTCCCGGTGCGGGCGCTGACATACAGGGGACTGTTTTTGTAGGCTCGCAGGTACCCCGCGTGATTGACGTTGGTCTGTCCGGTCCAGTTGCCGTCGACCGTAACGTTCTCCATCTCGAATCGCTGCAGGTACTCGCTGTTGCGCGCGAGATCAATGACGTCCACCCAGTCCCCACCCCGATCGCTGATACCCTCGGTCACGTTGGGCTTCATTTTGAGCACCACGTCCTCCGGATTCTTCCCCAGGCCATCGATGCGGATCCGCCAGTCGCTGGGCTGGGTGGTGACGGTGTTGATCGGCGCCACCAGGTATTCTCCCGGATAGAAATGCATCCGAAGGTCCCGATCCTGGCCTGGCGCTCCGTGCAGCAACCCCCAGGTCATGAAGTTGGTCGTGTACCTTCGCGGACGATCCGCCGCCCAGCCATCGCCCTTGCCGTCGGGTGAAAACCAGACATTGGTTGCCGCATGGGATGACCACGCTGCGACGAGAGTCAGGAAGCCGGTTACCAGGGCCAGCGACCTCTTAAGGTTTGATTGCATGGGATCGCTTCATGAAGTGGGTGGTAAAGGGACTTCTCCCCGAACCGGCCGGGAGCCGGTGCGGGGAATCACCCGCCTGCGGCCGCCGGTTCCAGAGGGGAGACCAGGGAATCCGCCGGGGCGGGCGACGGGGTCACCACCGGGGCAGGAGCTGCATAGCGGCGACGCATGTGCCAGTCGCAGGCGAGCATGAAGCCGGCCGGCATTCCGAAGGCGCGGAGGGCAGATTCGGAGTCCCCGTGGAGGAAGACGAAGGACACCACATTGCTGGCCCAGAGGGCCGCCACGATGGCGGAAAATCGGAGAAACTCGTCATCGCCTCCATGGATTCGGATGCGCTGGAGGAGGCGCCAGGCGAGCACGCTGCCGCCGTACAACAGCATGAACATAAACACGGTGCCCGGAAGGCCGGCGTTTACCAGAAGGCCGATCGTTCCGTTGTAGAATACGCCGTTATCCACATGCATGTAGGCCATGTCGTAGCGGTACTGGGCCGGATCCATATCCGTCATCTTGCCAAAGCCGCGCCCGATCCACCGGTACTGCTTGGAAAGCTGCCAGCCAATCTTCCGGATGGTGATCCGTCCGTCGAACGTCGCCCGGCCATCCTCGTCGGCGAGGCGGTCCACCGTGATTCCCGGGATGATGGACAGGGCGCGCTGCGCCGAAAGCGGCAGCTCGCGCACGTAGAAGAAAGCCAGGCCGTAGGCGACCAGGAGCAGCGCGCTGGCCACCAGGACCCGCTGCACCTGGAAGAAGCGCTGGGACCAGGCGGCGACCAATGCCGTGAAGCCCGCCGTGTACACCAGCACCCGGTGCCCGCTGAACACCCCCAGCGATATCAGTGCAATGGTCAGCGGCCACATCCATACAGCGTTCCGATTGGCATAGTCGCGGAACGGACGCTTGATCCAGAGGATCAGCAACATCCCCTGTGTGAAGAGAAACAGGGACTGAAACCGCCGGATGCCAAACCGGAGACTCTGCAGTTCGAAATTGAGGCCGTCGCCGGGCAGTTCGAGGAAGAGCAGGAGGTCAAAAATGGCGCCCCGGCCGAACGAGAAGATGAAGTCGGAGATGATGTAGGTCACCGTCAGGGCGCACTGGATGATGAACAGGCGCACCAGGAGCTTCTCCGAGAGCGGATTGATGGCCAGCAGCACCGGGAAGATGGCGCAGACCATTTGCTGCAGGTAAATGCGGCCCCCCATCTGGCCGCCGGACGTCCCGCTCAGGGCGCGGATGCCCACGCCGCGGTAGTACATGAGGAAGAGGAGGACGGCACAATAGCCGAAGGCACCGATGAAGATCAGCCGATTGCGGGAGACGCGATCCGCCATTCCGTCCACCTGCCGCCGAAGGGCCAGACTCACCACGGCCCCGCTCCAGCCCAACAGGGCGGCCAGTTCCCACACGAAGGGACGTCCGCCGATTCCGGGAAGAATCAGCGCCGAGGTCATGGTCGTGGTCGCCAGGATGATGGCCAGCGTCGAGTGATAGGGCAGGGTGAGGAGCCAAACCACGCCAAAGACCGCGAGGATCAGCACGAACGGCGCGCTCACCAGAAACAGGCCAACCATCAGCGCGGCGGCCAGGCAGACGCCGAAGATCACTGACTTCTGAAGTTGATACTGCAGTTCGACGCCACTCACGGGGAATCAGAGTAGCGGGACCGTTGCGCGCTCCGCAATCTTCAAGGGGCCGAGACCGGGTCTCACGGGGATTTGGGGCCGGTCACGCCACGCCACCACTGGCGAATTGCGCCTGCCCGCCCATCGCCGAGCAGACGACGTCCAGCCAGCACCAGTGCCGAACGGAGCGGATCCTGCCGGAGCGCATTCCCGTTGAACGCTGCCGCCCGGGCAGGTTCCCCCATCTCCGTTGCCATCCGCGCCAGCCGGAGCCAGGCGTCCGCCCGCAGACGGACCGGGGTTGAGGTCAATTCCGGAAGCCGAACCGCCAACATTTCCATCCGGATCCGCCGGATCTCGGCCGCCCTCGTCTCGGTCAATGACGCCGCGTGGCGACGGTACCGGTAGAGGTCGCGATGCAGCACGCGGATGGGGAAGCGGCAGGCCACCCGAATCCAGTACTCCCAGTCCTCCACCAGTCGCCACCGGTCGTCGTAGTCCCCGACAGCCTCGCGCACCGCGCGTCGGTAGAGGAAACAGGCCCCCACGGGATTCACCCCGCCAATCTGCTCCGGTTCCGGTGCCGTCCACAGGCCCAGGGGACGACCCTCGTCGTCCATGTCGCTCATGTCGCAATACACCAGGCCGGCGTTCGGATCCCGTTCCAGTCCCTCCAGCATCGCCTCCAGGGCCTCGGGTCGGTACTCGTTGTCATCCGACGTCCAGGTCAGGAAGGCGCCCGACGCCCGGGCGAATCCCGCGTTGAGCGAACAGGGGAGACGCAGATTGGAAACGTTGCGCGCCGGCTTGATCCGCGAATCGCGCGCCGCAAGGCGGGCGATGAGCTCAGGGGTGGAATCGGTGGAACAGTCATCCTGAATCAACAGCTCCCAGTGGGGATACGTCTGTTGCAGGACGCTTTCCACGGAGCTGGCCAGGTATCGGCTGCCGTTATACGTGGGCAGGACGATGGAGATCAGGGCGGGGGGATTCATGCGGCGGCGGAGCCCAGCAGCACTGAAACGATCCGCTGTGCCGCCCGGCCATCGCCATAGGGATTCCGTCCGGTACCGCTGGGCGGCGCCCCACGCAGGCTCGCCCGCGCCTCGGACACGATGCGCGCCCGGTCGGTCCCCACCAGGGTCACGACCCCCGCCTCCACGCCCTCGGGACGTTCCGTGGTATCGCGCATGACCAGCACCGGCACCCCGAAGCTGGGCGCTTCTTCCTGGACACCGCCCGAGTCCGTGAGGATGAGGCGCGCGGCGCGCATGGCGTGGACCATGTGGACGTAGTCCAACGGCTCCAGCAAATGGACGTTGGCGCAGCCTCCGAGAATCTCGCGGACGGGGGCGCGCACATTGGGATTGAGGTGCACCGGGAACACGACATGGACGCCTTGGGCGTAACCCTCTTCGGCCACATCGCGGACCGCCCGGCACAACTCGCGGAACGGTTCGCCAAAACTTTCGCGCCGGTGGGCGGTGACCAACACCATGGGGGCAGCCATTGGAACCGCGGCCAGCGGACTCATCGTCCGGTCGTAGGGCATCGATGCCACCTGCAACAGGGCGTCCACCACCGTGTTGCCCGTTTCATGAATCCTCTCTCCCGGAATTCCTTCCGCGCGCAGGGCCGCGACCGAGCGGGCGGTCGGGGCGAAGTAGGCGGTGGCCGCCAGATCGGCAATGCGGCGGTTCATCTCCTCCGGAAACGGCCGCTGGTAATCCCCGGTGCGCAGGCCGGCTTCCACATGTCCGAAGGCAATTCGGTGATAGAACGCCACCAAGGACGCCACCATCACCGTGGTGGTGTCCCCCTGCGCCAGAATCCAGTCCGGACGCTGCTCCCGCACCACGGTGTCCAGCGCGTGAAAGAGATCGCCGGTCAGTCGGGAAAGCGTCTGGTCCGGCCGCATCAGGTCCAGATCCACATCGGGCCTCAGGTCGAACAGGCGGAGCACCTGGTCGAGCATTTGACGGTGCTGTCCGGTGGAGACCAGCACGCTGCGGATGTGGTCCGGATGCCGCGCCAGTTCCTGGATGACCGGCGCCATCTTGATGCCTTCCGGACGGGTGCCGACGACGCTGAGGACGGTTTTCATGGTGCGTCTCAGGCGGCCGACACTTCGCCCACGGTCAGCAGGAGGTAGCCCTGCTGGAGCCGAACCGGATCGTCCTCGGACAACTGGTCAAACCACGCCGTGGCGGCCCGCCGGATTTCCGGGTCCACAAAATTGAGGAAGTTCAATCCGGCCTCGCTCCACAGGGTGCGCTCCTCCACCCGCTTCAATCCCGCCTGCTCGAAAACCCCGCGCAGGCTGGACCGGGGGAGTTCGCGTCCGAAGGGCCACGTGCCTTCCGCCTCCGCCACCGCCTTGCCCCACCGATAGGCGACGCATCCGGCGTGGGGGACCAGGGAGATGACCTTTCGGCGGCTGATGCGGGCCTGTTCCCGGATGATCGGCACCAGTTCCGTGTCGGTCCAATGCTCCAACACGCCGCTGCTCCAGGTGGCATCCACGGAACGATCAGGCCAGGGCAGGGGCCGGGTCAGATCGCACAGGGTGGTGCGCGGAGCGGGCAGTCCCGAAACCTCGAAGAGCTTCTTCGCCCGGACCAGGATCTCTTCGCTGAAGTCCGCCAGTTCGATGCCCCGTCCGGTGGTGGCCAGCTCCGCCGATATCGCGGCCGCCCCGCATCCGGTTTCCAGAAGGACCTCGGACGGATGGGTCAGGTCCACCAGAGCCCGGGCAATGGTGGATTGCAATGCGCGCACCGGAGTCAGCGCCTCCGGGTATAGGCGAGCCCATTCGTCGGCGTCATTCGGTCGGTCTGTCTGACCGGATTGGGGAACGCGCGAGAGCCGTCGACGGCAGGCGCGCAGGGCGCGTTCCAGCCGGGCAAGACCTCCAGCGGCGAATTGGGCGGGCGTACGGGCCATGGTCCGGTCAGAGGGCTAATACGGCCAGCGCGCAGTAGTCGTAGGGGCCGGCGTCCAGCAGTCTCACGTCGCGGCCGGAGGCCCGCAGTTCCTTAAGATACCGGTTCACCCCGTAGCCGTCCTCCAGCCACGAGGCATCGTGCCAAACCAGCAGCCCGCCCGGCTGGAGAATGGCCAGCGCCTTTTCGGAGTCGCTCTTCACGCACTCGTAGGTGTGCCCGGCGTCCACAAAGCAGAAGTCGATCGGACCGATGTCCGCGGGATTGACCTGACGGCTGTCCATCTCCACCAGACGGATCCGCGGGTCGATGGGCAGGAAGGGACGACGGGAGACTCCCTGCAATCCGAGGTCGGAAGAACCCTCCACATGGGTCCCGGCCGGGAGGTCGATGGTGGTGATCCGGGCATCGGCCGGAGCATTGGCGAAGAGATGCCAGGTCGAGCAACCGTCGCAGGTGCCAAACTCCAAGAGGCGGCGCGGCTGCCGCGCGGCGACCAGGGAGGCCAGGGAGGCCATTTCGGCGGTCGAACCCGATCCCATGCCGTTCAGGTCCGGATGGAGCACCACGCGATCCGGGGAAGTGGCGCCGCGGGTGATCTGACGCCGAAAGTCCGCCAGCGTGACACGGGGCAGGCCGGAGAATTGGACTGAGGCGAGCAGGTGGCACAGGTGCAGCGTGCGCTGGGTTCCGCGGCTGGCGATCAAGCGCGGCCAGGTCAGGAGGGCGCGACCCCGTTCACTAGAGAGCAGACCCATACGGCGTCAGGTGAGCGATGATCCGGCCCGCGACATTTGCAGACGACGCCGGGCAATCCCCGTGACCAACGGAGTACTGGTGAGCAGCATGGGCTCGACGCTAGCCAGTGGCTTCCGGAACGTAAAGGCCCCGAAACGACCGCCCGCGAAACAGCCCGGTCACCTCTGAAGTGCCCCGTTGGTGGGAATCAGCCGGTCCGGCCGAATTTCTTCTCCAGCTCCCGCCAGTTCATCTCGATCAGGGTCGGACGTCCATGCGGACAGGTATAGGGCATTTCGCACTGCCGGAGATCCTTCACCAGATTTTCCAGTTCGCGCATGCCCAGTGGATCGTTGGCCTTTACGGCATGGCGGCAAACGGTCTTGGCCACCACCTCCTCGCCGAGGCGGGCGCTGTTGACGCCGGCTCCGGCGGCCTTCAGGGCATCGATCAGTTCCCCGGCGAACTGCTTCGCATTGCCCGCCTTGACGAAGGGCGGCAGGGCATCGAGGAGGAAGGTCCGCTCCCCGAACTCGCTGAGACCCACGCCCAGCCGCGACAGGGTGTCGAGGTTTTGGCGGACAAACTCCGTGTCGCGCGCCGACAGTTCGACCGTCTCCGGCAGCAGCAGCCGTTGCGAGGGTGCCTGGGAGTCGGCCTCGATCCGGGCCAGCATCTGCTCAAACAGCACCCGCTCGTGGGCTGCATGCTGGTCCAAGAGCACCAGTCCCCGATCCGACTCCAGCACCACGTAGAGACGTCCCACCACACCCACCAACCGGAGGGGAACGTGGAGCAGTGGCTGGGGGGCGGCAGGGGGGAGGGGCGGTGATGCGGGCGATGCGGGCAGTGCGGGCAGTGCGGGCAGTGCGGGCAGTGCGGGCGGGGGAGTGGGGCGGAGGGGAAGGACTTCGGGACGGAGCGAGAGGGGAAGCGCGGGTTGGGTGGCCATGGGCCGGGGGGCTTCCGCAGGAGTCAGTTTGAACGCCGGTGGGGCGGTCACTGGACGGGCGGCGGCGGGGGCCGGGATGGGCGGGGACACTGGGGACGCCGGGGACGCCGGGGACGTTTGCGAGCGGGACGCCGGCGGGGGTGGTGTCTCGGCCATTGCACCGGCGATCGCTTCGACACCGGATCCGGTGTCGGCCCCGGCGCTGTGGAAGGTCAGCAGCGTCTCACGAACCGCCTTGGCCACCAGACGCCGGACGGACTGTTCCTCGCGGAAGCGCACCTCACGCTTTTGCGGATGCACATTCACGTCCACCGCCGCCGGGTCGATTTCCAGGAAGAGGCAGCAGACGGGATAGCGTCCCTTCATCAGCGCCGTGTGATAGCCCTCCAGCAGGGCGAAGTTCAGTCCGCGGTTTTCCACCGGACGCTGGTTCACAAACAGGTGCTGCTCATCCCGGGTCGAACGGGACACCCCGGGTGCGCCGAGGAAGCCCCAGAGCCGGAAGCGGGAGGGGCGCCGTTCCGCCGGTGTTGCCGGCGTGACCGGATCGCCGATGTCCCCGGATTCGCGGAGCATGTCCGGGGTGGTGTCGTCCTGGGACACGCGGATCCGGTCATGATCCGGCCCCTCTTCCACCTGCTCGTGAAAATCCATGGCCAGCAGGGGAACGTCCCCGCCGGTGAGCTGGCGCAGGCGCTCCCGCAGCGCCCCGAACCGTTCGGCGGGAGTGGTCCAGAGTGCCGGAGGCAACTGCCAGAGCGGGCGTCCCTCGCTGATGAAGGTGAATCCCACCTGCGGATGGGCGAGGGCGACGAGTGTCAGGTAGTGCGCGATGTGGGAACGCTCATTGTCCTCGCTGCGGAGGAACTTTCGGCGGGCCGGCAGATTGAAGAAAAGCTGTCGAACGTCCACCGAGGTTCCCGCCGGAGATGCCGCGGCCTTCACCTGAAGAATCTTCCCGCCGTTGATCAGGATCTGGCTGCCCTCTCCCGAGGTGTTGTCGCGTTCGCGGGTGGTGAGGCTGAACCGGCTCACGCTGGCGATGCTGGGAATCGCCTCGCCGCGGAATCCCATGGTGCTGATGGCCGCCAGATCCTCGGCCCGCTCGATCTTCGAGGTGGCATGGCGCTCCAGGCACATCAGCGCGTCATCGCGGCTCATGCCGGTGCCGTCATCGGTGACCCGGATGAGGCTGCGTCCGCCGGCGCCGACCTCGACCGTGATCCGGGTGGCCTGCGCGTCGATGGCGTTTTCGACCAGTTCCTTGACCACGCTGGCCGGCCGCTCCACGACCTCGCCGGCCGCGATCTGGTTGGCGACCTGTTCCGGAAGGAGTCGAATGCGGTTCACGTGGACCACAGTCAACCGCATGCCTGCACATTGGGAAAGAGCGGATCCATGCCGGTATCCGGCCTATCCTCCGTGGCACGGAGCAAATGCTGGCCGTCGCGGTTGGCGGACGGGCCGAGGCGGTTCAGCGTTGGAGAGGAGCCTGGTCTGCGGCCAGTCGTTCCTGATACGGGTGCCCGCTTCGGGGGTGAAAGCCCGGCCCGGGATGGGTGTTCATCCATGCACCGCGCAGGACGGGCTGAGTCCTGCGCCTGCCCCCTCAGTCCACCCAGCCATGCGCGGCAACGATTCGCCGAACAATTTCCCGGCGGCGAACCGGAGTCACGGTCCCGCGCCGTTGCTTCAAGGTCGACTTGGCAACGGTGTAGAGAAGATCGCATTTACAGAGCGTTGGCCAGTCAAGGCCGTCTTCCCTGTCGAGCAATACTTCGTGTCCCTCTGCTGGGCGGCCGGCGCGTTTGCTGGAACAAATCACCACATCCACTTCTGGTTTGTTCGTCACCCGCAGCGGATGCGATACCACCACTGCCGGATGCGGCTCGGGCCAGCCGGTCGGCTGGAAGCTGAAGATGTCCCACTGCTTCATACTTCGGGCCGGGGGAATACCTGGCTGGCCGCCATGGAGGCTTCAAGCGCCTCCTGCCGGGCGTCGCTACCGAAAGCTCTCCGCGCCTCCTCGTTCGTGAGCGGGGGAACGATAATGGCAGACGGGGCCTTGCTCCGTCGTACCCGGCGAACGACCCAGGTATCCTTGTCCGTGTGCTCGACCGTCACCGCCGACAGCGGCGCGATCTCCGGTGGCATGGTCAGCCGACGGCGCGCATCGAGAGTTGTCCCTTTCATGGAGTGGGTATTACCCACAACGAGCCGGAAAGCAAGCGGCGCCACGCGGTGCGGACCTGACATCCGCCGACCGCCTGGAGATCGGAGCGGGCGACGAGCGAGTGGGTGTACGTGGGTTCGATGGATTGACCGGTTCAATCTCTGCTCCGGTGTCTGGCCGGTGCGGCGAGATGCCTACCACACGTAGGTCGCCACGGCTCCGGCGGGCAGGGAAGTAGTCAGGGTTCCGGGAGAACTTCGAAGGGAGAACTCCTGCGTCGCGGATTCCGGATTCAGGACCACCAGAGCGGTCCGGCCTTCCGGGGTTTGGAAGGCAACGTTGGGCAGTGAAGGCAGGACGGTGGAATCGATGCGGACGGATCCGGGCCGCACAAACTTGGAGGCGTGGGCGATGATGTAGTAGGCGGGGTTGCGAACCACGGTATCGCCGTCCAGCGTCACGGCGCCCAGGCAGCGGTCGCATCCACCCCGGTCCGTGTGGGGTTCCTGGCGCGGATCCGCCGCCAGGTTCCATTCCAACACCGTGCGGCACCAGTTCCGCGTCGCTCCCACGAGCACTTCAGTGATGTGCCATCCCAGGTCTCCCCGGAGGTTTCCCGGGGCGCCAATCCATTGCTCGGTGAAGTAGAGGCTGCGGTCCGGATGGGCCTCGTGAACCGCGCGGATTGCATCGATGCGTCCGGCGTAGAGGTGAAAGGCCGAACCCTCGACAAACGCCCGGGCCCCGGGATCGCCGAGGACCGTGAGGGGGTATTCGGGATGATCGGCATTATGATCGTAGCAAACGATCTTGGTCTTCAGGCCCGCCGTCCGGAAAGCGGGACCCAGGTGATCGCGGATAAACTCGGCCTGCTCGGTCGCCGGCATGAGCAGGCTCGGATTGTTATCCGGATTCAGCGGCTCGTTCTGGACGGTGATGGCGTCCACGGGAATGCCTTCGGACCGCATGCTCTCCACATATTTGACCAGGTATCGGGCGTAGGCGGTGAACCATTCCTTCCGGAGACTCCCGCCGCGGGAGTCCTGGTTGGACTTCATCCAGGACGGCGGTGACCACGGTGAACCCATGATTTTCAGGCGCGGGTTGATGGCCAAGATCTGCCGCAGCACGGGAATGACGTCCTTCCGGTCCGGACCCAGATCGAAGCGGAGCAGGTCCGGATCCGTTTCCCCGGGGGGCAGGTCATTGTAGGTGAAGACGCGGGCATTCAGGTCCGAGGCCCCGATGCTCACCCGCAGGTAACTGACGCCGATGTTCGTGCCGGCGGTGGCGAAGAGTTCCGTCAGCAGGGCCGCCCGCGCGGGAGCGCTCATGGCCAGCAGCAGTTGGGCGCTGCCCCCGGTCAGGGTGAATCCGAAACCTTCCATCTCCTGGAAGCGCTGCCGGTCGCTGACTTCGATGAGGCGGGCCGCCGGATTTCCGTCCGTGCGCCAATCCAAGGTCTTCGCCTGCCGCTCAAAACGCGCTGTGCCGTCCGGATGCGTCAGCCAGACCTCCACGGGCGCCGCGCCGCACCGGAAGAACAGCGTCGCTCCGCACACGAGGAGTGATGCGGCGACTTTTCCCAGTGGAGACGGTCGGGAGAATGGACGTTGCATGGAGAAGGTGATTTTTAACCACGGATGACACGGATAAACACGGATGAAGAAAAGGCCTCCTGAAACATCTCTCATCCAAATGAGGACGCCACGAGTGAGTGCGTTTCTTTGGATTCTTTCAGCGCTTCCTTCCTTGGGTGCCTTCAGATCCGTGTTTATCCGCGCTATCCGTGGTCTCTCTCCGGATTCGGCTCAGCGCGGGGTGGCAAGTTGCGTGGCGATCTCCGCTGCCTGGCGTTCGGCATCGGCCAGGGGGATTCCCTTGGACATCCCCGGACGCTGATGCCCCACCGCGGTGAGCCAGGAATCCTTGAGCAGTCTCTGACGTTTCTGCACCAGCGCGAACACCGCGACCGCCCGTGGATCCGACTTCATGAGCGCAGTGGGGGCATCCGCGGCGACCACCACTTCGGGCGCACCCAGGTGGCGCAGGAGTTCGCGGGCCATCAGCCAGTGCCCCTGGGAATTGGCATGGACGCCATCGTTGGAGAGTTCGAACTTGGGATTCAGCTTCCGCTGTTCCGCCAGGAAACTGTTCATCGGCCCGTGGACGTCCACCACTTCCCATCCCGCCGTGCGCCGTGACAACAGCCACTCGGAGTAGCGGTCGAGCACGGTATTGTAACCTTCATAGGGCGACGGATAGGCATCGCGTCCGGCAGGCAGGGTGCGGCCCGTCAGCGGAACGGGGTCGAAGATGGGCGGGGTCAG
>JBDKKE010000209.1:0-3939 GCA_039796255.1 Verrucomicrobiota bacterium | reverse complement strand
AGACCAACTGGGCTATGATGTGATTCCCGCCGTCGACGGACCCACCGCGCTCCGGCGCCTTGCCTTGCGGCCTCCAGATCTCGTGCTCCTTGATGTCATGATGCCTGGAATGGACGGCTTTGAGGTCTGCCGTCGCATTCGCGAGCAACGCGCCCTGGACGAGTTGCCGGTGATTTTCCTGTCTGCCGCGGACGAGAAGAGCCTGATCGTCCGGGCGATGGAAAGTGGCGGGGTGGATTACGTCACCAAGCCCTTCAATCAGGGCGAGTTGGTTTCCCGTGTGAAGACTCATTTAGCGCTCAAAGCAGCCCGCGATCGGCTGCGACAACTGGCGCAGGACAAGGACGAGCTGCTGGGCATTCTGGCGCACGATCTTAAAAATGCGCTGGGCAGCACCCTGATGAACTCGCAATTGCTGGCCGAGTGGACCGAGAAGGACCCAAAACTGCACCGCGTGAGTCGCAGTATTCTCGAGGCCACGGACCGTACGCTGACCTTTGTGAAGCAGTTCCTGGCCAATGCGAAGGCAGAGCACGGACTTACGCTCACTCCCGTCACGGTGTGCTTCATGGAACTGGCCGCAGAGGTCGTTCGGGAACACGCTGAAATGGCGAAGCGCAAGCGGTTGGACTTGAGCATGGATCCACTCGCATCGGAGGCCGCCATCCGCGCTGATCGTGTGGCACTGCGGCAGGTGCTGGACAATCTCATTGGCAATGCCGTGAAGTTTTCGCCCCCGGGGCGCTCCATTCGGATATCCTTCTCCGCCGACGAAAGCCACGCCGTTTGTCGGATCCAGGACGAGGGCCCCGGATTCACCCCGGAAGACCGCTCGCACATGTTTCAGCGGTACAGCCGCCTTTCTGCCCGACCTACAGGCAGCGAACCCAGCACCGGTTTGGGATTGAGCATCGTGAAGCAGCTCATGGACTCGATGGGCGGGGAACTGCGATGCGACAGCGCACCTGGCCTTGGCACCACTTTCACCCTCCGCCTTTCACGCGCCTGAGCCGCCGCCGATTCACCCATCCACTGCCCGAGTACCGACGATTCGAATCATGGATTTTCTGATCATTGACGACGACAAGGCGTTTCGCGACGCCGCCGCCTTTCTCATCGAAGACGACGGCCACTATGTCGAGGGTGTCGAATCAAGCGCCGCCGCTCTCCGTCGCCTCAAGGAATCGAAGTTCGACGCAGCCCTGCTGGACCTCAACCTTGGTGCAGAGAACGGTCTCGACGTGCTGGACGTGATCATCAAGGCACATGCGCAACTGCCGGTGGTGATGTTCACAGCGGCCGGTTCGGTCAGGACAGCGGTCGAGGCTATGCAGCGGGGAGCCCAAGACTATCTGGAAAAGCCCTTTACCCGGGAACAGTTTCATACCGTCCTGGCCCGGCTGAAGCGCATTCGTCAGATGGGGCGGCGCATCGAGCAACTGGAAGTTGAGGTCCGCGAGACCCGTTCGCAGCAGCCCGAGCCGGTGATGGATTTCAGCACACCGTTGATGCAGGAGGTGATGCAGGTGCTGCTGCGCGCCGCGAGGTCCTCCGCCTCGATCCTAATCCTCGGGCAGAGCGGCACCGGCAAAAGCGTGATCGCCCGCATGGTTCATCAGAATAGCCATTTGGCCGATCAGCCGTTTGTGACACTGAGTTGCCCCAGCCTTTCCCGGGAATTGCTGGAGAGCGATCTGTTCGGTCACGTGAAGGGCGCCTTCACCGGCGCAGTAAAGGATCACTGGGGAAAGGTCAAAAGCGCGTCTGGCGGAACGCTCTTCCTGGACGAGATCGGCGAACTGCCGCTCGAGATACAGCCCAAGCTCCTGCGACTTTTGCAGGAGCGGGAATACGAGCGTCTGGGCGAGAACATGACACAAACCGCTGACGTGCGGATCATCGCGGCCACCAACCGCGATCTGAAACAGCAGGTTGCGTCGGGCACCTTTCGCGAGGATCTATATTACCGCCTGAATGTCATTTCAGTGCAGATGGCGCCGCTCCGGGCCCGACCCGAAGACCTGATGCGGTTTGCCAGGCACTATCTGGCCCACTTCGCCGCGCAGTGCGGCCGGCCGCCAATGAAATTTGACGCCGAAGGCGAAGCAGCTCTCCGACAGTACTCTTGGCCGGGAAACCTTCGGGAACTGCGCAATGCCATTGAACGAGCAGCCATCTTGGCGCCAAGGGATCAGCTCACTGCCGCTGATCTCCCGAAGGAAGTCCAAGACGCGAGCGCCTCCGGAGGGTCCAACGCAATTCAACCCGGGGGGAAATGCTCTCTGGAAGAGTTGGAAGAGGAGCATCTTCGCCGGGTGCTCGCCCAGGGTTCCAGCTTGGTGGAGGCCGCCATCGTTCTCGGCATCGACCAGGCCACACTCTATCGGAAGCGAAAGAAACTGGGATTGGAATAACGGAGGACTCACGGTCAGACACACTCCGCTCATCCTCCCGATGGGGCTGTTTGGAGAACAACCAGCGAGCGATTCGAGTGCTCACCTGTCTGCCGGCTCTCCGTTGTCTGCATCCCTTAGAGCCCAAAAAAGAGCCTCTGAGTATCACCTAGGTAGGCCATAGAACTGGGAGTCTCAGGCCGGCTAAGCGGGGGGCCATTCAGTGAATCCCCGCGGAAAAGCACTCGAACACCAGATCCTGGTACATCGGCTGCGCGTTCAACCCCTGTTCCACCGCCACCCGGATCACTTCCCAATGGGCTTCGCAGTGACTACGTCGACCCGCGACCGACCCGTCGGCCCCAATCGCCGGGTTGGGAATCCCACTCCATCCCCCACCCTCCACGGAGCCGGCGGGCAGAATGGCCGGGTCTGCCCGCCCCTGGTACCGCCCCACAATCTCCCAGTCTCCAGTCTATCCCCAGCTCCCGAGCAATCCGACGACGAGACCATCCTTTCAAGGCCGACGTTTAAATTGCTTCGCAGGCGTTCACGCAGAGGTGATTAAGCCCCGGCACGGGCTCCCCAGGCAGCCTTGCCGGCAATGAACTTTTCTCACCTCAACACCTGGCTGATTCTCATCCGCCCATTAATGGCTGGCTGTGACAGACCGCTGACAAGTAGCGACCCCGCTCTAATCGAGCGCCTCAAAAGGCAGCACGTTAAATTTGACCGTCACCACCGAAGCGTTGGCGGCAAATCGGGTGGCATCAAATCCCCTCCCTACTCGAAGAATCATCGTAAAAACGATTCCACCACTAGGCGACCAATGAAGGGAGGTTGGGGCCCAAATAGCTTTGATGTCCCGTCTCCCGCAATCCATAGGGAACTCATTCCTTACATGACCGGCAAACCGCAGAACACATCCCTTTCGTCCGCTGGAAGGGGCCCCAAACTTTTCTCTGGGGCCCGATTCTGAGGACGATACAATCAGGCGGGAGCATCCAACTCCTCAAATCCCTTCATTCGATGGATTGCGAAGGCAAAACCGTCCAATTCACCGGCTCCACCGTTCCCCCAAAATTGACAACTTTGGAAGAGGAAATCGTCCCCAGGATTCAGCTAATAAAAAAGGACCAACTGAATTTCTTCAGTTGGTCCGAAATAACCGGCGGCTACCTACTCTCGCGCAAGCTATACATGCACTACCATTGGCAACGAGGTGTTTGACGGCCGAGTTCGGGATGGGATCGGGTCGGGCCACCTCTTCATAGCCACCGAAAAATCTATAAGAACGGCCGTTCTCTGAAATCTGTGTGTGACGAGTACAGAACCATCATGTTTTGGGAAACAACAATCAAGCCGCACGGCCGATTAGTACTGGTCCGCTCATGCCTCACGGCATATACACGCCCAGCCTATCAATCAGGTAGTCTGCCTGAGGCCTTTAGAGAGCTTACGCTCTGGGAAACCTAATCTTGGGATGAGCTTGGCACTTAGATGCTTTCAGCGCTTATCTCTTCCGCACATGGCTACGCAGCGATGC
>JBDKKE010000208.1:0-14365 GCA_039796255.1 Verrucomicrobiota bacterium | reverse complement strand
CGAGCAGTGCCTTCTTGGCGTCCTTAGCCGACCTCCGCGTGAGCCACTTCCCCCCTTGCTCCTCACGCAATGGTCCCCAAGGACGCAGAGGATGGGTCCCGCGTGTTCCGCACCTAGGGCTTCCACACGATCCGGCTGATGGCGTCGTTGGTGGTCGCCGTAAACCAGCCGCCATACTCCGCCAGATACAGAGCCCCATCGGGTCCCAAGCGCAGGGATACCGGACCTCCCGGCAGGGACTGCACGAACGTCTCGCTGGCTCCCGGCGTCCCGGCACCTGGGTCCACCGGGACGAAGCGTACGGACTTCCGATTGTAGTCGGAATAGAACATCCCCCCGCGAAACCGCTCTGGAAAGCCGGCACCCGATTGAGGCGATCGATAGAGGAGGGCTCCGGTGCACGAGGCGCCGGTGTTCCGTCGGTAGTGAAACCAGGGGGCGGTGATTCCCTCGACCCGATTGGTACGGGTCCGGGTTTCGAGCCCATCGGCAAACGCCCGTGGCCAGCCATAATTGGCCCCCGACTGGACGCGATTCACCTCGTCATGGTCGTCCTGTTCATCGCCTCCATTCTCGGAGAGGAGGATCCATCCGGTCGGCCGATCCCAGCTCAGCGCCCACGGCTGCCGATGGCCGACGGTAAACACCTCACCCCGCGCACCGGTCACCGAACGAAATGGATTGCCATCCGGTATCGAACCATCGAACCCGATGCGCAGCACCTTCCCGCGAAGGTCTCCCGGAGACTGCGCCCTGTTCTTCGGATCATCGCAGTACTGTTTCAACTCCCAGATGACGTTGTTGTCTCCCGTCGTGACATAGAGCAGCCGTTCGGTGGGGTGGACCAGCAGCCCTCCGCCGACGTGTTGTCCGCCTTCGTCGCCTTCGAACTCCAGGAGCACCGACTCGCTGCCGAGGTCCAGTTTGGAATCCGGACCAGATCCACGAATCCGCCAGCGACTGACCCGACTGAGGTAACGCCCCGACGGATGCTTCGGCGCGTGGTAGAAGAGGAAAACCTCGCCATTGGCCTGAAAGTCCGGATGCAGCGCGATGCCATGAAGTCCGCGATCCCCGGCGGTGTCGGTGGCAATCTGCCCCAACTCGGATCGACTCCGATTGGTGGCATCCAAACGCCACAGGGATCCGCCCCGGCCTACCACCCAGACGGCGCCATCGGGCGCAAAGGTCAGGTCCATCGGTTCCGCCAGCTCAGGCCCCGCCAACACTTCCCGCTGAAACCCCGCCGGAAGGCGAACCTCCGCGCCGGCAAGTCCCAGGCTGCACAGAAACAATCCGCCGACCCTGAGCCAACTCCGTCCGCACCCCATCCATCGGATTATTGCGTTCATAGTGGCCACCTGTACCGCGATTCACCCGCACCCCAAACTCAAATTCAGAAACCCGCAGCCCACTGTCGGTCTTGACCGGCGCGAACCCGCATTTGTCGACCCATCGGACTCGACCCCTGACATCGGTGGACCGACAAAACCAAACCCTCTGCAGTCAATTACGGCTCAACTGACGCGCTGCCGCAGTGCGAAGTCGTTCATCGGGCGCGGTCACCAATTCTCCCAACAGCGACTCCGACGGCTTCTCAAACGCCTCATGAATCCACATCGCCTCCAATCGGGCGCGGGGATCCTTCTGAGCGGCCAGCCACCCTCCGACTTCTGGCAGAACTTTCTCCGCACCGCGCTGCCGCAGCACCACCCGCGACTGCTCCTGCTCCCACCCGCTCCGGGAAAGCGTCCGATCGAGAAGCTGGGGCGTGGACAGGGAAGACAGGTTGAGCACCGGCGTTCCCAAGCCTTTGGATCCCGTCGCGGCAACGCGCCAAATGCGGCCGTGCTCATGGTCCCGTCGCGGATCGCGGAAATCCACCTCGCCGTGCTGGATGATCGGATTCGACCAGTCGGCGACATACAGCGCCCCGTCGGGTCCGAGGCGGAGATCGATCGGACGGAAGGTGACGTTGGTGGAGCGCAACAGGTCAGGCATCTCCTTCGTCTGAAAAGTGGATCCCACGTCGGTGAGCTTGAAACGCACCACCCGGTGGGCGCGGAAATCGCAGGTGATCACGTCCCCCTGCCAGTCGGCCGGGAACATGGGGCTGTGGATGATCTCCAGTCCGGCAAACTTCGGATAGTTGCCGGGACTGATGCTCTCCGCCTCCCGCCGCATGTCGGAGTAGGTGAAGTAAGTGGCGCCTTCCATGGCGTGATAAACCCCCTTGAATCCGGCCCCATCGGTAAAGAACGAGTTTCCGTACTGATCCCAGTGGTGTCCCCACGGATTGCATCCGCCCTTGGTGAAGATCTCCATGGACCTGGTGTCGGGATTAAATCGCCAGATACCGGCGCTGTTGAGGCGGCGGACGCCCTGGGGCGTCTCGATGTGGGAATGGGTGTAGATCGACTGGTTCAGATACAGGTGTCCATCGTAGCCCCAGCGCAGGGTGTGCAGGTTGTGATGGGTATCCTCAGTGCCGAAGCTGGACATCACGATCGTCTTTAGGTCGCCCTTTCCGTCCCCATTGGTATCGGCGAAATGCAGCAACTGATGGCTGGCCGCGACATAGCATCCACCCCGGCCATCCGGCACCACACCCGTCGGGATGACCAATCCCTCGGCAAAGACGGTGTGCTTGTCCGCCTTGCCGTCGCCGTTGGTGTCCTCCAGAACGATCACGGCATCCTCGGCATCCTGTCCCGGCTTGATCATGGGATAGAGCCGCGAACTGGCCACCCAGAGCCGCCCCTGCGGATCCCAGTTCATCTGAATCGGCTTGTAGAGCATCGGATTCTCAGCCCAAAGGGAGACCTCAAACCCCGGCGCGGCATCAAAGGTCGGCACCGGCTGTTCCTTGTAATTGGGGTCGCGGTGTTCGCGGGTCGCCTCGGCCGCAAACAACTGCTTAACCTCCGCGACCGTGGCCGGGTCCTGGTGCTGCAGGTCGCGCAGCTTGGCGATCCGGGCGTCCCACGCGGCGATCAGCGGATCGAACCGGGGAATCTCGACGGCGTTCTGGCCCTGCTCGCCCTTCCGGAAACCGAAGATGTAGGTCCAGTTCGCCGGCCGCCAGCGGTGGAAGAAGAGCTCGTTCTTCTTCCGGATGCCGGAGCGGAGAATCTCGTACGCAGGAGTTCCCTCAAAAATCTCCCTGTTCCTACCCGACTCGATTGAGCGCGCAATCGACCCATTCCCGTCATCGCTCGGGAGGATACCCGCCGCAAGATACGCTGTCTTGGCAAGCGTCCGATTCAGAGGGATAACCGAGACCTGCCTCGATTGCGCAATCTGGATAGTAGCTCTGTCCAGTGCGTCCACCGCTTGGAGCAGTTGGCTGTTGATTTGAGCTTGGCCACCCGCAGCGGAATTCGGCTTGAGCGGCCCCAACAACACAAACCGCACCTTTTGTCCGCTCACCTCGTCGATGGCGTCCATCAGCTTGCCGATGTCCGTCGTGTACTTCGTGATGATCGCCTGCTGTTCCGCCGGCGTCTTCGCCTCGGCCGCTTCCAGCGCCGCCGTCATTCCATAGCTCAGAAACGCCACGGTCGGCTTCACCAGCGCGACCTGTTCCTTCACGCGCTTGAGCCAGTCGGCGTCGGACTTGTTCCAGTCGAAGCTCGCGCGTGCCTTGCCCATCGGCGTGTCGCCCGCCCAGCCCAGGTTGCGGAAGGTGACGTTGCGGTCGGGAAAGGCGGCGGTCAGCCGCGTCTCGATGTGGCCATAGTCCACCTCACGCTCGAAGAAGGTGTCACCGATGAACAGCACCCGGTCGCCATCCTTCAGCTCAAAGGGGACTTGCCCGTGGGCTGAAAAGGCGACGCCACAGACCGCCACCATCCACCCCATCAAACACCGCCTGGCCAGACCCAAAAGAGAACTCTTCATGAGGGATTCGAGTCGGGCGGACGCCGTCATCCCACCGCGAGTTCAGGGGGATCGATCAACCTCGCACCGACTGCGGCGCCAGTAGAGCCGCATCGAAGGAACGGGGCAAGACGATCAGTCGCGACAGGGGCGTGTTCCACCGCGACCCACTGCAATTCCGCTCTGCGGATGGGGTCACCACCGGCGACCTAGGGAACCTCAGCGCCCAGGAATACCCACGATCCCTGCCACTGCTCCACGGACGATTCGGACCGATTGGGAACTCGGATGGAACTCGTCCCCACCGGATGTTCACGGCCTCACGGCCTGGTACACCGTCGTCGCCATAAAACCAGCCCCCTTGGCATTGGGATGGATTCCATCCGGGAAGAACTCTGGGTGACCGGCCAGCGCATCGTTCAAATCGATCACCGGGACCTTCTCCCGGTCGCAGGCCACCTCGGTTGCCTCAATCATCTCGTCCAGGGTCAGCGCGGTAATGCCCCATTCGTCCTTGTACACCGGCGGGGGAAAGCAGGCCCAAATCTTGGGACGCGGCTTGAGACTTCGCAGCGTAGCCACCAACGAACGATACTCCTGCTCAAAGGCCTCCCGACCCTTCCAGTTCTGGGGTTTGGTGTCGTTGGTGCCCAGCATCAGGATGACCACCTCCGGATGGAAAGTCTCCAGGGCCTGAAACTCCGGGGTTCCCACGTAGGGCAGGTCCCCGTTGCGGTTCGCCGTCGCCCCGTTGTGTCCGAGATTTCGGACGGTGAAGCGCGGCCCCATCAATGCCGCAAGCTGCGCGGGATAAGACATCTTTTCCCGGTCCTCAATGCCCGCCCCAAACGTGATGCTGTCTCCCACGCAGGCAATCCGGATCTCAGGATCCCCCGAGTCGTAGGTCTGGAAGTCTTCGACCCGGATATGCGGGGTCCGCTTGGATTTCCGGGCGCAACCAGCCACCACGGTGGCCAGTCCGGCAAGGGCGCAAAACGTTCGGCGGTTCATGCGGCAGGAGATGAGGGTGCGGTCGGGGACAGTCTCTCAGCAAGGCACATTCCCAGTCGAAATTTTGCCCTGGACTCAGTTGCCGGGGAGCCGAAAGAAAAACGGGCCGGACGATTGCGCGTCCGGCCCGCCTGAATGAACCGCAGAGACTGTCCAGCAGGACTCAGTACTCCCGATCCTTGAGCATGCCCGGCCGCGGGATGAGATACTTGCCGCCCTCGGCCACCACCGGGGCTGCCGACTTCATGTCGAAGGATTCAATGTTCGGCGCGAACTCATGCGGGTTGTTGATGTACTCGTCGTACTTCACCACCTGACCGGTGTGCGCGGCGAAGCGGCCCATGGCGGTGACCAGACTGGCCTGCGCGCCGCGCTCCACCTCGTTGTAGGGCTTGTCGTTCCGGACGGCGTCGATGAGGTCCTCCCACTCCAGCAGGTAGGGATCCATCGTCGGACCTTCCTTCGGCGTCCTCCAGACGATGTCGGAATTCACCATCTTCTGGGTCTTGTAGATGCGCGCCTTGGACGGCCAGTGCCCCTCGGAGGAGATCACCGCCAGGCCCTTCTGGCCGTGGGCGTAGCTGGCGAACTCGTCGTGGCAGCCGGCCATGGTGCGACCGAACATGAAGAACTTCGTGCCGTCGTCGAAGGTGTACTCGACCGAGTAGTTGTCGAAGTTCTGGTCCACATTGTCGCCGCGGTAGTTGCGTCCGCCGCTGGCCTGCGCCTCCACCGGCCACTTGCCCTTGATCCAGCAGGACTCGTCAATGTTGTGGATGTAGAAGTCACTGAAGCATCCGCCGGACGCCCACAGGAAGCTGTGGAAGCGCTTGATCTGCCAGAGCAGTTCGCTGTCTTCACTGTCGGGCATCGGCTGCGAAAAAGCCGAACCCACGGGGCCGTGCATGCGGTAGGCGCGCATGGTGATGATCTCCCCGATGTCGCCGTTCTCAACCTTGCGCTTCAACTCCTGCCGGGACCGGCAGTGGCGGCACATGAGGCCGACACCTGCCTTGATGCCCTTTTTGTCGGCCTCGCCGGCGAGGCTCATCATGCGCTTGGCCGTCGGAGCATCCACCGCCACCGGCTTCTCCATGAAAATATTCAGCCCCTTCTCGATCGCGTACTTGTAGCACACCCAGCGGAAGGCGGGCGGCGTGGCGAAGATGGCAATGTCGCCCTTGCCCAGGCAGTCCATGGCCTTTTTGTAGGCGTCAAAACCGATGAACTTCTGGTCGTCGGGCACCTGAACCTTGTCGCCAAACTGCTCCTTGAGTCCCTTGTAACTGGAGCTGAGGCGATCTCCCAGGACGTCGGCCATGGCGACCAGTTTGACCGGACCGTTCTTCGCCGTCATGGCATTGCCCGCCGCACCGGTTCCGCGGCCACCGCATCCGACGAGCGCGATCTTGATGGTGTTGTTCTCGGCGGCGTGAACGTGGGGCAGCGTCACTCCGGCAAGAGCCCCGGCAGCCGCGATGGTGCCAGTGCTTTTGATGAAGGCGCGACGAGACGGTAGGAGTATGGGAGATTCTTCAGCGGGCATGGTGTGAAGACGTTCCGCCGAGCCCCCGCCACCTGTCAACTGCGCAGAGAGGAGAGCGACGATTCGAGCTCCCCCCGCCCTGTCATTCAGCGATGCGCACCACGTAGCCGCCGGACTTCTCGTCCGGCTCCAGTTTCACCAGGTTGCGCTTCTGGGCGTCCAGCAGGAGGTCGTTGAAGGACTTGAATCCGTAGGCACGTTCGTTGAATCCCGGATTCCGGCGCTTGATGGCCTGCTTGATCATCGAACCCCAGATCGGATCGTCCCCTTCCCGCTCCTCGCTGAGGGCCTCCAGCGTCACCACCACCTGCTCCAAGGCGTCAATCAGCGGCGGCCCCTTGGGCTCCTCGGACACTGGCTTCGCCGGTGCCGCTTCGGCGGATCCCGTCGGTGCCACCGAGGCCGTCCGCTGCCGGGCGCGCGACGGATCTTTGCGGACCAGATCGTCGTAGTAGAGGAACTCGTCGCAGTTGTTGATGAACAGGTCTGAGGACGACGACTTGACCCCGACCCCAATCACCGTCTTGGCATTCTCCCGCAGCTTGCTGACCAGGGGCGAAAAATCGGAATCGCCGCTGATGATGGCAAAGGTGTCCACATGCCCCTTGGTATAGCAGAGGTCCAGGGCGTCCACGACCATGCGGATGTCTGCGGAATTCTTTCCCGAAAGACGGAGGTGCGGGATCTCGATCATTTCAAAGGCGGACTCGTGCAGATCCCGCTTGAACTCCTTGTACCGGTCAAAGTCGCAATACGCCTTCTTGACCACGATGTGCCCCTTCAACAGCAGGCGCTCCAGGATTTTCTGAATGCTGAATCTCGGGTAGTGGGCGTCGCGCGCGCCGATGGCGATGTTCTCCAGATCCAGGAACACAGCCAGGGTCGCGTCGGATTTTTTCGGACTCATGCTGGGAACAGTCTACTCAGTGGGATACCCGACACCAATGACCAAGTTGCACCTCCCCAACCTCCCCACCGCCAAGCCCTCCCGCTCCAAGAACGTCCCGAACATCATTTGCCGTCACCCTGGTTTCCGGGGTTTTATGTCTGCCGTCGTGAACAAAGCCGTCCTTCTGCAGATGATCATGGAGCACCTCTCCGGGGAACTCGCGACCTATGGACGCGCCGCACGGGCGGCGCATGCCGAGGCCACCCACGAGCAAAGCCGCGCCGAAAACAAGTACGATACCCGGGGATTGGAGGCATCCTATCTCGCCCGCGGACAATCCCGCCAGGCCGCGGCCTTGGAGAACACCGTGCAGCAGTACCAGGCGCTGACGCTGCGGAAGTTTGCCGCCACGGACCCGATCGACCTCACGGCCCTGGTGGTATTGGAGGGACGCGGCGGAAGCTCGACCTACTTCATCGGACCCGGAGCCGGAGGCACGGAAATCTCTCTGGAAGGTGTCGAGGTCACGGTCATCACGCCCCAGTCTCCCCTCGGCCGCCAGATTCTGGGCCGGCGGACGGGAGAACGTCTGCAACTGGATCTGGGGGGATCCCGCAGCGAGTACCGGGTAGTGAGTATTGCCTGACCCGGTTTACTCCCTCACCTCGGCCAACGCCTGGAGGCAGTACCACTTGATGGCGTCGCTCAATGGCGGATCCAGCCGGTCCAAACCGGCGGCATCCACCCACCGGATGTCCCGGTGTTCCTCCTCGGCAAGCCGCAGTTCGCCGCCCCGCACCCGGGCGAAGTAGATCATGCCAATGTGTTCGTGCGTGTCGCTGATGCGGTGAATGTCCAGAAACCGCGGCGAGATCAGCGCCCGGGTGCCCGGTCCGGTGGTGGGCGGGCGTTCCCCCAGCAGTTCGAGGTCGAGTCCGCTTTCCTCCTTTCCTTCCCGGAGCGCCGCCTGTTCGGGGTCTTCGTCGAACTCGATGTGTCCCCCCAGCGGAAGCCATTTTTCCAGACGCCGGTGCAGGATCATCAGGACCCGCCCCGCCTGAACGACGAACAGGGCGACGGTGAAGTCGATTTTTTCGTGGAGATGCGGCACCGGCCGAGAATGCCGTCGCGACCACCGCAAGGAAAGCCGGCGGGTGCCCCAGGCATTCCTGGGCAACATGCCCCCCGTCCGCACGGACGCGGATTCCGACTGGCCCGAAACTGCGGGCGCGCCCATGCTCCTCCCACACATGCCGCTCCCGTATTCGTCACGCTACTACGAGGGACTCAAGGAGGACTCTGCCGGTTCCGCGCGCGCCGCCGTGCCCATCATCCGGGAATTGTTTCCCGCCCGAACGGTGGTGGATGTCGGATGCGGCTCCGGAACCTGGGCGCGGGAGTACGCCGCGACGGGAAGCGAAATCCTGGGAATTGACGGTGAGTTCGTGCAGTCGGATCAACTGGTGATTCCCGGCGACCGGTTCCTCCGACGGGACCTCGGCCAGACGCTGTCCCTGGACCGGCGTTTCGACCTGGTGAACTGCCTGGAGGTCGCGGAACACCTGGCGGAAAGCCGTTCCGACAGCTTTGTCGCCGACCTCTGCCAACTGGGTGACGTGGTCATCTTCTCGGCCGCAGTCCCGGGTCAGGGAGGAACCCACCACGTCAACGAGCAGTGGCCCAGCTATTGGTGGGCCCGCTTTCAGGCCCAGGGATTCACCGCCCTCGATTGCCTTCGCCCCCGGCTCTGGGGCAACACCGCCGTGGCCTGGTGGTACGTGCAAAACATGTTCGCCTTCGTCCGCACCAGCCGCCTGGGTGATTTCCAATCCGCCAAAAACGCCGCCCTCCCCTGGCCCACGGACCTGGTCCACCCACGAGCTTACGTGCGGGCCACCGTCCCCTCCGAAATGTCCCCGCGCATGCTCCGGGAAGTCGTGAAGGGCCTGCCCCACTTCCCCTCCAAGATCTTGCAGGCTTTCCGGTAACCGATCCGCCGAAGGTTTCCAACGTGCCGAAGCCAGGAATTGAATTCCGCTGCGGCTTAATGGCCTGGCTTCCGCGTCGATATCGTGGGTGAGCCCGGGCCAGCCGAAAGGACTTCCGCGCTGGCCTTACGCGATCCGATGACCAGCCAACCGCCCGCCGCCAAAGCCGCCGCGACAGCTGAAAGGGTCACCCACAGCATCCGCATGCTCGGCCGGTAGGAAAACAGTACCGCGTGTTCTCCCGCGGGCACGGCCACCCCCCGCATAAGATAGTTGGCGCGGGCCATGGTGGCCGGCTGACCATCCACGGTGACCTGCCAATTCGGATCCCACCGGTCATTCAGCAGCAGCACGGCCGACTGGGAGCAAGCGGTCCGCACCAACACGCGCTTGGGTGCCCATTCGGTGATCGTCGCCTCGGCCGGCGTGGGCGGCGCATTGGTGGCCGCGGTCATCGGGGCTCCGCCTGGAAGAACGGGGGGAGCCTCCAGAAGAACGGTCTTCGACGGATCAAAGGCCGGGTCTCCGATGCGCTGCAGGACGGCGGCGTCGTCCGCAACCACCTCCCAATGCGGATAAAGTCGGGCCCGGGGAAGCGCGCTTCCAAACTCAATCACGGCGTACTGTCCGGACGGATTCACCACGGCGGTAATGTCGTCCAGACTGACCCGTCCGCCGGAAGGTGCCCCCGGCTTGGGTGCCAGATCAAAGGCCAGCACCGGTTTGAAACTCTGCTTCACCGGATCAAAGAGCCGGTTCAACTCACTCTCGGTTCCCCGGGACCCAATGATGTAGCGGACGTTCGCCAACTGCCACATCCGGCCGATGCGAGACAGATCGCCCGAACCAGTGGGTCGGAACACCTTCATGTAGGCCGCGTCCAATTCAGGCATGCGCGGCATCTGCCAGATATCCGCGGTATGGATGGTGTTGTAGGGAAACTGCTGCTCCATCCACTGATTCTGAACCGCCGGCCAGGTGCCATCCTGGGGACTGGACAGCGTTTGCCGGATGTCCGGAAACAGCCGCGCCGTGACCCGATGTTCCCAGGGCTTTTGCGCCAGAAAGTTCACCACCGGATTTGCCTGATAGCGTCGCTGGTAGTCGTAATGGAGAATGAAGGGCGTCGCGGCACGGGCCAAATCCACCACCAAAACGCCTCCCAGAAGCCAGGCAGGCGCCATCGACCGCCCCCCTCCAAAGGTTCCAGCCGCGAGGACAGCCAGCAGGCCCGTATTCAGCAGGACAAAGACGGCGAACAGAACCCCCTCAAAGACGCTGTAGCCCGCCATCCCCTTGCCTTCGTCCCCGGGAAATCCGGCACCCGCGATGTAGGCCGTCAGCGAGGGTCGGCAGGCGACGTAAACCAGCGCCAAGGTGACGGACGCAACGGACACACCCAGCAGCGCCCGGGACCATCCCTTTTCAAAGCCGGTGGCGCTGCGCCACCACGCGGACAACGGATCCACCCAACCACCGCGGCGACCCGAGGGAACGTCCACATACAACCGCCACATGCCCTGCAGGCCGTAGGCGAAGAGGACCAGCAGCCCCAGATGCATGACGTGCAGAAACTTCATCGGCACGCGGATGGTCGAGAGGTAGGGCAGCGAATAGATCAGTTGGTAAAACGGGGCGAACCGCCCGAAGGCCAGCAACAGCGACACCACGCAGACCACCGCCCAGAATCCAATGAGCTTTCGCTCGCGCTCCGTGAACGGTTGACGCCCCCCACGTGCCACGCCGCGCGCCACCGCCCATCCCGCCACCAGCAACACCAGCACACCGGCATATTCCCCGCCACCATTGAACCGCCCCTCCGGAGTACCGTCCTGTCCAACGTTGCCCCAGTAAGACCCGCCGTTGGGCGTGTCCATCCGATACCCCATGAGGCCGGGAATGGCGACGCGGATGACCTCCAGTTTCGGGAAGCTCCATCCGGTGACGAAATCCCAGCGCTGCCGTTTGGCCGCCGCGTTCTCCCCCATGACCGCCACTCCCTGGATCTGCGTTCCGACCAGCGACGACAGGACATACGACGCGATCCACCCGGCGCATACCGCGATCAGGGCCAGACGACCAACCACCAGCAGGGCCCGGCGCGCCGGCTGCAGAGCCAACTCCACCCAGCCCGCATACAAGGCGTACGCCGCCACATACAAACTGAAGATGGCTCCGACATCGGCTCCCTCCACGACGGCGAACCCGACCGCAATTCCCGCCAGGATGGCCCTGGCCCAAAAGCGGCGGCGATCCACCTCCGACAGCGCCGCCAGGGCCAGAAAGGTGAATCCCAGAGTCACCGCCCGGGCACCCAACCCCCATCCCGCATGGGAAACAAAGTTGGTGTTGAGGGCCGCCGCCAACCCCAGAATGACACACACGGGCCGGGCGAATCCCTGCGCCCGGCCAAACACATACGCTCCGACCCCCAGCAGGAGCAGGGAAAGGGGGGCAATGAACTTTCCAAAGAGCACCGGACCCAGGAACAGGTACAGCAGGTTGGTAAACGAGGGCTGTAAAGGCAGGGCCGGACTGCCCAACCAGACCAGCGGCACCCAACTGCCGCCCATCAAGTTCCCCCAGCGAAACTCCGAGTACGCCGTCATGAACCCCAGCGGGGCATCATTGGAGAACGCCATCTGCTGGGGCAGAAAACTCTCCCGCCAAAGCCAGAACAGCGCCGCAGCGATCAAGACAATACCGGCCAGGGCACCACGGGTGAGGGCGGAAGAGGAGGGAGCGGAACGCATGGTAAACGGAATCGACGGTCCTAGGAGAAAGCGAGCGGAAGTGGGCGGAAACTCTGGCCAGTACCCGACGGCGCCATCCGCGAACCGGAGAAGTCCATCGGCAGAGGCATGAGGAGGACTCGTGCGCTCATGCCGTGGTTCCACCCGGGGCAAGCAGAGAGCGCACTTCCCGGCACACGCGATCCACTTCCGATTCCGTCAGGTTGAGGGCCGAAGGAAGGTTAAGGGCCCGAGCGTCCAGATCATAGGCCACCCGGTTGCGGGCCCGGGCCTCGGCCGCCTGCGGGAGGTCGCGATAGGCGGGAAGGCTGCTGAGGGGGTGAAAAAACGGGCGGGTATCGATCCCGCGCTGATCCAGCAGGTCCTGCAATTCGCGTTGCCCCGGACGTCCGGCCGAATCCCACACCAGGGTGACCATCCAGTAGCTGTTGCGCACGCCCTTCGGTTCGATGTTGAGCGCCACTCCCTCCAGGTCAGACAACCGTTCCCGATACCATCCAAAGATCGTTCTCTTGCGGGTCACCAGGTCCTCCACCCGCTCCAACTGGGCCATCCCCAGGGCAGCCTGCATGGCGCTCATCTTGTACTTGAAGCCCACCGCGGTGTTGCAGAAGTAGCGGTCCCCTGGCTCCCGTCCGTGATCCCGCAGATGCAGAATTTTGCGGAACAGTTCCTCGTCGCCCGTTGCCAGGAGGCCCCCTTCCCCGGTGGTCAGGGTCTTGGAACCGTGGAAGCTGAACACCCCGGTGGTGCCCAGGCTTCCGGCGCGGCGGCCATGATACTCCGAACCCACCGCCTCGGCAGCGTCTTCGATAACGGCCAGCCCAAATTCCTTCGCTACCGCGAGAACGGCGTCGTATTCGGGCATCCCGCCATACAGATCCACCGGAATGACCGCCCGCGTCTTCGGGGTGACACACGCCCGCAACGATTCGGCGGTCAGAACCCAGGTCTCGGGATCCACGTCGGCAAAAACGGGGGTCGCCCCGACATAGGCCACCGGCGCCGAAGTGGCGATCCAGGTGATCTCCGGCACGATAACCTCGTCGCCCGGGCCGATCCCCAGAGCCGCCAGGGACAGATGAATCGCCGAAGTGCAGGAAGGGAGGGCCGTCACGAAGGGTACCCCCAGGTACTCGGCGAAACCCCGTTCGAAGCGCTGATGCCACTGGTTGGCGCCCCCATACCAGGCGTGGGTGACGGCGTCCGTCACGTAGCGGATCTCCCGCTCGGTAATCCACGGACCCGAGACCGGGATGCGGGTCCGGCTCTCCGGTGATGTGGAATCGACAGGGCTCACTTTAGGTGGTTCGACGCTACGAAGCGCGCCGGTAAGCGTCCAGCCACAGATTCCCTAGTGATTCATCCGCCCCCGCCTCCCGACCATGTCGGCAGAGTGACGGAACGGTGAACGAGGCGACGGCCCGGCTTGCTGGACGGCGGCTCGTCGGTACCCTGAGGTGGTCATGAGTTTTGTCGCCGCGTTCAACGCCCTGCCTTTTCCGGACCTGCTTCAGCGCGCCCGGGAAGCGGACGCCGCGGAGGTCCGGCGATTGCTGAACAAGGGCCCCCAGTCGCTCTCCGATTTCGCCGCCCTGCTGTCTCCCGGGGCCTCCGGACTCCTGGAAACGCTGTGCGAACGATCCCAGGCCCTGACCCGGCAGCGGTTCGGACGGGTCATCCGCCTGTTTGCGCCGCTGTATCTCAGCAACGAGTGCATCAACAACTGCTCCTACTGCGGATTCTCCCGCGACAACAACATCCTCCGCGTCACCCTCGGGGTCGCGGAGGTGGTCCGCGAGGCGCAGGCCCTGGGGGAACAGGGATTTCGGAATCTGCTCCTGGTCGCCGGCGAGCATCCGAAGTTTGTCTCCAACGGATACCTGCGGGACTGCATCGCCGCGCTGCACGCCTTCGTGCCCTCCCTGTCACTGGAAATCGGACCCATGGAAACTGAGGAATACCGGCCGCTGGTCGCCGCCGGGGCCGAGGGTCTGGTGGTGTATCAGGAAACCTACGATCGCGAAGTGTACGGCCGCATGCATACTGCCGGACCCAAGCGGAACTTCGACTGGAGGCTGGAGTGTCCGGAACGGGCGGCCACCGCCGGATTCCGCCGCCTGGGCATTGGCGCCCTGCACGGACTTGCCGACTGGCGTCAGGAGGCCATCGCCACCGCCGCCCATGCCGCGTATCTTCTCCGGCACTGCTGGAAAACGTCCCTCACCCTGTCGATCCCCCGCCTCCGCCCCTGCGCCGGGGAGTTTCAACCACTTACCCACCTGGCCGACCGGGAACT
>JBDKKE010000207.1:0-3169 GCA_039796255.1 Verrucomicrobiota bacterium | reverse complement strand
CGTGATTGAAGACCTCGGTGGCGCAGGAACGGACGAACGTCACTTCATCCACGATGGAAGCGGTGTGCGGCATCAGGTCGCTGATCCACATACCCGAACCCCCGTGCTGTCGGAATTCCCGGCGGGTCCCCAGCAGCGTGGAGCGATTCTTGAAGGAACTGTCCATGAAGGCGAACCGCTTGCCTGCAAGATAGGAATCCGGGATGGGCTGTCCGTTGAACTGGGTCAGGCGCGGTTTGTAGTCGAACAATTCCAACTGCGAAGGGCCGCCCGCCATGAAGAGCTGAATGATGTTCTTCGCCCGCCGGCGGTGGGGCGGGGGACGCATGGCCAGCGGGGCATCCGGAGCGGCGCCGACCCGTCCGGGATTGAGCAGCGAGGCCAAGGCCACCGAGCCGAGTCCCAGCCCGCTGCGGCCGAAGAAATGCCGACGGGTCATGGCGTCGAAGGTGGGTGGGGAGAGGGGATTCATGCGGGAAGATTCTCCACCAATCCGGCACACCGAAAACCCAGGCAGCGACCGACGGCCTCTGGCGGACGTCCCCGGCGATACGACGAGCGGGCCAGTTCCCCGGGCCCGACCCAGCTTCCGCCCCGTTCGGATCGAATGCCGGTGGGTCGGTCCTGGCGGGGATTGGGTTGCCCGGATTCGGGTGTGCGATAGAAGTCTGGATCGTACCAATCCCGGCACCACTGCCAGACGTTTCCGGCCATGTGGTGGAGGTCGAAGGGGGACATCCCGAGTTTCTGATGCACGTCAGCCATGGGGAGTAAACCGGGATAGGACTGGCGGGCGCGGTGATGTCCGACGCAGGCGCGCTCGGGGGTTGCCGGTTCCTCGCCCCACGGATAGGCGCGCGCCAAGGCTCCGCGCGCGGCGTATTCCCACTGGGCCTCGGTGGGCAGCAGGGATTCCGTTCGGTACGCGCGCCAGTTCCGCCCGCCGGCCCACAATGAATAGGCCGCCGCACCGAACCAGGATACCAGGACCATGGGCTGGCACTCGGTGCCGGGGATGGCGCCCCAGCGGTTTCCCCAGCGGGGGCTGAGCTGGAAATGAGGACTGCGCCGGTCGGAAGGGTCCACGCCGCACCATTCCGCGACGAAAGGTTCCGCATCATCACCGATGGAACTTAGGAAACGGGCAAAGGCAGTGACCGAGACCGGTTCGGCGTCCATCAGGAAGCTTTGGAGATGGACGCGATGTCGTGGACTTTCGTCGCCGGCATTCTCCGCTTCTCCCGAACCCAACTCCACCTCGCTGCCGGGAACCAGAACACAACGCATCCCATCGGTCCGGCGGCGAAAATGTTCCCATCCACTGGAGGTCGCCGTCAGTTGGGAAAGCAATGGCTCCCGGGATGGGGAAAGGAGTCCGTCGAGCTGGGTGAAGGGCAGGCGATCCGTCGTCGGAATCTCCGGCCTCGCCGCGATCCAGCGCTCGCGGCTGGGGGTGCCCGTCCCCCACTGGTGGCGGACAATCTCCGCCAGGGCTGTCACTGTGAGCGGGCTGCGAATGAACATCTGCTTGCCGATATCGTCGGGGATGCTGACGCCGAACTGCTCTTCCAGCGTCATCAGGAGCTCCACCATGCCCAGACTGTCGATGTGGAGATCCTCGAGGATCCGAGAGTCCGGACGGATTTTCTCGCGGGAGATGCCCTCCGATTCGGCGGTGAGCTCGATAACGCGAATCTCCAACTGCCAGAGGTCAGGAGGCAGGTTGACGGCAGAGGTGTTCATTCGCGGGTGATGGTTTCGTCGAGGTTCAGCAACACTCGGGACAGGGTGGTCCACGCCATCCGTTCATCCCCCGCGCCGCGCTCAGCGTCCAGGAGGGATTGAAGGCGCTTTCGCTCATCCGCGGTGGGTGTCCGGGCCAGGCAGATCTGAAAGGCGAGATTCAGTCGGTCTGCAGGGGGCGCCTCGTGGATCAATCGGTCGGCGAGCCTCTCTGCCAGATCCAGGAAGGCTTCGTCGTTCAACAGCGTGAGGGCCTGCAGCGGGGTGTTGGAGCGAAGCCGGCGCGTGCAGGCGCTGAAGGCATCCGGGGTGTCGAACACGGACAGGGCCGGATGCGGGGTGGCCCGCCAGCGAAAGGTGTAGAGCCCACGCCGGTAACGGTCCGCTCCCTCGCTGGTCTTCCATTCCCGTCGGGATTGCCCCAGCGCCATCACGCCGTCCGGTTGCGGAGGGAAGACCGGAGGACCGCCGACAGTTCGACTCATCTGCCCACTGGCGGCCAGAGCGACGTCCCGGACGATTTCCCCTTCGAGACGAATCCGGTTCTGACGACTGAGCAGGCGATTGAGTGGATCGATGTCTTTCCGGGAGTTGGACGCAGGGGCGGAGGAATCCTCCGCGGAACTCTGGCGATAGGTGGCGGAGGTGACAATCAGGCGGTGCAGATGCTTCAGGCTCCAGGGGGACAGGTTGTCCGCCGGAGGAACGCCGGCGAATTCGGTGGCCAGCCAGTCGAGCAATTCCGGATGCGATGGCTGGCTCCCCTGCGTGCCAAAATCATTCTCGGTCTCGACGAGGCCGCGTCCGAAGTACTGCTGCCAGATCCGGTTGATCATGACCCGGGACGTCAGGGGATGGGCGGGATTCACCAGCCAACGGGCCAGGTCCATGCGGTTCGGCGGTGCATCGTCGGGGGAGGCGCGTTTCAGCGGTGGAAGGATCTCGGGCGTCCCTGGAGCCACGGGATCGCCTCGCCGCGTAAAGTCGCCCTTGATGAAGAGGAACGACGGGCGCGGTTCAGTCCGTTCACTGAGGACCAATGTGGTGGGAATTCGCGGACCGCCCCTGGTGGCTTGGCGGAGGCGTTCTTGAAGTGCCTGGTATTCCGCATCGATGGCGAAGAATCCCTGAAGTGCGACGGTCCGCTGCTTCTCGGTGCGTTGCTCCGGGCGCAGACCCAGTACGTTGCGCACCTCCAGCGGCAGGCTGCTGCGTGCCTCGGTCGTGAGTGCGGTTTCCCAGGCGGCAAAGCCCGGAGTGAGTTGCGCGGCGCGGGCGTCGAGTTCGTCCTGCCGGGGACGGACAGCCGCACGCAGGACCTCCCGCGCGGCCAAGTCCTCTGGAGACGCGGACTCCAGGGACGATTCATCCTGGGTGTTGAAGAAGGCGAAGAGGCGGAAGTATTCGCGCTGGCTGAGGGGATCGA
>JBDKKE010000206.1:0-3142 GCA_039796255.1 Verrucomicrobiota bacterium | reverse complement strand
GCACGCGGTGACATGGCTGCGGCAGGCTCTGGAACGAACGCCGGCACCGTGATGACTGGGGACGGCGGACTCGGATCCGCGACGGTTCCCGGATTCAGTCCCCGCCCAGCGGATGCTTGTTAGTCCAGGGGATCACGGTCGCGGTGTCGCTGCTCACCCACGATCTTTTCGTGCGCTCGACCTTCATTGGATCCGCATTGAATGGCCGCCGGCGTGAGCGCGTGCTGCCGGGCTGGCTTCGCGGCAGGGGTCGCCTGATTCCGCGGGGCGGGCCCTTTCCGTCCTCCGGAACCCTTTGAACCGTCCGTCGTTTGGCGCGGGCGTTGGTTAGGGCAGGGCGTCATGCCGGGAATTCAATCGGATCTGCGGCATGGGTTGCTTTAACGGAAGCATTCCCCGACGGTTTGCGCTGCTTCTGCGACACCATGAAACGCCGCTTCCGAGTGCTGTTGAGTCTGTTGCTGGTCATGGTCGGCGCTGCGCGGGGTTGGGCGGCGGCCGGCACCAACGTCGCCGTTCCCAAGCCGTCTTCCGGCTCCGAAGCGCCCTCGCTCTTCGGCTTCACCAATCTCTGGACGCTTCACCTGGTGATCACCCGGGAAGACTGGCAGACGCTGGGCTCACGGGGCGTGGTTCAGAGAAATCGGGGCGGCCCGCCGATGGAGGGTATCCTGCGCAATATGTTCGGGGGCGGCGAGCAGGGCTCGACTCCGTCGTCCGGAGCCGATGGAGGGTCCAAGTATCCCTGGGTCCAGTGTACCCTGGAGGTGGGCGGTCAGAGGCTGACCAACGTGGCGGTCCGGACGAAGGGGGTCAGTTCGGTTGCGCGCGCCCCCAACGGTTACAAGCGACCGCTCAAGCTGGATTTCGACCGTGGCGTCAAGGGACGGACCTTTCTGGGGATCGAGGAGCTCTACCTGAACAACAATGTGAACGATGCCACGCAGATGCGCGAGGTGCTGGCCTACGAGTTGTTCCGGCGGGCGGGACTCCCGGCACCGCGCACTGCCTTTGCCCGGGTTTACCTGACTATTTCCGGTCAGACGGAACGACAGCATCTCGGACTGTACACCCTGGTGGAGGCGGTCGAAGGCCGGTTTCTGAAGCGCCACTTCGGGGAGCGGGACGGCGTGTTGGTCAAACCGGAGATGATGCGCGGGGTTCCCTATCTCGGCGAGGATTGGGAAGACTATACGGAGCGCTACCAACCCAAGAATGACCCCCAACCCGCCGACACGGCACGCTTCATTGAGATGCTTCGGTATTTCCGGGAATCCCCTCCGGAGCAGTTCAGCAGCGGGGTGAAGGACTACCTGGATCCCGACCTGTTCCTGCGCTTTGTCGCGCTGAACGCCATCCTGGCCAACGTCGATTCGTTCATCGGCAACGGCCACAACTACTATCTCTTCCTGGGATCCGCCTCGCGGAAGGCGACCTTCATTCCCTGGGATCTGAACGAAAGCTTCGGCATGCATCCCGTCTCGGGCCCCTCGCGGTTTCAGATGCAGACCAGCATTCTCAGGCCCAATGCCGATCCAAATCCGCTGGTGGAGCGTTTCCTGAGCGACCCCGTCTGGGGACCTCGTTACCGGGCGATCTGCTCCGAGTTGCTCACCAACGTGTTTGTCCCGGCGCGGTTGACGGCGGACATCGACCGTCTGGCAGCGATCACCCAACCGGTCGTCTTTGCCGAGACCAAGCGGGCCCGCGCGGATTTTGAGCGGACGGTGCTGGCCACCTTGAAGCCGGATGAGGGGGACACCGATCAGCCGCGGTTCGATGAGGAGTTTGCCCGGCTCGGTTACCGTCCCTGGTCATTTCCCGGAGAGGTGGAAATTGACAACCTTCCCCTCAAGGAGTGGGTCCGGGGACGCCACGCCAATGCTCTCGACCAGTTGGCCGGTCGCGTCAAAGCCCCCCGCGCCAGGCCGCGGCTTTAATGGCACGGGGGTCTGAGAACGTCCGTGGACTCCCGGACCATCGCCGATCAGTCTCCCGCCTGTGGCGACCTGCCACCTGTATGGACGCACCCAGTTCTCCCCTTCCGCCGGCCGCCGATTCCAGTCCGGGCTCACCGCCTGAAGCCGCCCCGGTCCATCGGCGGCGTCCGCGGTATTCCGGGCGGAACCCGCGGCGGTTTGAGGAGAAGTACAAGGAGCATGATGCGGCCCAGTATGCCGCCGATGTGGAGAAGATTGTGGCCACCGGCAAGACGCTGGCCGGCACGCATCGTCCCATCCTGGTGCCGGAGATTCTGGAAGTGCTGCGCCCCCGGCCGGGTGAGCGGGTCGTGGACTGCACCCTGGGATACGGCGGACACGCCCGGGAATTGTTGTCCCGGGTGGTGGAAGGAGGCGCGTCCGGTGTGTTGCTGGGCCTGGATGTGGATCCGCTGGAACTTCCCCGCACCGAGACTCGCCTGAGGGCGGCGGGCCATGGGGCGGCCCAGTTGATCGTCCGAAAATCCAACTACGCCGGACTGGCAAAGGTGCTGGGAGAGCTGCAATGGGACGGTGCGGATGTCATCCTGGCCGACTTGGGGGTGAGTTCGATGCAGTTGGACAATCCGGAGCGCGGATTCACCTACAAGCACGACGGACCGCTCGACCTGCGGATGAATCCCCAGCGGGGAGATTCCGCAGCGGACTGGCTGGCGAAGGCCTCCCTGCAGGCGCTGGAAACGGTCCTTCACGAATACTCCGATGAGACCCGGGCGCGGGAAATCGCATCCGGACTGGTCGCTGCGCGTGAGCGGACCCCTCTGCGTCGGACCCGCGCCCTGGGAGATGCCGTGCGGGAAATGATTCCCGGAGTACGTCGGGAGGAACAGGACCTGACCATTCGGAGGGTCTTCCAGTCGCTGAGGATTGCCGTGAACGACGAGTTTGCCGCCCTGGACACCTGGTTGCGGAATCTTCCCGGCTGCCTGCGTCCTGGAGGTCGCGTGGCGGTGCTCACGTTTCACAGCGGCGAGGACCGGCGGGTGAAGCAGGCGTTCAAGTCGGGGCGGGAGGCCGGCGTTTATTCGGAGATCGCCCGGGAGGTGATCCGGCCTGGAGCGGAGGAACTGCGATCCAATCCGCGCTCCGGTCCGGCCAAGTTGCGCTGGGCTGTCCGCTCCATGGGAACGACGGAATCGGCG
>JBDKKE010000205.1:0-31865 GCA_039796255.1 Verrucomicrobiota bacterium | reverse complement strand
TGCCCACCCGCAACCACGTCATCGATTTCCTTCGCTTTTACCTGCAACCGCGCGGCGGCGGCGAGGTGGGATTTCCCGCCTTCAATGTGGCCGACATGGCCATCTGCACCGGCGTCGGGCTTCTCATCCTTTTGTCCTGGCAGAATGATCCGCAACGCTCGGTCGCACCGGCCGAAGGCAAGCCCTCATGAGTTCGGGCGGTTGCGGAACCGGTTCAAACGGCGTGGAGACTGAAATCCGGGATGCGGAATCCGTTCCGGCGGGCCTGCGCCCAATCCTGCTGGCGGGCGCGACCGCCACCGGCAAATCCGCGGTGGCCTTGGAACTGGCGGACCGCCTGCGCGGTGAGATCGTGTCGGTGGACTCAATGCAGGTCTATCGGGGAATGGACCTGGGGACCGCCAAGCCGTCCGCCGCCGAGCGGCGCCGGGTACCCCATCACGGGGTGGATGTGGTCGGACTGGATGACCCATTCGACGCCGCCCGCTTTGTCGCGCTGGCAAACGCCGCCGTGGGGGAGATCCAGCGGCGGGGACGGGTGCCGATCCTGTGCGGGGGAACCGGCCTCTACTTCAATGCCTGGCTGAATGGGCTGGGCAGTTCGCCTCCAGCGGACCCCGTCCTGCGCGCCACCCTGGAGGCGCTGCCCACCGCCGCGCTCCTGGATGAGTTGGCGAGACAGGACTCAGTCACCCTCAACGAAATCGACATCGAGAACCGCCGGCGCCTGGTGCGGGCGGTGGAAGTCATCCGGTTGACCGGCCGCCCGTTTTCCGAACAGCGCGCCCGGTGGCCCGAGCGGGCGCCGACATTGGCCGGGAGGAGTTTCGGATTGATTCGCAGTCGCGAGGAGACGGTGGCCCGCATCAACGCCCGGGTAGACGCCATGTTTCGCGCCGGATTGGTCGAGGAAACGCGGGCGTTGCGGGAATCCGGACTGGAAGGAAACCGTACTGCAATCCAGGCCCTCGGCTATCGACAGGTGTTGGAACACCTCCGCGGCGAACGAAGTCTCATGGAGACCCGTGAGTTGGTGAAGGTACGGACCCGCCAGTATGCCAAACGGCAGCTCACCTGGTTTCGCGGACAAATGGACCTGCTTTGGATCGAAGTGCCGGCCTTGGAGAACGCCATGACAACCGCAACTCGTCTGGTCGCCGCCGTGTCGGGCGGTTGAGCCGTCAGCGTTGGCACGGACGTAAAATCCGACTTGAAGAAGTCGTTAAACGGCGGCGTCCTGCCTTGCCGGAATCACCGGATCGGCCGGCAAGAAAAAACCCGGTGGCAATCGAATTACCACCGGGCGCAGGAGGAACAAAGGCAAAAACCCCGTTTCGCGATCGCCATCTTATGGATCGCGTCTGCGGAGTCAAACCTGTAGTTTGCCGACTTAAGGAAGGTTCGCTTGGAATCGTTATCGATGGCGCAAGTAGGTGTATCCCAATCCCCACAAGATCAGGAGCAGGATCACAAAGAGGGCCACGAAGCGGTTGCGGGCGACGCGACGTTCATAGCGGAGGGGTCGGAGTCCGTGGATGCTTCCCGCTGCGAGCATGCGTGCCATCCCGGGATTATTGGCCGTTGGGCCGCGCAGGTGATTCACCAACCGACGCCAGGCTGCGCTTAGGTCGTATTTGCGCCCGCCAAACTCGTTGAGGTGCCCCTTGGGGGGATGGCCTCCGGAGGTGGAGACAGACGGGACTGGGCGGGCGAAGGGCTTGGCAGAGATGGAGGTGGAGGCTCCGGGCAGCGTTTCGCGGGCGGGCGCCGCCGGGGCGGGTTCCTCGCGCGCGAGCCGGGCGACCTCGTCCTGCAGGCGTGCCAATTCCGCCTGTAACTCGCGCTCACGAGCAACCAGCGGATCCACCGGCTTCTTGGAGAAACCCCACATGACAAGACTCTGGAAGACGCTGTCCTCAACCGCCGCCTTTATTCCCGAACAATCCGGGAGTGAGGACCAAAGGGCGGTGACGAAGGCAGGTTGGGTCGGTTGGTCGAGAGTGTGCGGAGGCCTTCCAGGATCAACGGCGCAGGGCCAGGACGAGCAGTGCGGCCGTCACCGCCATCATGGCCAGGACCAGCGGCCAGGTGAGGGCAAGACCCAGACGGAAGAGTTGACTGAGCGGAAGCGAATTCCATGGGGGAGCCGTTTCCGGACTGGCGGACTGGGGTGCGTTGGGAGTCTTGCCCTCCAGCACCGGCCATTTGAGACGGGCGGAGTGGTATTCCAGGCGGGAGTTCTCGATCGTGGTGAGTGCCCGGGTCAGTTCCTGTTCCCAAGTTTCCGCGGTCCAGGCCTGCTCATTGAGACGCTCCACCTGAGCCAGTGACGATCGAAGTCCCTCCAGCGTGCGGGAGAGCTGCTCCGCGTCGCGCCGGGCATCTTCCTCCGACTTCTGCAGCAGTCCGATACCGCGCGTCAGCGCCTGCAGCGTCTCCGTGCGGCCGGACGTGAAATCCGCGTGTCGACGGCGCATTTCTTCCACCGCTGCACGCGTCCTCTCCAACTGGTCCTGCGCCTCCCGCAGCTTGGCGAGCTGCTGCTGCGTGCCGGTCAACTGCGCGTCGAGTTCCTCGCGCGATGGCGCCCGCGGACCTGGGGATGCGGTCCGCGGACTGCTGTAATCGGTGTCCACAAAGTCGGTGCCGTCAAACGCCATGGGCTTTAAGTTGTCGCGCCCGGGCGACGTCGCCAAGGCTGGAGTGATTGAATTCGAATTCAGGGAAGCAGACGTATCCACACGTCGCGGTACCACACCTCGTCTCCATGATCCTGCAACAGAATGGGCGTGGCAAACTGGGTCCCCCACCGCGCCTCATTCTTGAACTTGCTCGCCGCCTTGGCGACCTGCAGCTCGGGAGATCCCAGGGTGTAGCCCAACACGCGCTGGCCATTGAGCCAGTGCTCGACCTGCATGCCCCGGACGATAATGCGCGACTCGTTGGTCTGTCCGGCCGGCCGGATGGGCGGATTCACCGGAGGTAGGGCGTCATAGAGGGCGGCAGTCTGCCGTTTCGGACCATGAAGGGCGTCCGGATGGCTCGCGTCGTCGATGACCTGATACTCATGGCCGATGGCGGAACCCCGTTGCTCATCAATGAAGTACTTCACCCCACTGTTGGCGCCCGGGGTCACCCTCCAGGTAAAGCCCAGTTCAAAATTTGTGAATCGGTTGGTGGTAATCACATCCCCCCCGCCGCCCTTGGCGCGGTGTTTCAGCCAGCCGTCCTCGACCACCCATCCCTGCTGCGGAAAGGCTGGTTTGCCAAATCCGCGCCACGCCGCCGTCGAGGAACCATCGAACAGCACGATCCGGAGGTCACTTCCGGCGGGCGCCGGATCTTCGGCGGAGAGAGAAAGAGACAGCAGGAGGGTGAGCGCGATGAAGCATCGGGAAAAACGCGGGTTCACAGGACCGATACAAGCCGGTGTCGGCGTCCGCCAGTCAAGCGACGGATTGAAATCCACTCCATTTCCCCAACCCGGAGCAGTTCTGGGGAACAGACAGAAGAACGTGAGGACTTGTGAAACTCGTCCCTCCCGGGAATGGAGGGACGAGGTATCCGAGTCCTTAATGTCCTCCGCAGCGCTGGTGGAGTCGCCCTGGGGGAACGGGGGTAGAGTTAGGCGCGTGGACTTCCCACGATCCCCGGTGGGGTGTGCCGGGCCGCAATCGGGGGGAGATGGGGACTCGTAAAACTCATCCCTCCCGGGAATGGAGGGACGAGGTATCCGAGTCCGTAATGTCCTCCGCAGCGCTGGTGGAGTCGCCCGAGGGGAACGTGGGTAGAGTTGGGCGCGTGGACTTCCCACGATCCCCGGTGGGGTGTGCTGGGACGCAATCGGGAGGAGATGGGGGCTTGTGAAACTCGTCCCTCCCGGTCTATGCGAGCAGTGCCTGGACCACGTTTCCGTGGACGTCGGTGAGGCGGTAGTCGCGGCCGCCGTGGCGGTAGGTGAGGCGTTCGTGGTCCATGCCCAGCAGGTGCAGGATGGTGGCGTGGAAGTCGTGCACGTGGACGCGGTTCTCGGTCACGGTGGACCCGATGTCGTCCGTACTGCCGTAGGTCAGTCCTCCCCGAACGCCCCCGCCCGCCATCCACGAAGAGAAGCAGGCGCTGTGATGACCCCGGCCCTTTTCGCCATCCACACCCGGGGTACGGCCAAACTCGGTGGTCCACACCACCAGCGTGTCGTCGAGCATTCCCCGTCGCTTGAGATCCTTCAGCAGGGCGGCAATGGGTTGGTCAATATTGCGGGCGTGCTGCGCGTGCTCCGCCATGTCGCCGTGCTGGTCCCAATTGTGGCTCGAACTGCCGTCCACCAACTCCACAAAGCGCACCCCTCGCTCCGCCAGGCGGCGACCGACCAGGCATTGCCATCCGAAGCCCTCCGTCTGCCCCCGGGTCATGCCGTAGAGCGCCAGGGTTTCGTCGGACTCCGCGGACAGATCGAAGATCCCGCCGGCCTCGGACTGCATGCGGTAGGCGGTTTCAAAGGACCGGATGCGCGCCGCCAATTCCCCCTCATTGCCCCGCGCCTGCAGATGCCGACGGTTGAAGGCTTCGGCTAGGCCCAGCTCCAGTTCCTGCACGCCCTCGCCACGAGTGCGCCGGTCCAGGTTGGCGATGGGTTCCCGGCCTGGGATCACCCGCACCCCCTGATGATCCGCCGGCAAGAAGTCGTTGTTGAAAATCTGGGTGCCGGCGTAGGGCATGTGCGGCGACAGCACCACGAACGACGGCAGGTTGCGGTTCTCCGTGCCGAGGCCGTAGCTGACCCAGGAGCCGATGCTCGGTCGCGAGAAGAAGAAGGAGCCGGTGTGAATGGCGAGCGTGGCCTGATAGTGCTCGTTGTCGTCCGACTTCATCGAGCGGATCAGGCAGATGTCGTCCATGCACTCGCGCACCTGGGGAAACAGATCGCTCACCATCGCCCCACACTGACCGCCCGGACGGAATTCCCAGCCGGGACGCAGCAGACGCCGCTGCTGATTGGACAGTCCGCCGCCCACTCCCAGGGTCTTGCCGTCTGCGGCAAAGAGCTTGGGTTTGTGATCAAAGGTGTCCATGTGGGACACCCCGCCGTTGGAGAAGATGAAGATGACCCGCTTGGCCCGCGCCGGCTGCTGCGACGGCTTCGGCGCCAATGGGCCGGAGTTATCCGATTCCGCCAGCAGGTGTGAGACGATTCCCGGGAGCAGAAGCGAGGTGCCCATCAAGCTCTGAATGGCGGTCCGGCGGCGGATCTGGGAAGCGGATGGATTCATGGCGGGAGGAAGGGGAATCTCAGTCGAGGTACACGAATTCGTTGAGTCGGAACAGCACGCGGACCAGCGATTGCCAGGCATCGGACTCCACGCGCTCCGGCGGCGTTCCGGTGCCACGCAGGCGGTCCGACACCGACGCCAGATACTCCTGCGCCGACGCCACGTCGTCCGGCTCTGCCGGGCGTCCGAAGGCCAGGTCATAGGCCCGACGAATCCGTGCGGCGTCGGTGTCCTCCGACGCCCGGATCTGATCGGCGAAGTGGTTGGCCTGCGCATGCACCAGCGGATCATTGAGCAGGAACAGCGCCTGAACCGGAGTGGTGCTGGTGAGTCGCGCGGGCGTGCTGGCAGCGGGGTCCGGTCCATCAAAGGTGGCCAGAAACGGATGCCGCTGAATGCGCTGCGTCATCAGGTACACACTTCTCCGCGGGGTTTCATAGACGGCCTTGAACGGATTGTGCTGGGTAAACTTCCACTCCGTCTGGGGAGGAAACGGATGCTCGGCTCCGGCGGTGCGGTCCAGCGTGCCTCCCAGCAGCAGCAGGGTGTCGCGCAGCGCCTCGGCATCCAGTCGACGGCGGGGGTATCCCGCCAGCAATTCATCGCCCGGATCCTTCTCCCGGGCGGCGGCGCTTCGCTGGGACGACTGGCGCCAGGTGTGGGAGTTCAGGATGAGCCGGTGCATGGACTTCACCGACCAGCCGGACTCGATGAAGCGCGTCGCGAGCCAATCGAGCAGGGCGGGATGGGTCGGCGGTTTGCCCTGGCGTCCGAAGTCGTTGGGGGTGGGCACCAGGCCCCGTCCAAAATGATGCTGCCAAATCCGGTTCACCATCACGCGGGCCGTCAGCGGATTCGCCGGATCGGCAATCCAGTCCGCGAGCTGGCGGCGTCCGCTGGTGGTGTCCCCAGGCGCCAGCGCGGCGCCGCCCAGCACGGTGAGAAACCGCCGTGGGACCATGGTTCCTGGCTTGGCGGGATCCCCCTTCACCTGAACGGGTACGTTTTCAATGCGGGTCGCGTCGGCGACGGCATAGGCCAGTTCAAAGGGCAACGGTTGAAGCGCCTGTGCCCGCGCCGACTGCTCCGCCTCCTGGATCCGCGCCTCCACTCCGGCCTTGGCCTCCTTCGGCGTTTCCTTGAGGGAATCCTTGAGGCGCTGCACCTCTTTCTGCAGGCGCCGCTGCTCCGCGTCCCTCGCTGCACGGGCGGCTTCGGCTTCGGCAAGACGGCTGGGCTCCACCAGCGGCACCAGATCGCGTTGTCGCTGCTCCAGTTCAATGCCGGGCCATGGATACCGCGTGCTGTGGAAGATGCCGTACAGGGCGTAGTAGTCCTCGGTGGTGATGGGGTCGAACTTGTGGTCGTGGCAGCGGGCGCAGTTGATGGTCAGTCCGAGGAAGGTGCGCCCGAGGTTGTCCAGAGTGTCCTCAATGGTGAGGTGCTGCGGATAGTCGGCCACACGGGAACCGAAGCGTCGCGCATTGGCCAGATAGCCGGTGGCGATGATTCGCGGGAAGTGTTCCTCCGGCGGAGTCGCGGATAGCAGGTCTCCGGCGAGTTGTTCGCGTACAAACTGATCGTAGGGCAGATCGCGATTGAAGGCGGCGATCACCCAGTTGCGGTAGCGGTACATCTGCGGGATGGGGAAATCCGAATTGTCCCCCGCAGTGTCGGCGTAACGGATGACATCCAGCCAATGGCGACCCCAGCGCTCCCCGTACTGGGGGGAATCCAGCAGCCGCTCAACCGCCATTCGGAAGGCGTCCGGCGAGGGATCGTCGAGGAAGGCCTGAACTTCCTCCGGCGTGGGAGGCAATCCAGTGAGATCGAAGGTGGCCCGCCGGAGCAGGGAACGACGGTCCGCCTCGGCGGCGGGCGTGAGTCCGGCCTCCTCGATGCGGGCCAGAATGAAGCGGTCGAGTGGACCTGCGGGCCAGCCCGGATCAAGGACGGACGGCGGCGCGGGCGACGTCAGCGGTCGGAAGGCCCACCATTCGCGGGCGCGGGTCCAATCCACTGCGGACTTCGCCCGGGTGGACGCGACGGTGTCCTCGGTGCGCGGATCCGGCGCGCCCTGGCGAACCCAGGCCTCGAGGTCTGCCACCGCCTCCGGTGTCAGCCTCGTCTTGGGGGGCATGATGAGATTGGGATCGGTGTGGCGGACGGCCTGAATCAGCAGGCTGGCGTCGGGTTGTCCCGGGGTGATGGCGGGTCCGGTGTCGCCGCCCTTCACCATCCCGGAGCGGGAGTCCAGCAGCAGACCTCCCTTGAGCTTGGCGGCGGTGGCGCTGTGGCATTCGTAGCAGTGTTCCGCCAGGACCGGACGGATGCGCCGTTCGAAGAACTCGAGCTGCTCCGGCGTGGGGGCGATCGCAAACGTCGGGGTGAGGATCGCGGGTAGCGGGCCCGCACCGGCCCACACCTCGATTCCCGAGAGATTGGCGGCTCCGTGGCCGGGTCCCCGGGCGGAAACGGTGAGTTTGCCGCCGGTGACCGACGCCGGCCAGGGCCCAAGCTTTCGCCAGGAACCCGCACTGCCGCTGTGAAACTTGTCCAGAACGGTGCGTCCATTCACCAGCAGGTCGAACTGCTCGCTGTGGTTGTCTTCCCAGACGTAGAGGAACACCTGATAGTCCCCGGCGGGCACCGAGGTTAGTTCGACATCGACCGAACTGCCCCATCGGCTGGACCGGATCATCGTCGCCCGCGCCACGTCGGTGGCCGGCTTCAGGGGAACGGACTGATTCTCAAAGACCTTGCCGTTCACCCCCAGGTGGGGGGCGTCCCCGCCCTCCCAGGCGTGTCCATCAACGGTGAGCGGCGGTCCATTGAGATTGATCGCCCGGAAGAACGTCGCCTCATTCTCCGCAGCGTTCACGGCGAAGACGGCAACACCCACCGCCAGGAGACCGGCGGAAAGACATCGGACCCTGTGGCGGAAAAGGGACATCGGGCGGGCGGAGTTCCACGCCAGCGAAGCGGAACGCCCGCAAGCCTGCAAGAAGTGCACGTCGCCGACTTGAAGGATCCAAACTAAAAACTGAACACTTGAAACTCCCAGCTCCGCACAGTACCCGGCGCCATGCGACAGACTCTTCGCGCCGCGCTCATCGGGTTGCTGGCCATCGCCGCTGTTCGCGGAGGCGCTGCCGACCCAGCCACCAACGTCCTCACCGCGGCGTCCGTTCTGGCGGCTGCGGAAGCCGCGGACTGGCGACGGCTGGACCCGGAGAACACGCTCTGCCTGGACCTCGAACGCGGCCGGGTGGTGATCGAACTCGAACCCCGGTTTGCACCCCGTCATGTGGCGAACGTGAAGGCGTTGGTGCGCGAGGGATACTTCAACGGCCTGCCCGTAGTGCGCGTGCAGGACAACTACGTGGTGCAGTGGGGCGATCCGGAGGCCGAGAATCCCGGGAAGGCGCGCCCCATTGAGCGGGCTCAGCGCCATCTGCCGGCGGAGTTGGAGTTTCGTCTTTCGGAAAAGGGGACTTTTGTTCCGCTTCCCGATGGGGACCTTTACGCGCCGGAGGCCGGGTTTCTCGACGGTTTCCCGGTGGCCCATGATCCGAAGACCGGCCTCTATTGGCCGATCCACAGTTACGGCATGGTCGGTGCCGGCCGCGACGAGGCGCTCGACAGTGGGGGTGGTACCGAGATCTACGTCGTCAGCGGACAGGCCCCGCGGCATCTCGACCGCAACGTCACCCTCTTCGGACGCGTGGTGCAGGGCATGGAGATTCTCGCCGCCCTACCGCGCGGCACCGGAGCCATGGGTTTCTATGAGAAGCCATCCGAACGAATCCCCATCCGGTCCATTCGGGTGGCCGCCGATCTCCCGGAAGCGGAGCGCCCCCACCTGGAGATCCTCCGAACCGACACCGCGACCTTCCGCCGGTGGATGGAGGCGCGCCGGAACCGGGTTGAGCCATGGTTTCATCGCGCCGCCGGGAAGATTGACGTCAGCAATCTTCCCCTTCCCACGCGGGTGCCCCCGCGCGGAAACTGAGTCGAGGAGATGCGGCAAGTCTGGCGAGACCTGGTGCGTTGTGTGCCGGCCGAGGGAGGACGGAGATGGACGGGCATCGGTTCGCTTAACGAACAGCCCGCGCCACGGCCGGTGTGCCGCACGCAGCGCTGACTTGAACCGCAGCGTGCGCCTGCCACGCTCAGCAGATCATGGACTGGCTCCCGCGACGGTCGCTGCTGTTTCTGGCTCTTCTGCTCCCGGGGCTCACCGGACGCAGTGCGGATCTCGGGGTTCCGCGACTCGCCACCAATGGGTGGATCCACATCACCTCCCCCGGGGCAGCGCGGCAGGTCCATACGCTGGAAGCCTCGCCTAACCTGCACGACTGGCGGGAGGTGGCGGTGCTGCACGACGGTCCCTTCGATTTTGCCGACGTCTCCGCACCCACCCATGGCGTCCGCTACCTGCGCCTCGTTTCCCGCCCCCGCACCCCCCAGGACGACGGCAAGAATCAGATCCAGCTTCCCGGAGATGCCTTTCTCGAACCACCCGTGCCGCCCGACTTCGTCCGTCCGGCCCGCCTTGGTTGGGCGAAGTTCACCATCCTCCGCGACGATGAGACGCGGGTGTGGTTTCAGGACAGCACCCGACACGTCTATCATTTCGACTACGCGCGGCTCCGGTTGCCGGTCTTTGCCGGAGTGACCCCGGATGAGTTCGACCGCCGGACGCTCTATCGCGCCGGACAACAGGCCGTTTTGGGTGCGGTCCTGGTCCCGCCCGACGCCTCCCTTCCCGAGTATGGCATCCAGTTCGTCGGACAGGACGTGTGGACCCGTGAAGAGATTGCCCGCTGGTTCGAGCGGGTGCGCGCCAGTGTCCTGGCCCCGGCAGGTACCCGGGCTCTCTACATCCCCAGCTTTGAACAGGAGGCGTTGGCCCTCGCCGAGCGCAGGTGGCTGGCGGAACGGGGAATCGAGGTGGCCTCAGCGGCGCGGTGGCTGCGATCGGACGCCGTCTATGCCGAGGGATGGTCGGTGGGGCGTCTGGTGTTTGTGCGAGGCGACCGGATTCAGTCCGCCTACGCGGCGGGGCAGTTGCTCCCCACCGACATTCTGCTCACCGATGCTGTTCCCGCCGAGGTGCCCTACGTGGCGGGCATTATCACCCTGGCCCCGGCCACCCCGAACTCCCATGTGGCTATCCTGGCCCGTGGCTACGGCGTGCCCTTCGTGTGGTTTGCGGACCCCGGGGATCAGGCCTGGCTGCGGGGGCTCGATGGACGGGAGATCGCCCTGCGAACGGGCTTCCGCGGTGATGGGCCGCACGTGACCGATTTGACCGGACAACTCACCGATCCCCTGCGCGCTCAACTGGCCGCTCTGAAACAGCCCGCCCCCTTGCGCTATCCGCCCAAGGTGAGCCTGGGTGTGTGGACCACCAACGTCGCGACCCTGACCCCGGCCGACGCGCGTTTTGTCGGGGGCAAGGCGGCCAACTACGGACTGTTGATCCGCACGATTCCGAACAATTGCGGACCGGCGATCGCCCTGACCCTCGACCTTTGGGACGCCTTCCTCGATCAGCCGCTGCCGGTGAACCGAACTCTGCGCGAAGAGATTGCCCAGCAGGTGGGAGGATTCACCTATCCGCCCAACATGGCCCTGCTGCGGGAGCGGCTGGCGACGGTGCAGTCCCGCATCACCCGGATGGCCTCCTTCACCGCCCCCCAGCGGGCTCAACTGCTCGCCGCGCTGACCAACGGACCCTTTGAACCGGGGCGCAAACTCCGCTTCCGCAGTTCCACCAATGTGGAGGACAGCGAGGACTTCACCGGAGCAGGACTCTATGACAGTTACAGCGGCTGCCTGCTGGATGATCTGGACGGCGATGAGGCGGGGCCGTCGGCCTGCGATCCCGACGAATCGGGCGAGCGCGGTGTCTTTCGGGCCATCCAGAAAGTGTACGCCAGCTTCTACAACGAAAACGCCTTCCTGGAGCGGCTCCGGCGGGGGGTGAAGGAGGAAGAGGTGGGCATGGCGGTACTGGTGCATCACTCCTACCCGGACCCGGAAGAACTGGCCAACGGGGTGGTTGTCCTGCACGCGAGTCGTGCGTTTGGGGAGCTGGGCTTCTACGGAGAAATGGTCACCCAACTGGGCGCGGTTTCGGTGACCAATCCCGACTCGGCCGCACGGCCCGAACGGGTGAGCTTCGCTTCTTCGGGTAATTTTCGCAGCGTGGATCTGCGCGAGGGTTCCAGCCTGGTTCCCCTCGGCGGATACGTGATGAACTGGGAGGCCGACTACCGGGAACTGGTTCGCCTCCTGGAACGGGTGACCCAGGGGTATGGGAGGCTGTTTCCGTCCCTGACCGAGTATTCCCTGGATCTGGAGTTCAAGCGGATCCGCCCTGGTCGCCTGGAAATCAAGCAGGTGCGCCGCCTTCCCCGTACCGCCACCGGACGCACTGTGACGCCGTTCCTCTTCGGCGAGCCGGCGGCGTGGTGTGTGGAGGAGGGGGAGTTCGGCTCACCTCTGGCCAAGCACCGGCTGAAGGGACGATTCAGCGCGACCAGCGATGCGCGCCGCCTGGATGTGGCCGGGCTGAAGACCACGCTATATCGGGACGCCGTCCTGACCTTCCGTCATGAGACCCAGTGGATCACCCTCACCAATGGTCCCGTGGACTGGACGGGCTTTATCCACAAGGTGAGTGGTGCGGAACTGACCGACGCGTGGAGTTGGGGCGAGGGAGCGGAGCGGAAGAAGTTCCTACTCCAGACCACGGCGGAGACCCGTGTCTCGGCGGACGAGTCCGCCTGGTTGGTGCTGTCGGATTTTCGCCGCACGCTGCAGGCGACCCATGCCACGCCCCAACCCGAACTGACCTGGGAGGGCGCCACCCAAACCCTGTTGGACGACGTGGTGCTGGTGCCCTGTCCGGAGCGCACCCCAGGGGATCTGCTCCAGGACCGGACATTAACCCTGGGCGCGGTGCTGAGCATGCACACCCAGTTCTGGTGGCCGCCGGTTCCCACCGGTCCGACTGCCGGATACACCGCACCCAACGTGGGATTCATCGGCACGGAAATCACTGGGCTGACGACCGAGCCGCTGGTGCTGCGTTCGCCAGATGCCCAGACCTATTCGCCCGGCCATCACAACTTCACCGAAACCTTCGTGCTGGAACCCCGTCTGGATCCCGGCGTGACCGCTGCCCAGCGGGCGGAACTCGAATCGGCCGGGATCCGGATCCTGCTGATCACCGCCGGATTCGAAGGCGCCGAAGCCTGGGCGATCAACGCCGCGGGCCAGTTCCGCAGGCTCCGCTGACGGGGGACGGAGAGGTTTAACCACGGATTGCGCGGATGAGCACGGATGGGAAAGGCGGGGAAACGGGCAGGAGAATTGACGGATCTCGGGCGGGCCCGTTGCATGGTGGGGCGATGGGGTTTCGATCGAAATGGCAGGGCGCGGCGGGAATCTGGGTGCTGGTTGTCGGGCTGATGATGGCGGTGCAGGGCGCGGATCCGGCGACGAACCGTCCGCTGGCGGCCCTGCAATCATCATCGCCGGCGCGGTCCCTCGCCATGCTGCTTCAGGTGGTTCACCAGTTGGAGCAGTACGTGCAGACGAAGAATCTCAGTTCCATCCACAACGAGGACGAGATTCTCAGCGCGGCCTCCACCGAATTGCTGACGCAGGCCCACCAGGTCAACGCCGCGGCCGCAGAGGAGTTCAAGGCGGCACTGACCGTCTTTTGTCAGCAGGTCAGCCGACTGCATCTCTCGGCGGACCTGTCGCGGCAGGCGCAGTCCGAAGCCAGGCTCGGTGAGGTTCTGACCGCGTTCCAGAAAGTGAAGGGCTACTTTCCTGAGCGCATTCTGGCCGCGGCTCAGCCCAGCATCGACACGTTTACCTGCTCCACTCACCCGGACGTCTATGGAGTCAGCGGCGACTACTGTCCGAAGTGTGGGTCCCGGCTGGATCAATTCTGCCGCATCCTGCCCTCTGGTTCCGGATTCGCCCACGCGGGCCAGCAAACCATCCGCGCCACCGTGACCCCGACCGCACCCCTGGAAGTGGGCCAACCCGTCACGATCCTCCTCCGCCTGCAAAGAACCAACGGCCTCCCCGTGCTGCCCGCAGATTTGATCGAAACGCACACGGCGAGAATCCATGTGCTGGTGATCGACGGCAGTCTCACCGACTACCATCACGAACATCCCCAGCCCACCAAGAAGCCCGGGGAATACACCTTTGGTTTTACCCCGCGGAAACCGGGGAACTATCGCGTCTGGGTGGATATGCGTCCCTACCCCCTCGGCCTGCAGGAATACGCGGTCACCGACATACCCGCCGCGACCGCGGGTGAACCGCTATCCGATCGTGCGACCGTTCTTAAGCGGACAGTGGACGGTCTGAATTACGAACTCATCTCCGAGGCGAAGACCGTCCAGGTGGGCAAACCCGCACCGATACGGCTTCGGATCACGGATGCCGAGGGTAAGGGCTTCGCCCAACTGGAGCCAATCATGGCCTCCTTCACCCACATGGTGGGATTCAACGAAGACGGCAAGAACGTGCTCCATCTCCATCCAAAGGGCCCGCCTGTGACGGATGCCGCGGCCCGCGGCGGCCCCGAACTGGATTTTCTACTCTACGCATTGCGTCCCGGTTTCGTGCGGTTGTTCGCCCAGGTCCAGATCGGCGGAAAGCCCGTCTTTGTGCCCTTCGGCCTTCAAGTGGAGCCCTGATCCAATGATCCAGCGCCGATAGAGGTAGGGATGGGGGATTGACCCCACCCCTCCCTCCGAACCGGACGTGCGGATTTCCCGCATCCGGCTCTCCAGTCGATGAGTCACCCGCAAACGGCGGGACTGGAGCGCTCCCCACAGGCTGAGGCGTATAGAGAGATCAGCTTGTGGTTTGCGAAGTACTCGTTGGGATAGCGTTGATGGTCCCGGCCTCGTCCCCGGCCCTTGCGTCCGGCCCGGCGTCTCAGGACACTGCGCAGTCGCCCACGCAGCCACCGATCCAGCCGGAGATAGACGTTCTTCACCCCGCCCTGGAAGTACCGATACCAGCCGCGCAACCGGCGGTTCAACCGCTCGATGATCGCTTCCAGACTCAGTCCACTGTGGCGCGGTGTTTCTTCCCGCAGTGTTTCTTTGAAGCGCGCCAGACTCTTTTCCCGCGGCCATTTCAGACCCCGTTCAAAGTGCCACCCCAGGAAGTCAAAGCCTCCCGGTACCGCGGCATCCACAATCCGCGTCTTTTCCGGATGCAGCGTTAAACCCGCTGCTTCCATCCAGACCCGAACTTGGTCCAGAGCCGTTTGTGCCGCCTCACGATTCGGACACTGAATGATGAAGTCATCGGCGTACCGCGTCATCCGCCAGCCCTGACTCTGCGCCAGGAGATCCAGCGGATGCAGATACACATTGGCCAGTAACGGACTCAAGACCGCGCCCTGAGGCGTGCCTTTTGTCGTTGGCTGCCAACCCCGACCACTCTCCATCACCCCCTGCGTGAGGAACGCCTTCACCAGGGCCAACACTCCCCCGTCGCTGATCCGCTGCCCAAGCAACTCCATCAGTCGATCCTGGGGAATGTTGTCAAAATACCCTTGGATATCCGCGTCCACCACCCAGCCGTACCCCTCGTGCAACAACCCTTCGACTCGCTCCAGCGCCTGCCTCGCTCCCCTTCCAGGTCGAAACCCGTAGGAGTGCTCCGCAAACTCCGCTTCAAAGATCGGCTCGATCACGTTTCTCAGAGTCGCCTGCACCACCCGGTCCCGCACCGTCGGGATCCCCAACGGTCGTTTCTCAGGTCGCCCGGCCTTCTCGATCCAAACGCGTTTCACCGCCTGGGGCTGGTAAGTGCCTTCCCTCAGTTGGCGTTCCAGCAGGGCCACCTCACTGTGCAGCTCCTTTTCCAGTTGCTCACAGCTTCGGTGATCCACTCCCGGCGCGCCTTCATTGCGAATCACTTGCCACGCCCCCATCTGCAGGTGGGTCGGGTTCCACACCTTGTCCATCAGGCTATACCACTTGTTTCCTTTCACCCCGTTCTCCAGGGCTTCCAGCATGCGGTCCGTCCAGATCGCGTTGGACTCCACGCTCATTCGAGCCCGTAGCCCCTCCAACAGCCTAGGCGACGCCGCCACTGGCTGGAGGTCCTTCGACACGCTTTCCTTCCCACCGCCCTTCACCTTCCTACCCCCCTTGGCTCCACGGTCGTTACCCGCTTCAGCGCTACTATGGGGGCTCTGACTTCCCTCCAGCTCTCCTCAGCACCTGGAGGGATCTCTTTGCTTATCTGATGGGCTTTCCCTGCCTTCTCACCCCAACCACCCTCGGACCCCCTCACGACCCTGCTGACATGCTTGGTGATCGTTTCGGGCAGGTCTTGGACCCGGGCTTCGCCTTTCCTACGCAGGCTCGCCATTCCGACAGGCCGAATCGGGTTTAGTGGCCTTGGCAGGCCTCTTTGGGACGACAGGTTTGCTTCCGGCTGCTCCCCACCCCGCCTTGCGGCGACGCAGTTGCCTTCAGCTACACGTTGCCATGTCTGCACCGTACTCAGTCTTTCACTGGTTAGTCTCATCAGCTTCGCAAACGCACGTAGGGATGCGCTCCACCCGCGTCCCCATATTCCCCCGCCTGGTCCGTGGATACAGGACGGGGATCGCGGGAAGCTCCCACACGCCGGGGCTTCCCGCGTTCCATCAAGGGGGCGAAGGCAATGGGGTTATCAGATCTGTTTTATTGACACTTGCTTTGGATGAATAGGCAGCAGCATGAATCGAAAGTCTCATCGAGACAGATCAGCATCACCGTCCGTTGGCGGCCGGAGTACGCATCACGACACTTCTGCAGCGTCAGGGTTGCTTCACTCGCCAAAACCGGGTTGCTCCGAGATATTCCTGCGGGATAAACACCTTTACGGGTTGATCCGGCCCTTTTCCGATAAGATGAATGAGCACGGACCACTCCTCGAAGACTGTGGCAGCCTCCAAGATCGCTTCGGCTCCATCCGCTGCAAAGACGATCAGCTCCACGTCCCCCTCATTGCTCTTGACCGAAAGCCACGGCAGTCCAGGGGTGCTGTCGACCGCAGGATTTTCTGCCATTGCCAAAGCCCCACCTCCTGGCGGGAAGGACTCGAGGCGGAGGAAGTCATAGAGGATCCATAAGGCGGTGCCAGAAGCCAGCGGACCCGTCCGCACGATCTCCAGAGTGTTGGCGCCAGCGGTCGCCCCGACCGCCGAAGAGGTGAAGGTCAACAGGAGGTTCGTCGTCGCGGCAATCCGCTGATTGTAGAGCACGGTAGCCACGCCCGGCCCGTTGCGGAAGCGGACCACCATATCGTGGACTCCGAATCCCGGCTGGACCAATCCACCGCTGGAACTGCCTCCGGAGGGAAACTCCATGCCGAGGCGGAACAACGCCCCGGGCACCAGATGCTCACTGCCCAGCTGTAAATGGACCCGGTTGGTCCGGTCCGCCTGGGTATGAGCTCGTTCCCACGCCGTCGGCGGCTCGTCGTTGGGCACCGCCAGGGTGGCGGTCAGCCCGTTGAAACCCGGCGGGTACACCCCGCTGAAGTAAAAATCATCATCCGCTCCAGGATTGGTCGCCGGGTTGTAGAGCGGGTCACTCGGAAGCCGCGTCACCCGCCCCGGCGCCGCATCCTCTCGCCCGTTCTCGGGGCTGAATTCCCCAGAGGGGTTGTACGGCAGGGTCCCCAAACTATTGTCAGTGCCAATCTGCCACACCCGTCGCGCAACTCCACCCGAACTGTTGGTCACCGTTACCGAGAACGTGGTGGTGGTGCCCAAAGCCGGTGCCCCGCTATCAGCCACCTGCACCGTGACCGGATACTCGCCGGGACTCTGCGCCACAGTCGGAGTCCAATTCACCACCCCGTTGTTGCTGACCGTCAGACCCGCCGGTCCGCTTACCCGGCTGTAGGTCAGCGTCTGGGGCGGTAAATCCGTGTCCGAACCTACAAGTACCAGCCTCAGCAGTTGCCCGGCCCCAAGGCTCTGATTCCCGATCGACGCGAGCAGCGGTGGACGATTCACCTCCCGGACTACTACCCGGAACGAGTTCGTCGCCGAAAGCGGTGGCACCCCACTATCCGTCACGCGCACCTCCACCAAGTTAGTGGATGGCCCCTGTGCCTCCGCCGGTGTCCAGGTCACCTCGCCCGTTACACTCACCACCATTCCCGCCGGGACGCGCACCTGGCTGTAGCTCAGTGTCTGAGCTGGCAGATCCAGATCCGTCGCGCTGAGTGTCAGCCTCAGGGTCTGTTCCTCATCCAGGGTTTGATCCGCCGGTCTAGCCAGGGTGGGTGGCCGGTTTACGCTGGAGGATACCCGATACATCAGGATGGCATCATCATCCCCGTCACCCACATTGTGCCGCACCCGAAGGGTCTGGGATCCTCCCAGTTCAAACTCCGCCACATTCCCCGCGCCGGGGACCCGGAATGGAATCCAGTCAGGCGAACCCCAGCCTCCGGTCCCATCCGCCAGCAGATCCCCAAGAAGCTCCGTTGTCTGGTTCGGCTGGGCGGGATTTCCCGTCACCAGCTCCAGCGTCCGCCCCATCGCGCCCGGCGCGCGGCCCTCCCGGGCTCCGATGAACACCGCACTGTAGCGCCCCGGCGGAAAGGTTCGTGTGTAATTATACCACTCTCCGGTATCACCCCAGCCCACCTTGTAATTGTTTGATAATACAAAGTCCGGTCGCCACGCGTTCCCATCTGCATTGTCCAGGTTGACTGCGACGTTGGCTCCGCTTGCGGCTGGAATCACCACTCCGTTATTGGTCCAGCCGTTGCGCAGGTTGTTTCCGCAACACCCGCTATCCACATTGTTCTCGATGATGAAGAAATCCACTCCGGCAACGCCGTCCCTTCCCTGGTATAGCCCAGACGCCAGGGGCATTACGCTCGCCCCGCCCACCGTCTGACCATTGCCATAGTTGTAGTCTTCAGCCTCAATCACAAAGGCCCCCGTCAATGTCACCCGGACATCATTGTCGGGGAAGGACGACACCGAACCATTGGCGTTGGAAACCACCACATAGTAATCTCCAATATCCCCGACGCCCGCACGGGCTATCGGGTAGGAGGCGCTGTTTGCGCCAGGGATCGCCTTTTTGTTCCGGTACCACTGATAGCTTGGTGTCTGTGCCGAGTCGGCCCGTACAGAGAGCACCACTGACTGTCCCGGTGCCACATTGGCTCCGGTCGGCCGCTGAGTGATCGCTGGCGGCGCATTCCCTGGCGGGAAGGATTCGAAGCGGAGGAAGTCATAGAGGATCCATGAGGCGGTGCCAGAAGCCAGCGGACCCGTCCGCACGATCTCCAGAGTGTTGGCGCCGGCGGTCGCCCCGACCGCCGAAGAGGTGAAGGTCAACAGGAGGTTCGTCGTCGCGGTAATCCGCTGATTGTAGAGCACGGTAGCCACGCCCAGCCCGTTGCGGAAGCGGACCACCATATCGTGGACCCCGAATCCCGGCTGGACCAATCCACCGCTGGAACTGCCTCCGGAGGGAAACTCCATGCCGAGGCGAAACGTCGCCCCGGGCACCAGATGCTCACTGCCCAGCTGCAGATGGACCCGGTTGGTTCGGTCCGCCTGGGTATGAGCTCGTTCCCACGCCGTCGGCGGCTCGTCATTGGGCACCACCAGGGTGGCGGTCAGCCCGTTAAAGCCCGGCGAGTACACACCGCTGAAGTAGAAATCATCATCCGCTCCAGGATTGGTCGCCGGGTTGTAGAGTGGGTCACTCGGAAGCCGCGTCACCCGCCCCGGCGCCGCATCCTCTCGCCCGTTCTCGGGGCTGAACTCCCCATAAGGGTTGTATGGCAGGGTCCCCAGACTACTGTCAGTGCCAATCTCCCACACCCGTCGGGTCAGGACGCTGGCCGAAAGAATAATCTCTCCGCTTGCCGCCCCAAATCCCTGGTTGTTGCCGTCTACGGCGATCTGCAGGATGGTTCCCGCAACTCCCCAAAAAACAACCAGACTGCTATCTCCTCCAGCGGGGTCCTGGTCATTCTGGGACACAAGTTTTAACGAATTCACTGAATTTCCAATGTATACGGCCAGTAGGGTGTCAAATCCGCTTCCCGTCGTGCGAACAACGACCTCCCCATCCGCGGGAAGCGTCCACGACCACCATACCGAACGACCGCCAGAGTTCTGCGCGTGGTCCGGTTCCCATCCCTCCTTGGAGGCCCCGGCATTATTTCCTGTCGCTATTGGTGAAAGCCCAGTTAACGGCACGCGGGCGGCGAAAAGATCATTGGGAGGAGGAGGGATTTGCTCGAATTGATAGATCGTGAGGAACGCGCTACCGCCGGCACCGTAGAATCCGTCCACCGCAATTTCGAAAACAGACCCCGCTGCAGCAAAGAACTCAAGGCGACTTTGGGTCCCCGAGTCCCCATCGTCATTCCCGGCCACAAAACTCAAGCCCCCCAGAGAAGTACCCTTATACACACCCAACAGCGTGTCAACGTTACTACCGTAAGTTTGCACCTGGACCATTCCAGTATGGGGTGCCGTCCAACTCCACCAAGCAGACCGTCCGCCCGGGATCCCTGCATGATAAGGCTCTCCAATCTCGGTGGATGCCACCAATGTGTTAGCTGTGGCGGTAACGAACTCTCCCGCAAGCGCAATCCTGTCTGCGAAGTTGTCATTGGGTGGGGCCACAGGCGCCCCAGTTTGGACAAGGATTAAGTGTATGGAGCCGCTCCTGCCCAGATAACCATCGACAGTAACCTGGTAGGTGATGCCCTGCTCGGCAACGAAAGCAACTCGGCTGCTAAGCCCGCCATCGCTGTCATCATTGGCAACCAATGGCGTCAACGAATCAACCGTTGTTCCCGTGTAGACAGCAAGCACTGTGTCAAAGTCGCTCCCCGCGGTGTGCACGGTTACTTCCCCGCTGGACAGCGCCGTCCATTTCCACCAGACCGAGCGCCCCCCGGCGATGCCAGCATGGGACGGTTCACCTGGCTCCTTGGTAGCCGACATACTCGAGCCCGTTACATCGGATGAAAGACCCGAAAGGATAGATGCGTCGGCAAACATGTCATTTGGCGGGACATGAATAATGGCGAATGTCCTCGTTACGACGGCCGGGAGCTTCCCCGGCGCAGTAACATTCACGGTCACTGTGAGTTCCTGCAGGCCATTGGGAACGGAGATGGCCGCGCTGTAAGTGGCGTCTAACCCCACCGCATCAGGGGGCACGCCGTCATTGGAAAATGGTAACGACGCCAGACCGCTGAAACTTCCCACAACGCTGGCATTAGTCACGCCGCTCAAATCGGACACGCGAACCAGCAGGGTAGCAATTCGTCCTTCGATAAGATCCCCGATGGACACCACCTGAACATCAAGAATTCCGTCCGGAGACGCATTGAGAGCATTATATGCGTTTAGACGGCCACCAGATACCGCGCGTCCTGAAAGCGATGGAATCGAAACTGTGGTGCTCAGCAGCCGCTGGCGCATGTCTGGCAATGAAATCTCCGGAAAGCGGGCGGCAATGAGGGCCGCCACTCCGGCGACATGGGGCGTCGCCATGCTCGTACCGCTAAACGTCGAGTAAGCGCTGTCAGAGCTTGATGTACTGGAGTAGATGGAGACTCCGGGTGCCCCGAGATCCACTGTTAGTTGTCCATAGTTCGAAAAATCAGCCAAATGATCCTGCCGATCCAAAGCGGCAACTGAAACGACATTCTCCAACTCGTAATTGGACGGATAACTTGGCGAATTGTCCGTATTGGCCGAATCATTCCCGGCTGCCGCGACGAACAGAACACCTCGATCCCGTGCATCAGAAATCGCGTCAAAAAGAGCCTGGCTGAAACCTCCACCACCCCAACTGTTGCTCAGGATACGGGCTCCTTTGGAAACCGAGAAATCCACACAACGAATGGCATCACTATCGAATCCGTAACCTTGGGAATCGAGGAACTTGCAGGCCATTAGCCGCACCTGCCATGCCACCCCAACGTGCGGATGTCCGTCGTTTGCAGCCGCTCCAATTGTGCCCGCGCAGTGCGTACCATGATCATGATCGTCGAAGGGATCCCCGGATCCCGTGATCGCATTGATACCGAAAACGTTGTCGACATATCCATCCTGATCGTCATCCACACCGTTTCCGGGAATTTCTCCAGGATTACGCCACATTTGTCCGGCAAGATCATCGTGGGTATAGCGGATTCCCGTATCAATAATCGCAACAACAACATTTGTTGACCCAGTACTTAAATCCCAGGCACGAACTGCGTCAATGTCCGCTCCATTTATGCCATCGGACTGGCCTGTATTGCGCAGACTCCAGAGCGTCCCATCTGCAAAACTCACATCCGTCGGCGCCGCATTCGCTTTCTGAATATAGTCTGGCTCGACATATCGGAACAGCCCGGAGGCTCGAAGTCGTTCAATCTCCTTGAGAAGGCGGATGGACTGTTTTTCGGCAGATAGCGCCCCACCCCGCTTTACTTCCTCGATGAGGGTCAGAACCACAAAACCTGGTCGCGAAGTAGACCGTTCCTTCTCCTTCACGGAGAATTCGGCAAGTACTGACGAGCGCCTGCTCTCGCTCACGCCGTCCTTGTAACGCGCCAGAATCTGGCTGGGGTGCGCACGCCACGATTTAATGGGAACAGACTGGACGGGCTCGGTTGTTTTTTGTGCAGCGAGAGAGAACGCTGCGCAAACAACTGCAGCGAGAACTTGAACAAATCGTCTCTTCATATTGAAGGTCAGCGAAAAAGTGTACGAGCCAACACCATTCCGTTCACGTCTTGTGGACGATGCCGGATTATTTGAGGGCGACCTGCCCGCCAATTTTATAGTTGAATTGAAATATAGCAGATTCAGGCAGCTAGAGTGGGAAGCATAGTCGTTTAGTGTTTAACGGAAGACCTGTGATAACAGTTTTGCGATTACGCTATCCCTAGATAGGCTTGTCTCACTTTGTATTTGGCTCCTGGTTTGTGCTAACCAATTCTTGGCGTAAGCTGTTCATTTGTTGCCAGCTCTGCAGTGTGTCCCTTCAGCAATCTGCGACCGCCGGATAGGAAGGGCGGCGACTTCATGGGTGGGGTACGACACTGGATTACTAAGTGTCGTCACCCAGTGAAGGCGACGAGTGCGGAATCCCACAGTATTAACGTTCACCCGCAGTCCACGGACTTCCCGGGTGTCGGGCACCAGGGCCCACAATGCCTCCGGTAGTTAGCCGGGTTCGTCGGCCGGTTTGGACCACCGGACCAAGTGCGTTCGCCGGTGGCGAGCCGACCACCCGGGGTATTGAGAGAGATCTCGCCGCGCTCACACCACTCCGCTACCGGGATCTCTGGCGTCGGATGCTGCGCTACCTGCTGATCTGCGGAGTTCTGCATCCCCAGAGATCTCGAATGCGTTACGAGATCCCTGCGCTCCAGGCGGGGGCATCGGTGTAAGATCTGTTTTATGGGCAATTTCTTTGAGGCCCAGGTCTCTCCAGAAACTTCCCGTCATTTCCCGCGGACCGCCAAATCCAGGCTGCGACGAATGTTTGCAGATCGATGAGTTGGCCCGCGTGTTTATGGTCCAGGGCGCCGGGACACCGCGCCCGTTGCCGGCGAAGAACGGGTGCAGGAATTCAAAGCGGCAAGCCGGCGCGACGAATTGCCGTTCACTCAATCGCCGCCCTCATGGCGGCGAACAGGTCTTTTCCAGCGTTGTGGGCCACCGGAGCGATGCCGGCCATGGCGCCGTCTTCGACGCATTCCGGCGGCAGTTCCTTGAGGAAGGGCGAGGGATGGCAGGGCATGAGCTGTCCGTAGCGCTTGCGTCCGGAGCAGTGCGAAACCTTGAGGCTCTCCTGGGCGCGGGTGATAGCCACGTAGAACAGTCGCCGTTCCTCGTCGAGCGTTCCCTCCACCTTGGACCGGGAATGGGGGAGCAGGCCGTCCTCCACGCCCACAATGTGCACGTGGGGAAACTCCAGTCCCTTGGCCGCGTGCATGGTGATGAGCGTGACCGCATCGCCAGCCTCCTTGTCCTCCTCCCGCTCCTGATCCAGCGTCAGTCGCTCCAGGAACACGTTCAGCCGGTCCTGGGGATTGCGGCTGATGCGATAGTGCCGGGATGCCCGGGGTGGCGCACTCGCCGACGCCGGGGAGGAAAACAGCGGTTTCTCCGGCTCCGGTGCGGGAATCAACAGCGGCAGCGGGGCATCCACCGTGGGTTCGGGCACGGTCGCCAACCCATCCGGATCATCCAACTCGGCCAGCAGTTCCTGGAGGTTCTTCCACCGGTTCTCGGCGGCCTCCGCCGTCTTCTCCGTCCGCCGCAACTCTCCGAAATAGCCGATCTCATCCAGCCAGGCACCGGCCCAGCGCTCCATGGAGAAGGGTTCATCCGCCTCCAGGGGTGCCCGGGTCTCCTCGATGAAGGCATGGAATTGTCGCAGTGCCTCGGCGGTGCGGGGCTGGAAACTGGCCTGAACGTCGGTGTGCCGCAGGACGGTGAACACGCTGCAGTTGCGCTCCTGACTGGCCCCAAGCAGGCGCTCCATGGTGACGTCGCTCAGGCCGCGGGCCGGCGTGTTGGCGATGCGCAGCAGGGCGACATCGTCATGCGGATTGAGGAACATCCGCAGATAGGCCAGGAAATCCCGAATCTCCCGCCGGTCGAAGAAGCTCTGTCCGCCGATCAGGTGATACCGCACCCGCGCCTGACGAAGGGCCGTCTCCAGCGCGCGGGACTGGAGGTTGGTGCGGAATAGAACCGCCTGATGGCCCCATCCGATGCCGCGTCCGAGACGATCATACTCGATGTTCTCCACCACCGTCTTGGCCTCCACCTCATCGGTTGCGAAACAGTGCAGCATCACCTTTTCCCCCTCACCCTTGGCCGACCAGAGCTGCTTGCCCCGTCGCCGCGGGTTGTGGGAGATGACGCCATTGGCCGCGCGCAGAATGACGTTGGTGGATCGGTAGTTCTGCTCCAGTTTGACCACCTTCACCTCGGGAAAGTGCTTCTCTAGGTCCAGCAGGTTCGCCACCTCCGCCCCGCGCCATCCGTAGATCGACTGGTCGTCATCACCCACGACGCACAGATTGCGCGATTCCCGGGTGAGGGAATGGACCAGTTCAAACTGCGAGGCGTTGGTGTCCTGATACTCGTCCACCATCACATACCGATAGCGCTCACGGCAGGCAGCCAGGGCCTCGGGATGCTCGCGGAACAGGCGCAGGACGAGCAGGATGAGGTCGTCGAAATCCACTGCATTGCAGGCGCGCAGGGCGGATTCGTACCGCACGGCCACATGCTCAGCCAGCGCCCGCACATTGGGATCGCCGAAGGCTTCCGCCCGAGTGCCGCCATTGCGGAAACGGCTGATCAGGGACAGCACCGCGTGGGGATCGGTCTTGGTTCCGCCGTCCGAGATCCCCGCGAGGATCTTCTTGATGGCGGCGATCTGGTCGCCCTGGTCGTAGATGACGAAGTTGCGCCGGTAACCAATCTTCTCGATGTGCTGACGCAGGATGCGCACGCACAGGGAGTGGAAGGTGCAGACCGTGGGCCGCGACGGCTTTTCGCCATCGGCTCCCCGGGTCTTGGGCAGCATCTCGTTGACCCGCTGGAGCATTTCCCGGGCGGCTTTGTTGGTGAAGGTAACGGCGAGGATCTGGTCCGGCGGAACGCCCCGGTCCACCATGTGGACGATGCGGCAGGTGATCACCCGCGTCTTGCCCGTCCCGGCGCCCGCCAGAATCAGCACCGGTCCGCGGTGCATCGCCGCCGCCTGGCGCTGCTGCGGATTGAGGGAATCAAGATTCACCGGGGGCCGGAGAATGGGACGCGCCGTCCACAGGTCAAGCCAGAGGCCAATCCCACCGCAATGGCGATGGCGATGGAGGAGGCGATGGAGGGACGAGGTGTCCGAGTCCCCATTCCGCCCACAGCGCCCGTGGAGCCCCCGAGGGGGAACGTGGGTAGCCTCTGGCACGTGGAGCTTCCCGCGTTCCCCGATGGGAGACGCCCGGTCGCTGACGGAGGAAATTGGGGACTCGTAAAACTCGTCCCTCCCGTTGATGGGCGCGGATTGCGAGGGGCTATCCGCGGCGGCGGGACTGGCGCCACTGATCGAGTCCAACCGCCAGGACGATCACCGCGCCGATGATGATTTCCTGGGTGTAGGTCTGCCAGCCGAGCTGGTTGGTGCCGTTGCGCAGCAGCGCCATGATCAGGGCTCCGATCAACGATCCCAGGACGCTCCCTGCCCCGCCGCTCAGGCTCGCTCCGCCAATCACCACGGCGGCAATGATGTCCAGTTCGAGCCCCACCGCCACAGTGGGATCCCCCTGGGTCAGACGGGACATCTGGAGAAGGCCCGCAAAGCCGATCAGCAGACCCGAAATGCCGTAGGTCGCCGCCTTCACCCAACCCACCCGCACCCCGCTGTAGCGCGCGGCGGTCTCGTTGGCCCCAATGGCGAAGACGTAGCGTCCAAAGACGGTCTCGCGCAGCAGCACCGCCACGAAAACCGCCAGGCCCAGGGCGATCCAAACCCCCGGCGGCAGCGGCCAGAATTCGGTCGGATTCACCCGGGCCATGAGGTGTCCCACCGGAGAGTCCGGCGGGGCGTTCACCGTCTGGTTGTTCCCCAGCCATTTGGCCGCGCCCCGCACAATTCCCATCATGCCCAGAGTGACGATGAAGGGCATCATGCGAAACCCGGCGATGATGGTTCCGTTGAACAGTCCGATGCCGCCACCCACCAGTACCAGTGCGAGGGTGGTGGTCCAGGGCGACCAGCCGGCGACCAGCAGCCGGGCCCCCAGCACGCCGGTGAACGCCACCACGGAACCGACGCTGAGATCAATGCCGCCGCCCACGATGATGAGCGTCATGCCCAGCGCCCCGACGGCAACGATCACCGTCTGGATCAGGATGTTCTTGAAATTGCCCCCGGTGAAAATGAAGGCGCGCTCCTCGGTGAGCGCGAAGAGTCCGCACACCAGCAGGAGTCCGAGGAAGGGTCCGCCGGACTGCAGGAGGCGGGACCAGCTCCCGAAGTGGCGTTTCATTCCTTGAGATACTTGGCGATCGGGGGTGCCAGCAGCGCCGCCATGTCGGGCTGCGTCATGTTCTCCTTGGTCACCAGGGAAACCCCGGTATCCATCCGCTTCTCCACCGCCTTGCCTTGCAGATGCTGCACCAGGGTCATCACCCCCAGATAGCCCATCTTGAGCGGATCCTGCACCACCAGGGCCTGTACATCGCCGTTCTTAAGATCGAGCACCGACTGCGAACCGGAGTCGAAGCCAACCAGCTTGACCTGTCCACCGGCGCGCCCGATGTCCCGCAGGGCCTTGGTCATGGCGATGGTGGCGGTCTCGTTCGGACAGAAGATCCCGTTCACCTCACGCCCGTACCGGTTGAGCAGATTCTGCGACGCCTGATAGGCCACCTCGCGGGTGGCACCGGCGTGCTGGTCGGAGGAGATGAGCTTCAGTCCCGCATGCTTTTTAATGGCATCCAGGAAGCCCTCCTCCCGCGCCTCGGTGCTGGCACTGCCCACTTGATAGCGCAGCAGGATGATGTTGCCCTTACCGCCCAGTTGCTTGGCGAGAAACTCACCGGCCATCTGCCCCCCCTTAAAATTGTCGGTGGCCACGAAACTGAGCTGCTTGTCGGACTTGAGGTCCGAATCGATCACCACCACCGGCACCCCGGCCTGCGCGGCCGTGGCGACCGGCGCGACCAGCGCCTGGGAATCGAGCGGGGCCAGCACGATGCCGCTGACCTTGCGGGAGGTGAAGTTCTCCACCACCTGGATCTGCTGATCCCGGTCGTCCTCGCGCAACGGTCCCTTCCAGAAGAGCTTTACCGTCACCCCCTGCGCCGCCAGTTCCTGCTCCGCCTTCACGGCGCCGGCGTGGATGGACTTCCAGAACTCGTGCGTGGTGCCCTTGGGAATGACCGCAATGGTGTAATTCTTGTCCGCAGCCAAGGCCGCGACCGAAAACAGCGCGGCCATGGCCGCACCCAGCAGGGATTTCATGCGCTCAGCGTACGGAAGCCGCCACCATGCGGGCAAGCTCCGCGGGAGGACCAGACCGTGGACACCCTTCACTCCAACGGACGCGGCCGGCGGCCGGCAAGTTGGCCGGCGGCTTTCCAGAGGAACAGCGGCACAATGCGCGAATAGCGCGGCCAGAGGCGCTTGAAGTCCCGGGTGAGGCGGTAGAGCCATTCGAACCCACTCCGCTGAATCCAGCGGGGCGCCTGCTGAACGCGTCCCGCGAAGAAATCGAAGGCGGCCCCAACACCCACGAGGATCCGGGCATCGAGCTTGTGAACATGCTCCGCCATGAATCGCTCCTGTTTGGGTGTGCTCAGGCCCACCCAGAGGAAGTCCGGACGCAGTCGCGCCACGTCCGCGCTGAGGGCCGCGAGCTCCGCCTCGGTCAGCGGACGGAACGGGGGCGTGTAGGTTCCCACGATGCGGATTCCGGGGAATCGCGTTTCCAGACGGGCCTTCAACTCCTCCGCCACTCCGACATTGCCCCCGTAAAAATAGTGGGTGGCGCCGCCCGTCCGGGACCACTCGAAGACCCGTTCCATCAGATCCGGACCATACACCCGGCCCATGGTGCGATGTCCGGCCAACCGGCCCATCCAGACCATGGGCATGCCGTCGGGCGTGGACAGCAGCGAGGCGTTGTGGATCCGGCGCAGGGGTTCGTCGGTCTGTGACTCGATCACCCCGTGGACCCCGGTGACGGTGACATAGCCGCGTCGTCCGGCCGCCAGTGCGGCGGCCAGCACTCCGACCACGGTGTCGAGATTCAGGACGGAGATTCCGACACCAAGCACATTGACCCGCTGGGGGGCGACAAAATCGGCCATCGCGAGACGCTATCCGAAGTCCCTCGGCGAGGGAAGACGGGCTGGTTCGGACCCGATTCAGCGGGCCACCACGTCCGCGCCATCGATCGACAGGTCGGCCCAGTAGCCAAACTCGTAGGACCAATTGTTGGCGGCGTTCTCCAGCCGGAGAACGATGCGGCGTCCGGCGAACGGGGTGAGGTCCACCCGCACCGGCTTCCATCGATCGCCGTCATGAGTGACCATTTGCCGGTGGATGACCTCACCATCCGCCTTCACCCGCAGCTCCCAGTCGCCCTGCTCATGCGCGGCCACGGAAAACCGGAGCGTCGCCGGGCGACCCGGCGGGAGGATGAGCGGACGCACCACCGCCGCCGGCGTGCGTTCGTCCACGGGATGGGTCATGAGCACGTTCCTGCGCCCGGCGAAGTCGGGCAGCTTGGAAGGGGCACCTTCGAAGTCGGGACAGTCCACCTGCCAGCCGGGTGCCCACAGGGCAATGCTCTCGCCGTCACGGCGCGAGGTCACCGCCGCCTGGTCATTCGATTCGCCGATCAACTCCTTGCGCCGGCCATCATCCAGCGGACGCGGATCCTGGGGAGGCGCCAGGATGTACCAGATCATATTGCGAAAGTCGGCGTCAGGAATCTGTTCCAGGCCTTCGGGCATCAGCGAGTTCTCGGTGACATTCATCTGCCGCACCTCGGACTTGGGAACCACCGTCTCGGACGGCCCAGCCATCACCAACCGGACGCGCAGGGCGTTGTTCTCCACCACGCGACCAAAGAGCTGCCGGCCGTCGTAGGTCTCCACCTCCACATTCTCATACCCTTCGCCAATGATCTCATTCGGGTGAATCACGTTGTGCAGCAGGGCATCCAGCGAACTGCGGCCCACCCCGGTCAGATCGGGCCCCACCTCGGCGCCCTCGCCGTAAAGCTTGTGGCAGACGAAACACGTCCGGCGGGCGACCTCGTGTCCGGCATTGAGATCCACCGGCCCCTCCACCACCACGCGGCGCTTCTGCGCGATCAGTTTCAGTTTGTCGGCCGACGACTCGTTCACCCGCCCAAAGAGCTGCTGCGCTTTCTTACGCTCGGCTTCATTTCGCGATGAGGCCAGGGCGCGAATCACGCTCGGGGGCAGGTCGCCCCGTTTGATCTCACCCCGCTCGACGGCGCCGAACAGCGCCCACTTCCACGGCCCCCGGGTGGTGCACAGTTCCACCACCGGACGGCGCAGGGCGGGCGTCAGCGTTGACCACCGAGCCAGCAACTGGGACGCCGTATCGTCGACCCCCACGTCCGCCAGACTGCGGATTGCCGCTACCTTGACCGGATCGGAAAGACTCCCGGAAACCACCTGCATCAGCGCACCCCGCGACTCCTCGGTCTTGAGCTTGCGCGCGGTCTCGATGGCGGCCATCCGGTCCACCTCGGAAACATCGGGACTATTGAGACGGGCCAACGCGGCCTTCACCGAGGCGGCATCACCCCACAGCGAACCCACCCGCTGCGCCGCTTGGGCCACCTCGGCATGAGGCGACGCCGCCAAACGGGCCACCACGGCGACAGCCTCCGGCCCTGGGGACAACACCTTGCCCCGCTGCCCCTCAACCAGACCCGTCAATGCAGCAACCAGAGACTGGGTGGCATCCGGCGGCATCTCACCCAGCTTCACCACCGCGCGCCCCAGCACCGCCTCGTCGCGCAGGTCACAGGTCCGGCGCATGACCTTCCGCAGCACATCGGCCGAGAACGGCCAGGTGGGACGCGCCCCATCCTGGGTATAGAATCCGACGGCATGCACGGGATCGAAGGCGATGACCGGTTCCAGGGCCATCCAGAAGAGAAAATCGAAGGTCGGATCGGTCCCCAGCGTGGATTTGAGAAAGAGCCCGCTCAGCACCCCCCCGGTCACCACCTCGCTGACCGGAATCTTCGGCGGCGTGTCGATGGTCAGGGAACCGGATACAAACTGGCGCGCTGCCACGGCCACACCGGTGCGCACCGTGATGTCCGGATCCTCCGCCAGTTTCTCCAGGCGCTGGAAAGCGTCCTTGGTCGGGTAGCCGCGCTCCCCCGTCAGGCGAGCGGCCCACGTGCGGACCGCCGGGTCCGGATCCTGCGCCGCCTTGTCCAACCATTCTTCATCCAGCAGTCCGGCCGTGTGCAGCGTCCACAGCGCCGCCAGTCGGTCTTCCATCGTCGTCCCACCCGCCAACAAGGCGTGCAGGGGAGTTTCCCCGTGCAGTTCACGGGGTCCAAAGGCCGTGCTTCCCCGGGCGGTCAGCAATCGCTGGGCGGTGCGACGCTGCCAGACGTTGGGATCCGCCAGTTTCCGAGCGAGATCCGCAGCGCTCAGCTTCCCTAAATCCATGTCCGGGCTCGGACGCGACGGCACGGGCTTCCCGTGTTCTGCGCCGGTCCAGACCACCCGCCAGATGCGACCGCGTTCCCGGTCCACCCCGGCGGGGTCGGCATTGGCATTCTGGTAACACGGATACCGGTCATACCAGTCCATCACCCATACCGCGCCGTCGGGTCCCGTTTGCGTGCTCACCGGCATGAACCAGCCGTCAGGGGTGGTGAGAAAATCCCCAGCCTCATTCCATTTCGAGGCGGAAAACGTCGCTCCCTTGGGCGTCAGGCGATCGGCATTGAGGGCGTTCTGGTGGATGTTGCCCTGCAGTGCGATTCCCCTCCATTCAGCCGGCCATTGATCGCCCTGATAGATGTCGATGCCGGCATAGGCCGCCATGTGATGGCGGTGATCCACGATGCTGGGAAGCTCACCGTAGGCAAAGGGATGCGGAGCCTGCCCGGCTTGACGCTGATAGAGCCCACCCGGCGAGAGGTGGAACAAATGGTCGATGACGCAGGCCGAAACGAAGGCATTGCCGCGGGCATCGAAGTCCACTCCCCAGGGATTCGAAGTCCCCTCGGCAAACACTTCCAGCCGGCGAGTGGCTGGATTCAGTCGAGCCACACCCGCAGTCACCAGCACCGGTTCCGCCCGCGGTTCATCCGGATTCTTCGCTTCGGTGTGGGTAAACACCCCGTGGGTCATGTACATCTGACCATCCGGTCCCCAGGTGAATCCGTTCAGCAGTTCGTGGCGATCCTCCAGCCCGAAACCGGTCAGGAGCTTCACCTTCCGGTCCATGACATCGTCCCCGTTGGTGTCCTCTAGGAACCACAGGTTCGGCGCCTCACCGACATAGACGCCGCCGTTGCCCACCAGCAGCCCCGTGGCCAGGTTCATTCCGTCGGCAAACACCGTCACCTTGTCCGCAGTTCCGTCGGCATCGGTGTCCTCAAGAACCTTGATCCGATCGCGGCCCGGCGTGCCGGGCTTCGCACCCAGCGGATACTCGTACAACTCCAGTACCCAAAGACGGCCGCGCTCGTCCCAGGACATGGCCACCGGATTGACCACCTCGGGCTCGGCCGCAAACAGGCGGACCTCAAATCCAGGCGGAACCACGAACGCCTTCTGGGCGTCCCCCGGTGACAGGGCCGGATTGTCCGCAGGCTTGTGCTGACCCGAGAGCTGCTTTCCCGAGGGGGCGTTGGTGTAGACGGGAAATCCGAACTTCGGATGTTTCGGCGTGGCGCCAAGGCCCGCGGCGGTGGCCGCCAAAAACGCCGCGAAGGAAAGCCGGAGAGTCATGGACTTCAAATACC
>JBDKKE010000204.1:0-4118 GCA_039796255.1 Verrucomicrobiota bacterium | reverse complement strand
CCGGTTCAGCACCGTCTCATAGATTTCAATGAGCCCGTAGTTGTTGATGTTCGCCAGGTTGAGCGCGACGTCCCCCTCCCAGCGCTTGCCGGCGGAGGTCAGGATGCTGGCATCGGTGTTGACCTGGTTGTTGAATAGGTCGGTCACCCTTTGGTTGAAGGGGTTGATCCCGGCCAACACCCGTTTGATCCAGCCTTCGGCAATTTCACTCGTCCATGCCGACCAACCGGTCGCCGGCCATGCTCCGCCGACCTTGCCCACATACAGCGGATGGGCCGGATTGTTGGGACGGTAACGCACCCGGATCCAATTGTCGGAGAGGGCCTGCACACCCGCCCCGCCGAGGACATACAGGGCGCGGTCGGGGGCCACAGGGCCACCCAGGTCGGTCCAGTTGGCACTGCCCTCGTCCGGCTCCAGGCCGTCCACGGGGGGCGCGATCTGCCACTGGTAATCGTATTCGTCGAATTTGCCCGCCAGATCCGGCGAATGCTGGAAGGTGGAGAGTTCGCTCAGCGGATTTTCCGAGGCGATCACCTTGACCTCGCCCGGATAGAGCTCATTGGCGGTCTTGATCACGTAGACGGTGACGGGTTCACCCGACGGCGTCTGGGCGGTGCTGCCATTGCCCACCACCAGCGTCACGTAGCCGCTGCCCGGGCCGGTGGCACTGAGGGCGTAGCTGTCCACCGGTTCCAAGGCCGACTCGACCTCCACGAGGTCACCCACGGCCACGGAGCGCACCTCTGTTTCCTCCTCCAGACGATAGCCGCCCGGTGCGGCGTTATCGGGGACATAGTAGGGGACCGGAGCCGCCAGGCCTGCGATCGCGGCGTCCCACTTTGTCTTCTGCTCGTCGTCCGCGTTGCACAGGTTCTGGACCGCCAAGAGATCATTCCCCCGCAGCACATTCAGCTGGAGGAAGGGCCGGCCAAGCCCGGGCTCCAGGTATTCACCCTTGAGCACGAGGCTTCCCAACGGGCTCAGGCTCGCATCAAAGAACACCCGCTTCGCCAGGTGGGGCGGCAGATCGGGGAAATACACTTTCCCCAGGTAACTCTGGGCCTTCACGCTCCCGGGGAGCTTCGCCAGTCCTCCCTGCTCCAGGTCGAACGTCTTCCGGCGCGTCGGGTCATGCAGGATGACGGAGGAATTGGTCGGCTTGGGCCCCCCGCTCTGGAAGGCCAGGGCCTGGGACTGTTGATACAGCAACTCCACGCTGGTCTGCCCGCGGATCGCCGGCAGGTTTTCCTTTGGACTGGTCAGCGTGTCGCCAAACCGGATCGAGGGCGGATTGCCCGGCCAGACGGGTCGATACACAACGGGCAACGCCGCGGTCGCCGCGCTGGTGGGATCTGCCCCAATGGCCTGGGTCAGGTAGGGCACGATGCTGCCCACCGCCGGTGCCGTCCTGCCCGGCCACGCAAACCCCTCCTGGGTCAGATAGTAGAAACGCATCGAGAAGCTGTTGGTCGCCACCGGCGCCTCCGCCACATAGGGCGGCCGACCGACGAGCGTTGTGCTGCCGTAGGTCATCACCAGGGGACCTTGGGCCACGGGGGTTCCGCTGGCCTGCAGTTGCAGGGTCAGGGTGTTGGTCACCGCCATCCCAGGATCACCCTCATCCGTGAGCACGAAGGTCAGCACCCGCGTCGAGGCGGCCTGCCCCGGCGCAGGAGTTCCTTGCAGGCTCAGCCCCACCACCGACAAACCGACGGGAAGCGGGTTCGCTCCCACCAGAGAGAGCTTGAGCGAATCTTCCATACGCGAAACATGGAAGGTGTTGGTGAAGGGCTGCCCGATGATCGCCGTAGCCGTTGGCAGGGTCGATCCGTAGAGTTTTGTGGCCGGGTTATACGTTCCCGCCTTGAGCACCGGCTGGCCGCCGTGGACCCCGCGCTTGACCCAGAAGTTCTCCTTGCGATCGCGGAAGGTGAAACGGGGATAGGTGGCCCAGAACGAGTCATATCCAGCGACGGGCTCGGGGTCGCTGTTCCAACCGGGGGGCGTGTCGCCGGCGGTGGCCGAGTTCTCCGTGTTCAGGTTGTTACCATCGGCGTCCACCGGCGGGGGCAGCAGCGGCAGCGGCATGGGAGGCTGCAAGGGTTTCCCGGCGCCGCCCCGGTCGGCGTTGCCGCCGGCCTCCACCACGTAGTCAAACACGATCCCCGCCTCCGGCTTCTCGCGCCGCACGCGGAACGGTCGCAGTGCCGGGCGTCCATCGGCCGCTACGTACTTCAGCAGCACCATGGCCTCAGAGGAATAATCGGGGCCCGAGACCGTCACGTTGAGGTCGTCGCGCAAGGCGTAGGCCTGCCCACCCAGCATGAGCGCGTGCTCCTCGTTCGGGTTGTAGCCCGTCTCGCCCGGGGTGTTCCGGTAGTAGATCGCGCCCTTGGCCTGAAGGCTGTCCAAGCCACCCGAACCGGCATTGCTCGCCAACACGATCTCGTCGGTCGTACCCGCGGCCGGGTAAGCCGGCGTGTAGCGGCCGATGACGGCGGGCCAATACACCGCCCCGATCCCGTTCACCGGGTGCAGGACCCCATTGGTTTTGCCCTCACGGAACCACCACACCTCCAGCGGGGACTTCCCGGGGATGGCGTTGACGGTCAGGATCGCACCCTGTCTCGCCGCCTCGAAGCCGCTGACCAGCGGGTTCCGATACGCCTCCGGGTCAAAGGACTGCCCTTCCGGATACGGGATGTACCCGGCCAGATTGCCTTCCCCGGCCGGCGGGTTGATCCGGTCGCCCACCTTCACGGCGGCACTCAGTACCAGCGGGCGGCTCGTGGTTGGCAGGCCCGCAAACGGGGTGTCGGAAAAGTCGAAGCGGATCAGCTTGGAATTCGGCGTAGCGGCAAAAACACGGGTTGGGGAACCGCTGACCACGGCAATCCCATTCACGGACAGGGGAAACGACTCGTTGCTCTCGGAAAACGTCTTGGTGATCGCCGTAAAGTCGCTGACGGTGATCCGTTGCACCTGGTTGTCGCCATACGCCAGCCAGACAGTTCGTCCATCGGCGGCCATATCCATGTCGGTGACTCCTGCGCGCAGGGTATTGGTGAGCCAACTCACTCCAAAGTCACTGGTCCGGTAGACCTTGTTGCCGTTGGAATACCAGATGCTCTGCCCATCGGCAGACATTGCCAGAACCGGGGCGCCACCATCCGAACTGGGGACGACGGCATTCAGGGTGTAGTTCGCTCCCGAATTGACACTCAGATTGATCCTGTTCGCACTGTTCACCGCCACAATCCGGGTGAAATCCGCACTGGCAGCGACGGCGGTATAGTTACCCGAGGTCGTTATCCAATTGTTGCCCAGGACTCCGTTGGCATCCGCCACGAGCCGAAGCAATCCCGCATCCGAGGCCGCGATGATCCTGGTGCCATCCGCGCGGACGGCCACATCCTTGCATCGATACCCGGCAGGGGTGGATTGAGGCCACGTCGGGACGCTGGCGCTGAAAACATTGGTGGAATAGAAGACGAAGCCGAAGGTCGTCTCCACAATGGCCACGGTATTGCCGTCCGCCGACATGGCGACCTGGGTCCAATTCCTTTGGCCAAATGGAGTCCCATCGGAGTTGCTGAGCCGGCCCCAGGTGGCTCCGCCATTCGCCGAGGTATAGATATACCCTCGGGAGGTTCCCCCGTTGTTCGGAAGCGCCTGACAGGACGTCACCGCGACCAGCTTTTGACCGTCGGCGGAACTGGCGATCCGGGTGAAATCATTGGGGCCATCATTGATCCCCTGAAGGGTCAGCCCGGCCGTCGAGGATCCGTAAAACTCCCGGATGCCATCGAGCTGCCCCGCCAGCGTCTCCTGATAGTCGGTTCTCAGGCCGCCCAGGTTCTGGTCGAGCCAGGAGAGGACCCGCACAAAGGCGACGGCGCTGTCCTTCTGCACCCGCAGCAGGGTGCGGTGAACGGGCAGCTCGGCATTGAGATAGGTGTAGAAGCTGCCCTGACCATCCAGGTTCGCGCCGAGTGCCCCCGTGACCGGATCCTGATACTGGATGGCCGGCGTGCCTCCGGTGGGCAATTGAACCGGAGTGCGGCTCGCCTCTGCCGACGACGTCACCACCGGGCGCAGGTAGTGCTCATAGCGGT
>JBDKKE010000203.1:0-12292 GCA_039796255.1 Verrucomicrobiota bacterium | reverse complement strand
AGCGCGCCGCCGCAGATCCGGCAGGTGCAGCATCTGCCTGTGCAGCCAACGCCCGGGATTCCGGTGGTGATTTCGGCCCGCATCACCGACCCCGACGGCGTCGCTGGAGTCACCCTCCGCTACCAAATCGTCGAACCCGGCAGTTACGTCCGCCGATCGGATCCGGCTTACGAGACCTCCTGGAGCGACGTGCCGATGAGCGACGCTGGAACCGGGGGCGATGCCGTGGCCGGCGATGGCGTTTTCTCCGCCACCCTTCCGGCGTCGCTTCAGGAACACCGGCGATTGGTCCGGTACCGAATCCTCGCTACCGACGGTAGCATATCCGTGACGGTTCCCTATCCGGACGACGAGCAACCGAACTTCGCCTACTTCGTCTATGGCGGGCTGCCTTCCTGGACGGCTCGCAACCGCCCGCCTTCCGGCGCGGCGACGACCTTCCCGCCGAGTCTGCTGAGTTCACTGCCTGCCTACCACCTCCTCGTCACCGAGAGCGATGTCATCAACAGCCAGTTCGATGGCGCTTACGACACCGTCCGCATGTGGGGAACGCTGGTCTACGAGGGTCAGGTGTACGACCACATCCGCTATCACAACAAGGGCAGCGCCTCGACTTATCAGTCGGGCAAGAACAAGTGGCGATTCCACTTTAACCGGGCGCGCGGGTTTGCGGCCCGCGATTCGTGGGGGAGACTTTACCGCCAGACCTGGGACACCTTCACCCTGCACGCCTGTGCGAGCCCGTGGAATCCGGTCTTTCGAGGGTGGGCGGGGCTCGACGAAGTGGTCTCGGCGCGGATTTTTGAACTGGCCGGAGCGCCCTCACCCCGGATGCACCATTTGGGACTGCGCGTCATTCGTCGGGCGGCGGAATCGGCAACCCCCGGAGTCACGGTGAGGGACCCGCTGAGTCCCAGCGGAAGCTTCGATGGTCAGTATTCGAGCGACCTGTGGGGCTTGTACCTGGCCATTGAAGATCCCGACGGATCGTTCCTCGATGAGCGCGGTCTGGACGATGGCAGCGTGTATCACATCGTCGGCAACGAGGGAGACAAGACCCATCAGGGGGCCACCCATCCCAGGGACACCAGCGACTGGAACAACTTTATCAATGGTTCCCAGACCCGGACATCCAACACACCGGCCAACGAAACCTGGTGGCGGGCCAATCTCGACGTGACGTCCTACATCGGATTTCAAGCGGCCAACCGCATCACCGGCAACGTCGATCTACGCGAAGGATGGAATCACTACTTCTACCATCGCGGATCCGACGGACGCTGGCTGCCGATTCCCTGGGATCTCGACATGATGTATTTTCCGGAGACCCACTGGAGCGGGACCATTGATCAGCAGAACAGCCTGGTGATTCCGAGTCTCCGGCTGGAGTACCGAAACCGCTGCCGGGAGTTGTTGGATCTGTTGTGCGAGGACGCGTCCATCACGGGCGGCCAGGTGGGGCAACTGGTGGAGGAATACCGCCGGATCATCCAACCCGCGGGCGAGTCCGTGGGTTGGGATGTGCTGGATCAATACCTGTGGAATTATCATCCCCGCACCACGGGCGGACACACCGGCCGATTTTATCTGCCCCGGGTGGCCTCCGATGATCGCATCGGCGGCAGTTGGACCCGCACCTATGCCACGGCGGACTTCGCGGGGATCTGCCGGTTCCTGGTAGACTATGCGACCGACACGGATCCCAACCGGTTCACTGTGGGCGATGGCGACCAACGGGGTTACGGCTACAACTATCTGGAATTCGACGCGGCGGATGCGGCCGTGCCCATCCGGCCCACGTTGGCGTATGCAGGCCCGGCGGGATTCCCAGTCAACAGCCTGAACTTTGTGGCCGGCGAATACTCGGATCCGCAGGGTGCCGAATCGTTCTCCGGAGTGCAGTGGCGGCTGGGTGAAATCGCCGCACCGGGAGTGCCGGGCTACCGCGAGGGCGACCCGTTCACCTATGAGGTCACCGACCTTTTCCGATCGGAGGTCCTCAAGAGTCCGGCGACCTCCTTTCGTTTTCCGGTCTCGGTCTGTCAACCGGGGCACACCTACCGCGCCCGCGTCCGGTATCAGGACCACACGGGTCGCTGGAGCCGCTGGTCCCCGGCGGTGCCCTTCGTCGCCGGAACCCCGGATGTCACCGGATACCGAAATGCCCTGGTGGTGAGCGAAGTGAACTACCATCCGTTGCCGGTCACGCCAGCAGAGTTTGCCGCCGGCTTCTCCAGCGATGACTTCGAGTGGATTGAACTGAACAATGTCGGCCCGGGTGCGGTGGACATGACCGGGCTCCAGTTCAACGAGGGGATCGACTTTGTGTTTCCCGACGGTTGGACGGTGGCCCCGGGAGGATACGTGCTCGTGGTGCGCCATCGGGAAGCGTTTCGCAGCCGTTATGGCACAGGTCGGGATGGACTGATCGCCGGTGAAACGTCGGACAACCTCCGCAACAGCGGCGAACGACTCACCCTGAGCTTCGGCTTGGCGACCCCGGTGGTGAGCTTCGCCTATCTGGATGCCGCGCCCTGGCCGGTGGAGGCCGATGGAGCGGGACGCACTCTCACCCTGCGGGATCCAGCCTCCCGGCCAGACCCCAATCTGCCGGCGAGCTGGAAGGCCAGTGCCGTGGTGGGTGGAACCCCGGGCTCGGGCGAAGGAATCACCTTCGATGCATGGAAGGTCACCTATCCGGGAGTCGTGAATCCCGGAGACGACGCGGACAGCGACGGACTGCCCAACCTGCTGGAATACCTGTTGAACTCGAATCCGCTGGCAGAGGCCCCGGATCCTTTGCTCGCGGGTGAACTCCGCACGCTGACCGTAAACGGGGTGACGGGGGAATATCTCACCGTGGCCTTCACTCGGCGCCCGGATCCGACAGACGTGTCCTGGCGGGTGGAGTTTGCCGGATCACTTCCCGGCCCATGGCAGCCGGGGATTCGCGAACCGTCGGTTCCGGCGGGCGGAGGTGTCACGGAACTCTGGAGGGCGGCCGAGCCGGTGACGGACGGCTCCGCACAGTTCGGACGTCTGAGCGCGGAGCTTCTCTCGCCGACGCGCTAGAACAGGAATACAACCAACAACAATGAATCCCACCCTCGGGTGATGATACCGGCGACGTCCGGGCAACGGGTAACCGCTGGTGTTGATCGGACGTGTTTCCTCGGGGATACAGGATCACAGAAAGTCGCAAGGTGATCTCCATGCAACGGTTCTACTTCACGAGGGGTTCAGTGGGTGAAGGATCTGGATCCTTGGTTCGATGCAGTCTCTGGGGACTGTTCTGCTGGGTCCTCCTCGTTGGCCAATGGTCGGTGGATGCCATTCCCTGCCATGCCGGAGAGGTTAGGTTCGACCTGCGTCCCCTGCAGTCTCTCCCGAGTGGATCGGGCGTTGCCCTGGAAGCTCTTGGACGGACGGCGACCAATCTTTGGTCGACGGCAAAACAGACGGAGGCGGGCGGACTGCGCATTCGTGCGGCTTTGGACTGTCCGCAGTACCGATTGGGAGAACCCATCTATCTCTTCGTCTACATCCAGAATGTGAATTCCAACTCCGTGATGCTGCCCAGGGCCTCCGGTCACGAGATGCTTCGAATCGCCGCCTTTGATCCGGGGGATCGCCGCGTTCCTCCGACGGAGATCGGCCGATGGCTAGACCGACTGGACGCTCCGGACGCCACGGGCCTGAGGCAACTGGGGCCTAATCACATTCTCGTGTTGGCGGCGGAGGTGAGAGACTACGTAGATTTCTCGCAGCCGGGGAAGTTCCGGGTGGTGCCCTTCCTGCGATTCTTTTCTTTTCGGTCACCGAGTGGAACGCCCAACTGCTTGGCGCTCCGCCCAGTCAATCTGGAGTTGGGCCTCGGGCGTGCTTCTACCGTCCAATCCCTGGGCTCAAGCGGTGTTTCCATCGGTTATCGAGAGTACCATGCAGTGCCCCGCCATAAGCCTCAGACGGCCCTGGAGCATGAAGTGAACTTGGAACGAGAGACCGAAGCTCTGATGAGACAAATGCTCCTTCCCTGAGAGTCCGTCCCCATACTCCATGATTCCATGGGGATCGTTTCCCGTTGTCCTCCGGGGTGAGTGTTGACTCCACCGCCATCAAGGGGAGGTTCCCTACGCCGCCAACTCCCCCTGGCGACCGCCATTCAGGAGGAACAGCACCGCCATGCGTACCGCCAGTCCGTTGGTCACCTGCTCCAGGATCACCGACTGCGGACCATCCGCCACCTCGCTGGCGATCTCCACCCCGCGATTGATGGGGCCCGGGTGCATGATCAGGGCGTCCTTGCGCACCCCGGCCATGCGGGCAGGCGTCAGACCGAACAGCGAGGCATACTCCCCGATGCTGGGAAAGGCACTGACCCGCTGACGTTCATGCTGGATGCGCAGGAGATTGACCACATCGGCTCCCCGGAGTCCGTCATCCAGATCCCAGGAAACCCGGATGCACGGATGAAGGGACTCGAAAACCTTCGGAACCAGGGTGGAGGGGCCGCACAGGGTGACATTGGCTCCCAGCGTTGCCAGTGCCCAGATGTTGGAGCGGGCGACGCGACTGTTCTGAATGTCCCCCAGGATGGTGACGTTGAGCCCCTCAATGCGCCCCATCCGCTCACGGATCGTAAAGACGTCCAGCAACCCCTGGGTCGGGTGCTCATGAGCGCCGTCGCCGGCGTTGACCACATGGGCCCGGGCAAAGCGCGACAGGAAGTGGGGGGCTCCGCTCGCCCCGTGCCGCAGAATGATGAAGTCGGCGTTCAGCGCTTCCAGGTTGCGGACGGTATCCTTGAGGGTCTCCCCCTTCTTGAGGGAGCTCGCCTCGGCGGTGAAGTTAATCACGTCGGCACTGAGGCGCAGCGCCGCCAACTCAAAACTGATCCGGGTGCGGGTGCTGGGTTCAACGAACAGGTTGACCACCGTCTTGCCGCGGAGCGCCGGCACCTTCTTGATGGCACGCTCACCCACCGCACGAAAGGCGCGGGCCGTGTCCAGCACCAGGATCAGCTCCGCCGCTGACAGCGACTGGAGATCCAGCAGATGCCTCCGGGTCCAGCTCACGGCGTCCCCTCCCGCAGCAGGACAGTGTCGTCCCCGCCGTCCTCCGCCCAGCGGACATCCACAAACTGCTGGGTCGAGGTCGGCAGGTTCTTCCCCACAAAATCCGCCCGGATGGGCAGCTCACGGTGACCACGATCTACCAGGACCGCCAACTGGACACGGCGCGGACGGCCCAGATCCGCCAAGGCATCCAGAGCCGCCCGGACCGTCCGCCCGCTGTACAGGACATCGTCCACCAGCACCACAATTCGGCCATCCAACGGGAAGGCGACCTCGGTCGGCATCAGGGCCGGCGCGGCCCGGCAGTCCAGGTCGTCGCGATACATGGCCACATCGAGCAACCCCACGGGCACGGCATGCCCCAGAATCCGTTCCAACGCCGCCGCCAGGCGCCCGGCCAGGGCCACCCCGCCCTTCTGGATGCCCACCAGGGCCAGATCGGCGGACTGCGGATTCCGTTCGGCGACCTCGTGGGCCATCCGGGCGATGGTTCGCTGAAGCACCTTGGGTTCGAGAATGACGCTGCTCATGGCAGAAAACGAAACGCCGGTCCCTTCTGGGGAACCGGCGTGGTGCAATCGGGTGTGGGTGGCATCAGAAGCTCCTTGGCGGCCTCGCGGGACCGCATTGAAGGGGCAGATCCGGGCGGTGGACAGCTCCAAGTCCTAGCAAACGCCGCCCGGGGACTGCTGGCGTGCCCGACGCCAGGCGGCGCGGTGATTGGTAATCCATTCCACCAGCGCGCGCTCAAAGCCGATGTCGTAACCCACCTTCTCGGATTCGATCCACTTGTGCTTCAGGATCTCCTCCTTCTCGGCCTGAAATTCGCGGTAAAGCGTGGTATTCAAAAGAAGCGCCCGGGCGTCTTGCAGGATGTCAGTAGAGGAACCCATGGTCCGAATCGAATTTGTGACCGGAACTTAACGACGGTCACCTCGCTGTAAATCAGAATGTGGCCACGCGGGGCGGAAAGGGCACATCGTAACATGGCAACCCCATGCCGGGAGCCGGGGATGCGATGGCTGACCGTCGCTCGACGGCGGCACCCCGGGCCCGGACTGCCCGCGGGAAGAACCGACGACGGGTACGGGCGGAATGCGTCCGAATCGAACCGACCAATCGACCTCCATCGTGCCCCGGTCTGGGCACCGCGAAGGGTCAATCGGCCCCGGAACGATCCGTCGCGGGACCCGAATCACCCCCGAGACTCCGCAAGGTATCCTGCCGCCCGCCTTGCCTCACCCTTCATGGTTTGGCTACAAACCGGCGGTGGCGCAACAGCAAACGCTCAAGCAGGCGGTCTCGTACGCGGGGATCGGGCTTCATTCGGGGAACCGGGTGAACCTGACCTTCATGCCAGCCGCGCCCAATTCCGGGCTCCGGTTCCGCAGGGTGGATCTGGAGGACAAGCCGGAACTGGACGCCCGAACCGAACTCGTGGTGGACACCCAGCGGTCAACGACCCTCGGGAAGGGCGCGGTCCGCATCCACACCGTGGAGCACGTGCTCGCCGCACTGGCCGGAGCGGGGGTCACCAACGCGGTGGTGGAGCTGGACGCCAATGAGCCACCCATCGGCGACGGCAGCTCGCGCGATTTTGTCCGTCTGCTGCATGAAGCCGGCCTGCAGCCGCAGCCGGACACCGTGGAGCCGCTGAATCTCAGCTCACCCATCGAGCTCCAGATTGGGGAGACAACGATGGCGGCCTTTCCGCACGACGGCTTCAAGCTCACCTGCACCAGTGCCGACAAGGGCGGCCGGTTCACCCAGTTCTACTCGCTGGAGGTCACTCCGGAGAGCTGGGAGAAGGAGCTGAGCAACGCCCGCACCTTCGGATTCCTGGAGGAAATCGAGTACCTCTACCGCAACGGACTGATCCGCGGCGCCAGCCTGGAAAACGCCATCATCGTCCGAGACGACGCCGTCCTGACCAACGAACCGCTCCGGTATCCCGAGGAGTTCGTGCGGCACAAGATGCTGGACATCGTCGGCGACCTGGCGCTGATCGGCCGGCCGCTGAATGCCCACATCCTGGCGGTCAAGCCCAGCCACCTTGCCAATACGGAACTGGCCAAGGCCATCCTGGCGCAGTCCCGCAAGCCCCTGGAGGCGGCCCGCTCGTTTGCGCCCCCTCCCCTCGAGGCCCTGCAGAAGCCCTCGCGACCCGAAACCCGTTCCGCCCACACCCTCTCCAGTTCCGTGATCTCCCCCACACCCTCCGAATCCTTCGTACGCGACGGCGCCATCCTCGAAATCGAGCAGGTCATGCAACTGCTGCCGCACCGTCCGCCATTCCTGATGGTGGACCGGGTCATCCGCATCGCCGGAAACCAGATCACCGCGCTCAAGCAGGTGACGATCGGGGAGCCCTTCTTTGCGGGACATTTTCCCGGACACCCGATCATGCCCGGCGTTCTCCAACTGGAAGCGATTGCCCAGGTCGCCGGCATCATCCTGATGCGACAGGCCGACAACATGGGAAAGATCGCCTACTTCATGTCGGCTGAGGACGTCAAATGGCGGAAACCGGTGCGCCCGGGCGACAGCCTGGTGATCAACGTGCAACTGACCAAGACCCGCGGGAAGATCTGCAAGGCAAAGGGTGTTTGCACGGTCAACGAGGAGACCGTCAGTGAAGCCGAGGTCACCTTCATGCTGATGGACCGCTGAGCATGGCCTCTTCCCTTCATCCCTCGGCCGTCGTGCATCCGGGTGCCGTGCTGGGCGACGACTGCACGGTCGGACCCTACTGCGTCATCGGGGAACACGTCCGCCTCGGCTCCGGCTGCCGCCTTCACTCCCATGTCGTTCTCGACGGACACACCACGCTGGGCAGCGGCAATGAGATCTATCCGTTTGCCTGCATCGGAGGACAAAGTCAGGACCTGAAATGGCGGGGTGGCATCACCCGGGTGGAGATCGGGGACCACAACACCTTCCGCGAGTACACCACCGTCCACGCCGCCACCCGGGACGGAGAAGCCACGGTCGTTGGCTCGCACAACAACCTGCTCGCCTACACCCACGTGGCCCATGACTGCCGCCTCGGCAATCACATCATCATGTCCAATCTGGCCCAGATGGCCGGACACGTGATCGTCGAGGACCACGCCATTCTCGCAGGCATGGCGGCCATTCACCAGTTCTGCCGGATTGGACGCCTGGCCATGGTGGCCGGCTGCTCGACTGTCCGGCAGGACGTCGCTCCGTTCATGCTGGTCTCCGGAGATCCGGCCACCACGTTGAAGTCGAACACCGTGGGATTGGAGCGCGCCGGAATGGACCCCGAAGTCATCCGGACCCTGGGGCAGGCCTGTCGCATCCTGTTTCGCGAGGGCCTCTCCACGCCCAATGCGCTGACCCGGATCGAAGCCGAACTGCCCGCCACCCCGGAACTCCTGCACCTGGTGGGCTTCATCCGGTCCAGCGAGCGCGGCATTACCAAGTAGCCGGCCACACCGGCGCTCAGGTAGAGGCTCTCAGGCCACTGCGACCCGGGGCAGCCGTACGATGAACTCGCTTCCCTGCCCCACGGCGCTGGTGAGGGAGACGGTGCCGCCATGAGCCTCGACGATCGCCCGCACCAGACTCAGTCCCAAGCCCAGTCCCCGTTGGGAACGGCTGCGATCCCCGCGGTAAAGACGTGTCCAAATCTTGGGCTGTTCCTCCGGAGAAATGCCCATGCCAGTATCGCGGAAGCGGGCGACGGCCGTCCCGGCGTCCTCGGACAGAGTGACAGTCACCGAGCCTCCGGCGGGGGTGTACTTCAGGGCGTTGTCGAGCAGGTTGGCGAAGACCTGGCGCAGGCGATTGGGGTCCACCGAAACGTCGCAGCGCGAAAGTCCCTCCACAGTCACCCTCACCTTCCGATCCTCGGCCACGAAGGAGTACAGTTCCACAACCTCCCGCAGCAGCGTGGCCAGATCACTCGGCTCCCGACGCAGCTTCATCATCCCGGTCTCCGCCTCCGCGACATCCATCAGCGTGTTCAGGATGCGCAGGACGCGCTCCGATTCCTCCACGCAGTCCGCCAGGGCCTCCCGTTCGGGACCCGGCGACCCGGGCGCCTGCAACGCCATCTCGGCCGTGCCCCGCAACCGGGTGAGAGGTGTGCGAAGATCGTGCGCCACGTTGTCCAGGGATTCGCGCATGGCGCGGATCAGTGTTTCGTTCTGATCGAGCAGCGTGTTGAAGTGGTGGGCCAGTTCGGTGAGGTCATTGTCGCCGGACGGCACCGGGACGCGCGGACTGAGGCTGCCGCCGCGAATGATTCGCCGCGCTGTTTCCGTCACCTCGCGGATGGGCCGCGTTGCCCGCCAGGCGAACAGGGATCCGCCCACGAACCCCAGCAGAACGCTTGCCCCGCCGATGGCGAGAAAGGTCTGCCGCAGGGAGCGGAGCAGGATGGAACGATTGTCGGTGATCCAGCCAACCTCCAACACGGTTCCGTTCTGCATCATTCCCGCAGCGATCTGGAAATCACGGGTGGCGTCCTTGGGGATGCGGACCACATGAGCCTCCTCCACGGTCACTCCGTCCCCCAGGGATTCCGTGACCCCGTTCAGCGTCGCAGGCAACCATTCCGGCGGCACCTGAGCGAAGATCGCCTCTTGGCCCCCGCGGCTCAGCCGGACGAAAAAGGCCGTGACCCCTGGCTGCGATCCATCGGACCTCACCGCCGCCTGAAGCGCCTCCGGTCCCCGGGTCCGGGCCATCTGCGCGTACCGGCGAAAGCGGGAGTCCAACTCCGCCCGGGACCGCACCTCGAGATCGCCCGCCAGCACCCGGTACAGGCTGAAGAACAGCCCAGTCACGCACACCAGGAAGACGAGCGCGAACCACAGGCTCAGCCGGACGGCGAGCGACCGGTGAACACGGTCAAGCAGGTGGGCGGAGGACATAGCCCACTCCCCGCAGCGTGTGCAGCCGCTGCTTCTCCGGATCCACCTTCGCCCGCAGTCGGTGGACGAGCACATCCACCACGTTGGTCTGCGGATCAAAACTGTAGTCCCAAATGTGCTCCAGAATCATGGTCTTGGTCACCGTCCGGCCCGGGTTGCGCATCAGGTACTCCAAAAGGGAAAACTCCCGCGGCTGCAGCTCAATCCGCTCCGTTCCGCGCGTGAGTTCGCGGTTCATCAGATCGAGGGTTAAATCCCCCACGATCAGCCGGGTGGGCTCCGTGATCTGGGTCGCCCGCCGAATCAGCGCCTGCACCCGGGCCAACAATTCCGAAAAGGCAAACGGCTTGGTCAGGTAGTCGTCACCGCCGGCCTGCAGCCCACGGATGCGGTCCTCGACGCTGGCCTTGGCGCTCAGGAAGACCACCGGGACCCGCCCGCCCTTTCCCCGAATCCGCTGAACCACACTCAACCCGTCCATCCTGGGCACCATCACGTCCACCACGGCTGCATCATAATTGGTGGTTTCTGCCAGAAAGAGTGCCTGTTCGCCGTCGACGGCGTGGTCCACGGCAAAGCCGTTTTGTTGAAGTCCCTTGACCACGAAGGACGCGATCTTGGGATCGTCTTCGAGTACGAGCAGTCGCACGGCGTTGATCATGGGGGAAGCGGGGGGCGAGGACGAGTCTCGGGCGAAGGAAAAAGCCGCCCGGAGATTTCCATCTCCGGACGGCCCCACATCAACCCTATCACCACGACTCAGGATTTCTTCTCCTGAGCAGACTTGGTCTCATCAACCACCACGTACCGGCTTCCGCCGCGACTCCACACCTTGAGCAGGGTGGTCTTCTCGTCGGCTTTCTCCGTCAACCGGACGGCATCGCCCGCGTCCTTCACCGCGGTGCGGTTGATTTCGAGAATCACATCGCCCTGCTGCAATCCCGCCTCCGCCGCAGCGGAGTCCGCAGCCACCTGGCTGACCACCGCACCGTCCAGGCCGGACGGCACGTTGTACTGCCGCCGGGTCTTGGCATCGAGGTCACTCACCCCCACCCCGTTCAGCGTCCCTTCCTCCTCGGCGGTCGCCGCCTTGGCGACGGTCTTCTCTCCGGGCAATTCCCCCACCTTGACCTTGAGGGTCTTCAGCTTGCCCTCACGCAACACCTTCACGGAGGCGGTATCGCCCGGATGAATCTTGGCGACGGCGAGCTTCAGGTGCCGGCTGTCCCGGATTTCCTTGCCCTCGATCGAGGTGACCACGTCCCCGCTCTCCATCCCCGCCTTGGCTGCCGGACCGTCGGGATTCACATCACCGACCAGCGCCCCCTTCGGCTCATCGAGGCCGAACTTTTTCGCCAGCGCGGGATTCACATCCTGAATCATCACCCCGAGATAGCCCCGGGTCACCCGCCCGTCCTTCACCAGGGATTCCATCACATCGCGGGCCAGATCCACCGGGATGGCGAATCCAATGCCCTGATTGCCACCGGACCGGCTGAGGATGGCGGTATTGATGCCCACCAGGCGCCCGGAGGCGTCCACCAGGGCGCCACCCGAGTTGCCGGGATTGATGGCCGCGTCGGTCTGGATGAAATCCTCGTAGTCGAGTCCCATGGTCGCCCGGCTGGTGGCGCTGACGATGCCCATGGTCACCGTCTGGCCGATGCCGAAGGGATTGCCGACGGCCAGGACAACATCGCCCACCTCGAGTTGGTTGCTGTCGCCTATGGACAACGCGGGAAGTTCCCCACCATCCACCTTGATCACCGCGACATCCGACTTGGGATCCGTGCCGACCACTTTGGCATCCAGTTCCCGTCCGTCCTGGAGGGATACCTTCACCTCTTCGGCGCCTTCCACGACGTGATTGTTGGTCAGGATGTAGCCGTCGGCAGTGACGATGACTCCGGAGCCGACCCCCTGGGGCCGTGCACCGCGGGGACCCTCTTCCGAATCCCCCGGCATTCCGGGCATCCCCGGGCCGAAGAACCGCCGAAGCTCCGGGGGCATTTCAGGCATTTCCGCGGAGGCAAACCGGGCCTTCTGCTTGACGTTCACGCGGACCACGCTGGGAAGCACCTTCTTGACGATCGGTGAATAGGTACCGGCAAGCCGTCCGTCGCGGGCGACGGGCGTGTCGTCCACCACCAGCTTCAGCGCCGGAGGATCCACGGGCGTGGACTTCGTGGATTTGGGTCCGGCCCAAACGGCGGTGGCCACTCCGGCGAGACCGCCCGCCAGGATCAGGGGGATGAACTTGCGATAGGGATTGTGTGCGGAAGTCATGGTATCTCTTGGTTTGTGGTGTGAGCCGCC
>JBDKKE010000202.1:0-4829 GCA_039796255.1 Verrucomicrobiota bacterium | reverse complement strand
CAACGGTGTCTGGCGAAATCTATAGGTAAACTTTTGTAGATTCGCGCAGTAGCGCCAGCGCCTTGGCCCAGCGCATGCCGAGTAGGATTCCATTGCGCAAGGTGCGAATGAACTGCGCGGTCAGTTGAATCGCCACTGGCAGGAACTTCTGGATTGCAGCCACGGAGCGGCCCAGCGCCCGCGCGTGGGTTTGGCGTTGGATCAGTTGTTCCTGCCGCTTTTGCTCCACCTTCTCCTCCCGAATTCCATGCTCCTGCTCCAATTCCCGACGCAGTAGGATCAGCAAATTGTGAGTCAAAGCTACCAGGTGTGCCCGAGTCTCCTGGGCGACGGGACCAACGGCCCAACTCTTGGTCTCTCCCAACTTGTTCTTGGTGGTATCGAACAACTTCTCGATCCGCCACCGAGTCAGGTAGAGCAAGGCGATCAAGCCAGGCTCCAGATCCATCACGGAAGTCAGGAACTCGTAGTCGATCCGACTCTCCGGATCCCGGTACTGGACGATGCGCATGGTTGTCGCTCCGTCGAATCCTACGGACAGGTCCCCCACAACCCCTTCATTGACGAGCTTCTTCCGATCCCAGCCATAAGAGGCGTAGACCGTCGGCCTCATGTTGGATTTGGTGCGCGTGATAAATCGGGCGCGATTACCCTCCAGGACCATCCGCGTCCAGAACACCTTGTCTACGAAGGCGGGATCTCCAACGAAAATAGGGGCGCGCTTGCCCTTACCCTTCACCAACTTCCTCGACAATAACCAGGGAACGATCTGGTTTCGGAAGACCGGCATCTCGTGGTTGTGACGCCCATCACCCTGAACGGCCCCGAGGTTCCATAGCAGTCCGGAGTGCAGGCACAACAGGTAGAGATTGTTGGCAGAAACCTTCTCCCCCTTGTGGTCGTTGGGAGAGTGAACTGCGTGGTCAATATGATGGCCGTCCACGGCATACACCGAGATGCCCTGGAGCTCGGGGAACTGGGCCAGGAGATCCTCCAAGCCGGAGCGGTTTCGGATTACCAACTCCGCGTTTAGATCGGCCAGGACTTTGCTTCGACGTCGGCAATGGAGGCTGTCAAAGAAGGAGGCGCGCGCGACCTCTTCTCCGAGGACTTCCCGGGCAAACTGAAGGAAGTCCCGACCGCTGGCGGCCTGGCTCAGCACGCGGCAGATGCCCAAGCGAACGAACCGGAAGTCATCCAAAGGACCCTCGCGATAAACGCCACGGACGTAGTTGCCCAGGATGTGAACGGCCGGGGCGAGGACCTGATCCAGCAGGCGGGAACTGGACTGGAGTTCGTTGGAGTGAAGGAGAGTGTCACGCATCAAGTGAGGGTATCAAACTCAGAGAACGAACGAAGAAGGGAATAGAGAATAGCGCCCACCTCATTGCAGGGGCGTGGTGGTGTCGCCGCAGCGTTGAATGGCCAATTGGCATCGTCCCATGGAATGCGAGGAAAAGCTCACCCACGGGGCTTATAACATCAGCAAGAGGGCTTTTAGAGGTCGGGGTCCGGAATTTTTGGCCCTCCAGCATGGATTTATGGTTCACGAAACCCTCCCCTCACCAACAAATCCAATGGCTGGCCTAATGCCGCCCTGCAACAATCACTGTGGATCGAATTATAACTCCACGCCGGACACCGTTGCCTCCCTACAGACTCTCGTTCCACAACTTGGGGTCGCGCAGGAGGAGCTCGCGCAGCATGCGGATCGGGGGCATGCCGTGGCGGAGAACTTCGTCATGGAAGCGCTGGAGTGAGAAGCGTTCGCCCTCCTGCACCTTCCAGTCGTCGCGCAGGCGCAGGAGTTGCAGCTTGCCGAGGGTGTAGAAGCCGTAGCCCGGGTCCATGGTGCCGCGCATGGCTTCCGAGCGGGCTGGTTTTTCCTGGTAGTGCGCCTTCTCCACGAAGAAGCGCGTGGCCTCGTCCACGGTCATGCCGAAGCAGTGCATGCGCAGGGCGCAGGACAGCCGGGCCACCCGCAGAAGCGCCTCGCTGGATTGCGCGAGACGGTAGCGCCCGGCCCGGATGCGGTCCGCCGGACCAGGGCCGGCGAAACCGGCGGCCAGCACCATTTGTTCGGTGTAGTGCGCCCATCCCTCAATAAAGGCGTAGCTTCCGAAGACCTTGGCGGGGGTGGTGGTATCCGAGGCGTTTAGGGCGAGGAACTGCACGTAGTGGCCGGGATAGGCCTCATGAATGCTGACCACATCCGTCGTGTAGTAGTTAAAGGCGGTGAGCCATTCATCCTTCTGGGCGGGGCTCCATCCGGGCTCGGTGGGCGTGACGTAGTAGTAGGCCGCGGTGGCCCGCGTTTCGAAGGGGCCGGGGGTATCCATGGAGGCGAAGCTGGTGGCGCGAAACGGGGGCAGGGTTTCTTTTACCTGGGCCCGGACCTCGCTGGGAATGGTCACCAGATGGTGATCCACCACGAACTGCCGGATGGCTTCCAGATTGCGTGCGGTGTCGGGCAGCAGGCCCGCCTCGGTGGGATGATCCTTCTGGATGGCCAGGAAGACTTCCGGAGCCGGCCGGTTCGGATCCACCTCCCGGGCCGCCGCCGCAAAGCGTTCCTGCTCGGCCGCCAGTTCCCGGTCGGCGATCTCCAGGACGCGTTCCGGGGGGAGATTGATCATTTCGGACCGGAGCATCTCGGCGAAGGCCTGTCGTCCGATCGCGAACGTCTCCACCGCGTGGGGAAGACGGGTGGTCTTGAGCCAGTCCACATAACCACGGATGGCGGACACGGCCGCCGTGCGGGCGGCGGTGAAACCGGCGCTAACCGAAGTGTCGTCCACCCGGGCCGCCTCTGCTGAGACCTCGTTCTCCCAGAAGGAGGCCGTGCCCTCGGCCACCTGGATGGCCAGTTCAATCCAGGGCTGGGGCAGGCGCGGTTCCAGATTGGTGCGGGCGGCAGCGAATTGGGCCGGCGCCTGCTGTAGAATGGCGGTGATGTCGCGGACGCGATCGGCCAGCGGCTTCCAGTCGCGCTTGAGGTAGATGGAGATGTCGGGCTGATCGGCATAGGCCAGCGGACTCCGCTCCGTCCAGCGAAGCCGGTCGGCAAAGAGCAGCGACATGCCGATGCGGTTCTCAATCACGCTCCGATCCCGGCGGGCACGCGGGGAAAGCGTTGCGGGCGGGAAGGCGGAGAACCGGTCCTGAAAGCGGTGAAGTTCCCGGCGGACGGCCGCGTTCTGTTCCGCGGTGGGAACAACGAAGCGCCCGTCGTACTGATGCCAGCCCAACGCCACACCGGCGAGCGGTTGAGAATCATGGAAGAAGCGGACGAATTCGTCCGCAGTGGCATCAAAGGAGGCATCCGTTGCGGAATCGGCAGCCCGTACTTCTGTGCCGAACGTGGCGCCCAAGAGCATCATCAGGAGGGCCACCCGGGTGGGTGTCCGACGATGAAGGGCACTGCCGGTCTTTGTTCGGGCTTCGATGGAGAAGGGTGGGGTCGCAGTCACGGTGAGTCGTTTAGAGTGCCGGTCGTCTCTGCGGAAGGAATTTTCACCACGAGCGTCATTCACTGGCCGACTTTCCCTGGATCCCAACTTCAAAGTGACTCGGCCCAAATTCTGTGATAGCCATTCAAATGTTAAGACACGTCCCGTGCCGGGCGCCTCTCACCGCAGCAACGCCATGAAACTCGATTCTTTCCCCGTCGCAAAAAGCCTCCCGGTTTGGAGCCTGGTCTTGGGCCTGCTGGCCATCCTGACACCGGAATCCGCGGCATGGGCGGCCCGCGCGGTGCCGGATTTCAACCTGACTGACGTTGCCGGTCACAACTACCAACTTCAGCGCGCCGAGGGGCGGGCCGTGGTGCTCTTCTTTACCGGAACCGGCTGTCCGATTGCGCGGAAGAGTGTGGGCAAACTGAAGCAGATGAAGAAGCGGTTTGGATCCCAGGGGGTGGAGTTCTGGGTCATCAACACCTACGCCGACGATTCCCTGGAAGCGATTGCCAAGGAGGTGAACGAGCTGGGCCTTCATCGGGTGACCTACCTTCGCGATCCTCAGCAGAGGGTGGCGCTGGCTTTGGGAGTGGAGCGGACCGCGGAAGTGGTGGCGGTGGGAGCGCAGGACTGGAAGGTTTTCTACCAGGGGGCTATCGACGATCAGTTCGCTGCCGGAGCCGAACGTCCGGCTCCCCAGAATCGTTACCTGGAGGCCGCTCTGGGTGAGTTTCTGGCCGGACAGCCGGTCACCACCGCCCGGGTGCCCGCGCAGGGATGCCGCATCACCTACGCATCCGCCGGCGAGCCGGGTGGGATGCCTTCGTATGCCCGCGAAATCGCACCGCTGCTCCAGGAGCATTGCATCGTCTGCCATCGGGAGGGCGGGATCGGACCCTGGGCCATGGATGGCCATGGCCGGGTCCGCAACAACGCCGCGATGATCGAGGAGGTCCTCCTGACGGGCCGCATGCCTCCCTGGCCTGCCGATCCCGGGATTGGACGGTTTGCCAATGAACACCGTCTCTCCCGGGAGCAGACCCAGACGGTTCTCCGCTGGGTCGCTGCTGGGGCACCCCGAGGCGACGGTCCGGATCCGCTGGCTGAGCCGCTGCCGCCGCTACCGTCCTGGCAACTAGGCACGCCCGATGTGGTCATCCGGCTGCCGGAGGTGCAGCAGATTCCCGCCACTGGAGTTTTGGAGTATCGCGACATTGCCATCGCGCAGCCATTCACCAACGACGTGTACATCGCCGCCATGGATATCAAGCCGGGCAATGGCCGAGTGGTTCATCACGCCATTCTTTACGCGCAGTGGCCGGGTTGTCCGGACAGCGGCACCGGCAAGGGGGTGCATCTTTACGGATGGGC
>JBDKKE010000201.1:0-2984 GCA_039796255.1 Verrucomicrobiota bacterium | reverse complement strand
TGTGCATGAACCTCCGCCGTCCCCCTCCCACTTCAGCGAGGCCACCGCGTCGAACGTCGGGAGCAGGGAGGCATCCGTGTAAGTCAGGGCCGTCAGGTTGGCGTCCTGATGCCGCATGAGTTCCTGCGTCAGCCGTTGGGGCACGCCGCTGCCGGCGAGCCGCGTGGCGAAGGTTTTCCGCAGGGCATGGAAGTCCAGCTTGCGACCGAGCGCATCAAGGGTCCTCCGTCAGCTCGCCCTTGGCTCCGCGCAGTTCTTGCGCGAGGGAGGGATGCAGCGGGATGACGGCTTCCTTCCGGTTCTTGGTGGTGGACGCGCGCGCCGTCAGGAACGGACGCATGGCGTCCACCTTGAGATCGGCGAGGAAGTCCGTCAGGTGGACGAGGGTGGCCTTGGCCACTGCCTGACGTTCGGACGCCGGGGCTGTCAGCCCGGCGACTTCCCATTCCCGTTCCTGAATGCGTTCCCGCAGGCGGGACTGGGCCACCTGCTTGTCCGGGGTGTCCAACGACACGTCCCGCAGGTCGTCCCCTTGGACGCGAAAGCGGCCCCGGTAGGTGCGCTGCAATTCCAGACGCCCTTCGACCTTGCGCTTGCGGCGGTAGATGTAGGCGATCATGGCCGGGCCTTGTGCTGGAGGCGTTGAATGTAGGCGGCGAGGTCGCTGGCGCAGAGCTTGGAGCAACGGCCGACCTTGAGCGGTTGGGGCAATTCCCGGCGGGCAATCAGCCGGTAGAGGCTGCGGCGGGAGACATCGAGCCGCGCGGCGGCGGTCTCGACAGAGACGAGTTGTTCGGTGGTGTCAGGAGGTTTCATCACCGGAATGAACGCGCCCCGACGCGTCCCTATCCGGGCCAAGGCAAAGGTTGTCCGGCGAAACGCGCCGAAGCGAAACCGCGGGCAGGGGGCGAAACTCAATTTCCTGAATGCTTTCAATGGCTTGGCCTCGCTTGCTCACCCGCTGGTTGAAATTGCCGCTTCCCGTCCGTGCTGAATGGGCGGCTGGAAGCCAGACAGCTTAGCAGGATTTCGCCGGCTTTGGAACCGCCTGCCGGCGGTGAGGTTTTCGATGGTGTGCGGCGAATAGCCCGCTTAATCACCGCACGAAGTGCGGCGAACAGGGTTGCTGGAGGCGGTGAATCCGTCTTACCCTCGTGATCAGAGGTGCGGAGATGGCTCGCTACATCCATCAATTGCCGGACTGGCCGGAGTTTACCTGGAACCATGAAAGACTGGCCGGCCTACTTGCGTCCGTGCGGCATCGGCAGGGGCGGCTCCTTGGCCGGATGGAGGCTCTGGGCTTTCCGCTGAAAGCGGAAGCCACGTTGCAGACCCTGACGCTCGACGTGCTGAAATCTTCCGAGATCGAAGGTGAGCTGCTGGACCGTGCCCAAGTGCGTTCGTCCATCGCCCGACGGCTGGGAATGGACATCGGCGCGCTGACACCGGCCGACCGCCATGTGGACGGGGTCGTCGAGATGATGCTCGACGCCACGCAGAACCACGCGCAATCGCTGAGCGCCACCCGCCTGTTTGGCTGGCACGCGGCACTGTTCCCGACCGGCTACGGCGGGATGCACAAGATCCTCGTCGGGCAATGGCGCGACGACGCCAAGGGACCGATGCAGGTCGTCTCCGGCGGGTTTGGCAAGGAACGGGTGCATTTTGAAGCGCCCGCCGCCAAGGGGCTGAAAAAGGAAACGGCTGCCTTCCTGAAATGGTTCAACGCGAAGGACGACTTGGACCCCGTGCTCAAGGCGGGCGTCGCCCACCTTTGGTTTGTCACGCTGCATCCGTTCGACGACGGCAACGGGCGCATCGCCCGCGCGATTGCGGACCTGACGCTGGCGCGTTCCGAGCAAAGTCCCCAACGGTTCTACAGCCTGTCGGCGCAAATCCGGCTGGAGCGCAAAGTCTACTACGACCTGTTGGAACGTACGCAGAAGGGCGGCCTCGACATCACCCCTTGGCTCGAATGGTTTCTGGAGTGTCTGGGCCGGGCGATTGACAGCGCGGAGGAGACGTTAGTCGATGTGCTTCGCAAGGCCCGGTTCTGGCAGACGCACGGGACGGAGCCGTTCAGCGAACGGCAACGCCTGCTGTTGAACCGATTGCTCGACGGTTTTGAAGGCAAGCTGACTTCTTCAAAGTGGGCGAAGCTGGCCAAGTGTTCGCAGGACACGGCGCTGCGGGACATCTTGGAACTGGTGGGTCGTGGCCTTCTCGTCCACGACGCCGGGGGCGGGCGAAGCACCAGCTACAGTTTGCGTGCGGAGTGACACCGACGATGCCGACCGCAAATTCCTGAATGCCTTCAAGGAGTTACGGGCCGTTCTTCAAGTCGGATAATATATCTTACGGAAAATAGCCGACTCATTGGCAGCAGGGGGCGGTTTACCGCCCCGACCTGACGTGGAAGATAAACCCTTGGGTTCAACCACGTCAGGGCGCGGCAAATGGACGGATTCGACTACGTGGCGGCGGTGTCGGTGACGCTGTCCTTCCTCTCGCTGATGCTGGAGAGGCCCGACTTCAACCGGCTATCGGCATGTCTGCCCTCCGCCGACCCAGTTCATTTCTCAACCGGCTTAGGTGGGAGCATAGGATGAATCCACTTCGGACTCTCCCAGGGGGATGATCGTTGCCGATACAAATCAGGGGTGTTTTTCGGCAATGGGGTTATCGAGGCGTGACCGGCCGGATCTTGCATCGCTAGAATCCTCGAAACGAGATCTCCCCGCACGGGCAAGACAACATGCACGTAGCAAAGTGAAAACCCTCCGAAGAGGCCAAGGAGCCCGAAAACCAAGGAGGATATTCCAGATTTCATAATAAGAAGCAGTTTCTTTGGAGATCCATCCTAAGAGCCTGTTTTAAAAGTCGATGGTGGGGAATTGAGATCCTCAATTGATGGAATCCGGAGAGAGTAAGCTGGCAGAACGACTCGAAATATTAGATTGACAACGCGTTGAACTTAAACGTTT
>JBDKKE010000200.1:0-14252 GCA_039796255.1 Verrucomicrobiota bacterium | reverse complement strand
CGGGTCAACGAGGCCTTGGCAGCGCAGGATCTGGCCGCCAAGACCTCCGCCCGCTGGGAGGAAATGCGGAAGATCAAGGCCATCAGCGTGCAGGAAGCGGATGAAAAGGCGTCGGAACTGGCGCTGCGCACCGCCCAATTGGAATCCACCCGCGCCGAGGTGCGCCGGCTGGAGAGCCTGCTGGGCTTTGCCCAGATCACCGCCCCTTTTGCCGGCACGGTGACCGCACGGCGGCTCGACATCGGGCAACTGGTGAATCCCGCCACTCCGACCGAGCTGTACCGGGTGGCGCAGACCGCCACCCTGCGGGTGTTTGTCCGCGTGCCGCAGAGTCTCGCGGGCAGCATTGCTGTGGGCCAGACGGCGGAGGTGACCTTCAACGAGACGCCCAATCGAAAGTTCCCGGCACGCATCGTCCGCACCGCCGGAGCCCTGGATCCGGCTTCGCGCACGCTGCTCACCGAACTGGAACTGCCGAATCCCGACGGACACCTGTTGCCGGGAAGCTTTGCCCAGGTGCGCTTTCCCGATGTGCATCCTGAACCGGTGGTAACCCTGCCAGCCAATACGCTCCTGTACCGCAACACCGGCCCGCAGATCGCGATCGTCACGGCGGAAGGACGCGTGGAGCTGCGTCCGGTAACTCTCGGACGCGACCTGGGGCCGTCCCTGGAAATCCTCAGCGGGGTCAGCCCGCAGGATCGCGTCATCCTGAACCCTGCCGACTCCATTGCGGAGGGAACCATCGTCACTGTGGTGGCGCCGGCGGTGCCGCCGAAGGCGCCGTAGGAACGGCGTCTCCACGCATCGGCACTGGAATCCGCACACACCCAGGCGTGCTGCGGATGAACGATGGAACTTTCTCCCCAGCGGGAGTCGCACCGCATACGCTGCGCGCGTCTCCGACATGCAACCGTTCACCATCGACGCCCTGGGACGCTGGTCCTACGCGGCCTGCATCACCCCGTACTTCCTTCTGGTGGCGGCGCTGCTGTGGTACTTCCGCGTCACCTTCCAGTTCGCCATGTGGCGGTTCTTCATGACCATCACCGTCAATGGCCTGCTGGTATTGGGTTTCTTCTTCGAGTGGATTGCCGACGTGTTCCTCGTCTGGGATTTCCCCGAAGGACGCCACCTCTTCAAACTGCCCGTCCCCCTCTTTGGCTGGATCACCGGGCACCGGGTGCCGGTCGAGGAGCTATTGTGGATCGTCGCCGTCGTCCCCCTGTTCTATTACCTGTACCTGTGGTGCACGCTGCTGTTTCACGACATCATCTATGTGGTGGACGACCAGAAGCGCTTCTACAAGCGCGAGGAGCGCTGGGTGGGTTTCCTCGAAACCACCCGCATCACCACCCGGACCAAGGGATGCCGTGGGAAGGAAAATGAAACGGTGATCAAGGTGCGTCCCCCCGGCTTCATTGCCCGAGTCCTGCGCCGCCTTTTCTACTCATGAACTTCCTTCGCCAACCCCTGTGGCCCCGCGGACGCCTGAATCTCACGGCACCGCTTCATCTGCTGCTCACTGCGGCCTGCCTGGTGCTCGGCCTCTTCTTCTACCGCCGCGGCTTCACCTACGAGGGTTCAGTGCTGGCCTACATGGTGGGCGGCATCGTGTTTGCCTGGCCGTACTACGCGGTCCGCTACACGGGGTGGATGACCGCGCTGGTCTTCAGCTCCATCGTACCCGCCACCATCCTGCTCCAGAATAAGGCCGTCGAGGTGGGGCTTTGGGGATATCCGGAGGGCAAGCAATACCTGCTGGGCTGGCTGATTCGTGCCGGTGAGGGACCCGGACGCTGGACCCGCCATCTCTGGCTGGGCAATGACATGCCGGTGATGGAGTACCTGTTTTATCCGGCCTTTTGCCTATGGCTGGTCGTGCTCTACGCATTGTTCTCGCACCTACTGCCCGACCGCTGGTTCGAGGAGGAGCAGCAGTGGCTGCGTCCGCTGTTCGTGTGGGTGTTCGGACCCATCACCGCTACCTGGCTGGCCCTGTACTTCCTCTTCCCCAATCCCCGGGCCACCGACTATGCGTGGTGGATGATGGGGGCGGGATACGCCATCACCTGGCTGGCCTGGTTTCGCAGCCCCGCCTTCCGTGCCTACACCAAATGCCCGGCCTTCTGGCTGTGGTTCTTCCTGTTGGCGGTGCTGATTCTACCGGTATGGGAGGCCTTCCACATCGGCATCAACCACGACTGGGCTTGGAACATTCCCAACACCTTCCCGGCCGCCTACACCTTCCGCGGCGCCTCACTGCCCATTCATGAGTTCTTCGGATACTTCACCAGCGCCACCACCTTCCAGGCGTTGATGTTCTACTTCATCCGCCAATTGGGGCCGGTGGTGGTGAAGGATTACGCGTTGGTGCCGTTCAGCCGGAGGTGAGGGATTCCCCGGCACCGCGGAGTATCCACCCCAGAGTCACGGAGGTACGGAGAGGGGAAAAGGCACCGGATGGATCGTCCGCATACCGGTCCGTGGGGACCGCCACTCAACCGTTACTGGCGTCCGCCCCGAATGTGGGTAGCCTCTTGGTTTGGTAAGAGAACACCTCCGCCTTCACTTCCAAACTCCCCCTGACTCCATGATCACCCGGTTCCCTGCTCAACGTCCGTCGGCCCCGGTTCAATCCCCGGAGTTACGCCCCCGCGCCTGCGGCTTCACCCTGATCGAATTGCTGGTGGTGATCGCCATCATCGCCATCCTGGCAGGAATGCTCCTACCCGCACTGGGCAAGGCAAAGTCGAAGGCCCAGGGCATTCAGTGCATGAACAGCGGACACCAACTCATGCTCGGCTGGCGGATCTACGTGGACGACAATGCCGATCGTTTGCCGCAGTCGTATGGACCGAATCAATGGGTCAATGGAAATCTCAATTTTGATCCGGGCAACCGGAGTAACTGGGACGTCAATCAGGACCTTTCCAAGGGACTTCTTTGGTCCTACTGCGGCAAGTCGGCGAAGTTGTTTAAATGTCCCTCTGACTTCAGCACCGTCACCGTCAAGGGAGTCAAGCTCCCGCGCGTGCGCAGCATGTCCATGAACGGGTGGATTGACTCCACGGACGTCGCCGGTTTCGGCCCGGGGTTTCGAATCTACAAAAAGTTCTCCGACTTCACCGATCCCACCATGACCTGGGTGTTCATGGACGAGCGTGAGGACTCCATCAATGACGGCGAAATGATCGTCGGCATGACCGGATATCCCGACAAACCGGCGCAATGGAAGATCGTGGACTATCCGGCCGGCTACCATAACCGGGCCGGCGGCCTCTCCTTTGCGGACGGCCATTCCGAGATCAAGAAATGGGTGGACGCCCGGACGGTCCCCGTCCTGAAGAAGGGCCAGGAGATCCCGCTCAACGTCCCCTCGCCGAACAACAAGGACGTGCTGTGGTTGATGGAACGCACGACGCGCTCGCTCAAATAAGGTCAACCAGTCCATGGCCGCTACCCGCTGAGAATAACAGAAAAGAAGAAGCCCCTGCGTCCGCCCCAACTTCTTCACCTGATTTCAGAGACGCTTCAGCAAGCTGTTCCACACGCTGTCGCAGAGTTCGGTAAGGCTCGGGTTCGGCGAGGTTCGAAACCAGGCGGCAATCCGAGAGAGCGCCTCGTCAGTGACCGGTTGCAGTGGTTTCCGCTGAAGTCGCCATGAAGCGATGGCTCCCCCTGTTTGCTCGGCTCGTTCGGCCCGCATGCGACAGGCAGAAACCCCACTCCCCGAAGGAATCCGCATTGCCCCGACTCGCGGTGGCGCGGTACGGCCGGAACGGCTGGAGCCCCATGTAGCGACGGAAGAGGAAATCGGCACTGTGCGGTCAGGGAGACGCGCGGTCGTCGGGCCGAAGTTCATCAGCCGAGTTCTAGAGTCCCTGGCCAACCCGGGGGCCCTGGTGAAGGCGGGCGACCGGCTTACGCGCCTCGAGGTTCAGGAGATCCAGGCGCAGGTCGAAATCGGGTGGCGCCTTCAGAGCCTGTCCGAAAACTCAGAGGGGTCCTTTTTTCGCGGAAACGGCCCGATGGCGATCCGGCTTCGCATTCCAGCTTCGGCGGGATGCAGGCGCGAGGAGGGAGCATACCCGCAGAGGTCTGTGACCGACGAGCAACGAAGACAGTGGGTCGTTTCCGCGAAAACCCTCCGGGCGGCGGGTCTTTTGCCGGTGGCCTGCGTTGGCTCGGCCGTTACAGCCCACTGCGGGGATGCGCCGGCCTCGCCGCCTTGGCCACCACCAAAATCCCTCGCCGCAGGACCCCTCTGAGTTTTCGGACAGGCTCTCAGATGGAAACCGCCGGGAGCGTGTAGAAGAAGCTGGCCCCCTTGCCCGGAGCACTGTCGGCGCGGACCTCTCCGCCATGGCTCTGAATGATGTGCTTTACGATGCTCAATCCGAGCCCGGTTCCGCCCTGTTCGCGCGAACGGGCACGGTCCACGCGATAGAACCGCTCAAACACCCGGTCAATGGCCTCCGCGGGAATCCCCGGACCATCATCCGCCACCCAACCCTCGATCTGCCCGCCGTCCAACCGCCGCCCGCCCAGGCGAACCTGTCCTCCCTGTCGACCGTACTTGATGGCATTGTCGGCGAGATTGAACAGCACCTGCTGCAGACGATCGGCGTCCGCACTCACCTGAAGCCCCTCCGGCACCTCGTTGTCCAGGCGCACGCCGCGCTCCGCCGCCCTCGACTCCAGTTCGCCGGCCACCTGCTGGACCTGCTCGCGCAGGTCGACCGGCTGGAGGTTGAGCGCCACCGAACCGGACTCGAGCTGGGAGATGGTGAGAAGATCCTCGATGAGGAACGACAGGCGGTCCGCGTGCTTCTCAATGGTCTGCAGAAAACGGGTGGCGACCGCCGGGTCGTTCTTGGCGCCATCGAGCAGCGTCTCCACGTAACCCTTGATCAGGGAGAGGGGCGTGCGGAGCTCGTGGCTGACGTTGGCGACAAACTCCTTGCGCACACTCTCCAACTGCTTGATGCGGGTCAGGTCGTGGAAGACCAGGATGGTTCCGGCATGCGCCTTCTCCGGATCGCGGACGCTGGCCGCATTGACCTGAACCACCCGGCCGTTCTCGCCTGGAAGGTGCAGTTCGAAGCCGGTGACCCGCCCCTCGGTCATCGCCCGGCGGGCAACCTCCTGGAGTTCGTGCAGGCGCAGGGCCTCAATGAGGGTGAGTCCCCGGACATCGCGGGGCAGATGAAAGAGCTGTCCGAGAGTGGGATTGGCGAACTGGACCCGCCCCTCCTCGTCGAGAATGAGCAGACCCTCCACCATGCTGTTGAACACCGCCTGCTGCTTGGTCTCCTGCTCGGCGAGCTGCAGTGTCCGCGAGTGCTGGATTTCGCTGAGTTCACGGCGGGACTCCTGCAGGGCGCGTTGTCCGGCCACCGAAAGGCGCCAGTACCACCACGCCGCACCCGCACCCACAAGCGCTCCGAGCCACGGCAGAAGGGAAGCCATTCGATGGATTGCCGACCGGACGACGGTCAGTTCTCGATGAATCGATACCCGACGCCGCGCACGGTGTCGAGGTACCGGCAGGCCCCACCCAGCTTTTCCCGCAGCCGTCGCATGTGGGTATCCACAGTCCGGGTGTCGATGATGTTGTCGTACTCCCAGACATCGCGAAGCAACTGCTCCCGGGACTGAACGCGTCCGCGCCGCTGGGCCAGGATGGTGAGCAGCTTGAATTCCGTCGCCGTAAGATCGATCCGCTTGCGGGCCACGGTCACCAAGTGCCGGGGCACGTCGATGAAGAGATCCCCGATGGTGAATTGGTCGGACTTCTCCTCGGTGACGTTCCGTCGTCGCATCAGATTCTTTACCCGCAGGGTCAGCTCTCGCGGACTGAACGGCTTGGTCACGTAGTCGTCGGCTCCCAACTCCAGTCCGAGAACCCGGTCAATCTCCGCCGCCTTCGCGGTGAGCATGATGATGGGGATTCCCGCGGTCGCGGCATCGCGCCGCAACAGTTTGCAAACCTCCAGGCCGTCCACCTCGGGAAGCATCACGTCCAGCAGAATGAGATCAGGGACCTGCTGCCGCGCCTTCTTGATGGCCTCCGCGCCGTCATCGGCAGTCACCACCTCGTATCCGGCGGCCTTCAAGTTGAAGCTCACCAGCTCGAGGGCATCGGGTTCGTCGTCCACCACCAGGATCTTGGGCATCACCCGGGACTTCGTAGGCATGTCCGGAGGCTACGCAAGGTCGGCAGGGTTACAAGACAGTGACAACTCTGTCCGGAAGCCGGCGCCTACGGCGCCCGGAGCGGATCCGCGGCCGGGAGCCCCCTTTCGTCCCTTCAACGTCCGGAGTAAAATCACGCTCGCCCTCATCGGCGACTCGCCTAGTCTCGGCCCGCCCTGTCATGAGCGTGACTTCGTTTTCCTTTCCCACCCGCACCCTGTTCGGCGCCGGTGCCCTGCGCGAACTTCCGGCCCACCTGGCCGGTCTTGGCATTCAACGTCCACTGGTGGTCACAGATCCCGGCCTGGTGCCGACGGACGCTTTTCGCGCCCTCGTCGCCGTCCTGGGCGCCGAAGGACAGGACCGTTCCTGGTTCCTCTTTTCGGGGGTCCATCCCAACCCCGTGGAGGACGACGTCCGCCAACCTGCCCAGATCCTCCGCGACAAGGCCTGTGACGGAGTGATCGCCATCGGCGGCGGCAGTGCCCTGGATGCCGGCAAGGCGGCGCGCCTGCTGGCCTTGAGGCCGGGGTTTGACCTGACGCGGTTCTACGATCAGCCCGACTGGACGGGCCTCGTCCCCTTCATCGCCATTCCCACCACCGCCGGCACAGGCAGCGAGGTGGGCCGAAGTTCGGTGATCACCCTCGACGCCACCCGGCGCAAGGCGGTGCTGTTTCATCCGGAGATGCTGGCCAAGCTGGTGATCCTGGATCCGGAGGTCACCGTTGGACTCCCGCCCAAACTGACCGCCGCCACCGGGGCCGACGCCCTGACCCATTGCATCGAGAGCTACACCTGCCCGGTGTTTCATCCCATGTGCGACGGCATCGCCCTGGAGGGCGTCCGCCTCGTCGTCGGCGCGCTGCCCCGGGCGGTACGCGACGGAAGGGATCTGGAGGCCCGCGGCCACATGCTGGTCGCCGCCGCCATGGGTGCGGTGGCCTTCCAGAAGGACCTCGGCGCCGTGCACTCCCTGGCGCACCCGCTGTCCACCATCTGCGGCATGCACCATGGACTGGCCAACGCGCTATGCCTGGTGGCGGTCATGAACTTCAACGCCCGAGCCAAGCCCGGCCTCTACCGCCGGGTGGGCATTGCCTGCGGACTCGACCTCATGCGGTGTTCGGACGGCGAGGCGGACTGCCAGACGGTCGGATTCATCAGCCGCTTCCTCGCCGAGCTGGGTCTCAACACCAAGCTGCGGGAACACGGCGTGCGGGAGGATCAATTGGACGCCCTGGTGGCTCAGGCCTGGGACGACCCCTGCCACAAGACCAACGCCATTCCAGTCACCGCCCAAGATCTCCGCGCCCTGTACCAAGAGGTCTTTTAGACAGGAGGGGGGATTGAACCACCGGGACACCACGAAACGGGGGAGAACAAGAACCACTGAAGCCGTGAAACGCCTTTTCCACCCTGCCGTCAGCGCCCTTACCCTAACGCTTCTCCTCAGCCTCGGATGCTCCAGTCTTCCAAGGGGGGCAACCGCCACCTCGACACCAGGGAATCCGTCATCGGCCACCAATGCCGTTCAGAAGCCGGACATGATCTATGTGTCCGACTTTTACATCGATCCGGCAGAACTGGAGAAACACACCCTGCTCTCGCAGAACCGGGTCCCGGGACGGATCCTCGGACGCCTGCGCGGCGACAGCGATCCGGCGGCCAAGGCGCAGCAACTGGTCAATGTGCTTTCGGACAGCATTGTGGGCACCCTGAAAAAGGCAGGATACCCCGCGCAGCGGTTTCAGAATGTCGGAGGCCTGCGTCCGGATTTTCTCCCGGCGGACGCCGTGCTTCCGAAGCAGGGGTGGATGGTTGGGGGATGGTTCACCCAGGTAGACGAAGGGAATGAAGCCGTCCGGGCCACGGTGGGATTTGGTGCCGGCTCAGAGCATATTGAGGTGCAGGTGGCGGTGTCGGATCTGGCCGGAAACGTGTCCGAGCCCTTTCTTTTCATCGGCTCCCAAAACCAGCAGCACCACATGCCCGGAGGCCTGGTGACGCGCAACCCCTACGCCATTGCGGCCAAGATGGTGTTGTCCCGGGGCGCCAGCGAACGCGACGTCCGCAGCGAGGGCGCCGCCATCGCCCGCAATCTCGTCAGTTATCTCCAAAAGTGACTCCCCCCTCAGACGACGAACAGCTGCTCCGGCAATTGGGATATCAGCCCGAGCTGGCGCGGCGGATGAGCGGGTTCTCCAACTTCGCGATTTCGTTCTCCATCATCTGCATTCTTGCGGGAGGCATCACCTCCTTCCATGTCGGCCTGTGCAGCGCCGGTGGGGCCAGCCTCGGACTCGGCTGGCCGCTGGCCTGGCTCTTCTCGCTGGCTGTCGCCTCGGCCATGGCCCAGATCGCCTCGGCCTTTCCCACCGCCGGCGGGCTCTATCATTGGGGCAGCCTGCTGGGCGGCCGCGCCTGCGGGTGGGCCACGGCGTGGTTCAATCTGGCCGGACTGGTCACCGTGGTGGCGGCCGTCAATGCCGGAACCTACGACTTCGCCACCGCCGCCTTCGGACTCACACCGTCCGGCTCCCCGGCGGAAGGCATCCGCACGGCCGTCATCGTCGGCATGACCCTCTCGCAGGGACTGCTCAACCATTACGGAATCCGCCTGACCACCTGGCTGACCGACCTCAGCGGATGGCTGATCCTTGGAGTCGCCTCGGTGCTGACCGCGGCGGTCCTCGTCGCCACCCCTCACTTCGAGTGGTCGCGTCTATGGACCTTCAGCAATTTCAGCGGGCTCCCCGAGGCGTCGCCCGTTTTCCCACGTCAGGGAAGCCTGCCCTGGCTCTTCGCCCTCGGCTTGCTCCTGCCAGCGTACACCCTCACCGGCTTCGACGCCTCGGCCCACACGTCGGAGGAAACCCTCGACGCAGCCCGCAACGTCCCACGCGGCATCGTCCGCTCGGTGCTGATCTCCGGTCTCTTTGGCTGGGTGATGATCAGCGCGCTACTCCTGGCTCTTCCCGATGTCGCCGCCGGGGCGGCCCGGGGCGCAGAGGTGGTTCCCTGGATCCTGCGCTCGGTGCTTCCGGGAGGATTCGCCGCGCTGCTGCTGGCGGGAATCGTCCTCGCCCAATACCTCTGCGGCCTGGCCGCTCTCACCTCCGCCTCGCGGATGACCTTTGCCTTCGCCCGCGACGGAGGATTGCCGGCATCGCGCTGGCTGCGTGCGGTGAATCCGCGGACAAAATCGCCTTCGGTCGCGGTCTGGGCCACCGCCATCGCCGGGGTGGCCTTCACCCTGTTCGTGGCCTACACGACGATCGCAGCGGTCTGCACGGTTTTCCTCTACATCAGCTACGTGCTGCCGATCGGGGCGGGACTGCTGGCCTACGGCAGGACCTGGACCCGCTTCGGACCCTGGCAACTGGGTGCCTGGTATCGTCCGCTCGCCGCGGTATCCGTCATCGGATGTCTCTTCCTGCTGCTGATCGGCGTGCAGCCGCCCAATCAACTGGCCCTGCGCATCGTCAGCGGTGCAGCGGTCCTCATGATCGTCGTGTGGTTTGGATGCGAGCGCTGGCGCTTTCGCGGCCCGCCAAATCTCAACGCCTTGTGATGGGAGGGGACGGCCCTCCCGGACTTCATTCGAACTGATGCTCGGGAAACCGTTCCCGGATCATCTGCCGCAATTGATCCAAGTGCTTCGGTGGATGGAGATCCCGGGCGGTGCGGCGCTGCAGGGAATCCATGAGTTCCAGCCAGTCGGAGAGCGGGGGCTCCAGCAATTCCTCCCACTCGATATCCCGACCCTTGCGGCGCGGCCGTTCGTAGAATTTCCAGTCGCGGCCGACCTTCTGGGCGAAGACGTGGCGCTTGACGCCGTCCTCACCCCGCGTGGTCCAACCGATCTCAGCCTTGGCTCCCATATTATGATGTGCGGATTGCGGTTCCCGGACCCTATTCGGGAAGGTCCACCGCCGCCACCGCCATCGCGGCGATGCCCTCCTCGCGTCCGACAAAGCCCAGGCGCTCGTTGGTGGTGGCCTTGATGCCCACCTTGCGGGGATCGAGTCCCAGCGCGGCGGCCACATTCGCCTTCATGGCGGTCAGGTGGGGATAGACCTTCGGACGCTCGGCGGCGAGTGCGACATCCACATTCACGATGCGACCGTTGAGGGCGCGGACCCGGCGGGCCGCCTCCTCGAGAAAGATCCGGCTGGGAGCACCCTTCCAGGTGGGATCGGTGTTGGGGAAGAGGTGTCCGATGTCCACCTCGCCGATGGCCCCCAGCACCGCGTCGGTGATCGCGTGCATCAGGACGTCGGCGTCCGAATGACCGTCCAGTCCCCGGGCATGTGGGATCTCCACCCCTCCCAGTACCAGTTTTCGTCCCTCCACCAGCGGATGGACGTCGTAGCCCATGCCCATATGCACCATGGGTGAAGCGTATCCGAAGCCGAACACCAGGGCACGGGGAACCTGCGCCGGAGTTGGCGGACGGCACGGGGCGAGACGGACTCTCTGCGGGAAATGCGGGAAATGCTCATTGCAGATGCCAAACCGCCTTCAATACTGGGTCCGCCCCGCAGTCCGGGACGCCCCAATTTTTGACATGATCGAGTGGAACATCCAATCCCGCGGCCACGTGTGCGCCGTCACCGGACGCACCTTTGCCGACCAGGAATCGTACTACACCGTCCTCCTGGAACAGCGGCATGGTTTTGAACGGATGGACCTGTGTGCCGAGGCCTGGAAGGCGCAGGGGGCGGAGGTGCTTGCACGCCCCAATCTGGTATCGCACTGGCGCGGCGTTTACGAGGCGCCCCCCGCGGTCGCGCCGGAAGCCATCGCCAAGGACGATGCGGAATCCCTGCTGAGAAAGATGCTGGAGCGCGGCGAGCCTCGCTTTGGCGCCGCGTGCTACATCCTAGCGGTCATGCTCGAACGGAAGCGCATCCTGAAGGTTAAAACTCAGGTGCGGGAGGGGGGGGGCCGACTCTTCGTATACGAACACGGACGCAGCGGGGATCTGTTCACGATTGCGGATCCGAACCTTCAACTGGATCAACTGGAGGACGTACAGCGTCAGGTGGGAGACCTGCTGGCGCATGGATTGGACGGCGCTCCGACAGCTCCCGATTCCGTGGTTGCCGCAGAGCCGGTCGAGGAGCCCTTCAATGCGCCCAGTGAGCTGACCTCATTGGCGCCTGCGGTGGCCTGAACCGCATTGGGATCGCGCGTGACGGACACCCAACATCTGGAAGCGGCGCTCGGCTACACGTTTCGGGACCCCGCATATCTCACCCTCGCGCTGACCCATCCCTCGCTGGCGCACGAATCGGGAACTGGGACGGCGCAGCACCATAATCAGCGCCTGGAATTCCTTGGGGACGCCGTGCTGCAGATCGTCGTCACCGCGGAGCTTTACCGTAAGTTTCCCATGTACGGTGAAGGACCGCTGACCCAGGCCCGCGCCCAACTGGTCAATCGCACATCGCTGGGCGCCCAGGGGCGGCGTCTGCGGCTGGGGGACTATCTCATCCTCAGCCGCGGGGAGGAGACCACCGGCGGACGCACCCGGACCTCCACCATAGCTGATGCCTTCGAGGCGATCATTGGTGCAGTCTTCCTCGATGCCGGCTACGAGACTGCCCGCGAGATCATCGTCCGGCTGTTCATCGAGGAGTTTGGGGAATTGACCGAGCTTCCCAGCCTGACCAATCCCAAGGGGGAGTTGCAGGAGCTGCTGCAAACCTCCTCGCCGGATCCCCCCCGCTACGAACAGCTCTCGGTGAGCGGTCCTGACCACTTCCGGCAATTCGAATGCGCCGTGTACCACCTCGGAGTCGAACTGGGACGTGGCGTTGGACGCAGCAAAAAGCTCGCGGAAAGCGCCGCGGCGCTCGCGGCGTTGGAACGGATTCGGGCCAGCAGTGCGCGTCCGCAAGTCAGTGCATCGCCCATCCAGGGATGAACTTCCCCAGGCTCTGCCCCGGAACGGGCCGGTTCCTTGACGCTCGAAAGGCGCACTCGTAGGCTCGCACCGCATTGAAAAACGACGCCATTCGCAATTTTAGCATTCCCTACGTCATCGAGCAGGAGGGGCGCTCCGAGCGCGGTTACGATCTCTACAGCCGGTTGCTCAAGGACCGCATCGTTTTCCTGGGAACCCCAGTGGACGACATGGTGGCCAACGTCATTGTCGCGCAGTTCCTCTTCCTCCAGATGACCGACCCGAAGAAGGATATCCATTTCTACATCAATTCCCCGGGAGGTTCAGTGACGGCTGGACTGGCCATCTACGACACCCTTCAGTGGCTGACCTGCGATGTGAATACCTACGTGGTGGGCATGGCGGCGAGCATGGGCGCCGTGCTGGCGGCGTCCGGCACCAAGGGCAAGCGCTTTGCCCTCCCCAACGCGGACATCATGATCCATCAGGTCCTCGGGGGCGCCGAGGGGCAGGCCAGTGATGTGGAAATCCGCGTCAAGCACATGTTGCGCCTCAAGCGGCGGCTCAATGAGATCCTCAGCCACCACACCGGCCAGCCCTATGAAGCGGTGGAGAAGGCCTGTGATCGCGACAATTTCATGACCGCCCAGGAAGCGAAGGACTTCGGCCTGGTGGACGAGGTGGTGGTTTCCCGCCGCGAGGTTCCCGCGCTGGTGGCTTCGGATATCAAGTAAACTTTGGTCATGGCGCGCGCCCACCAGATCACCATGTGCAGCTTCTGCGGCAAGAGCCGTTCAGAAGTAAAGAAGCTGATCGCCGGGCCGGGCGTGTACATCTGCGACTCCTGCGTCGGGGTCTGCCAGAATGTCCTGACCAAGGAACTGCGGGACGAGACTCAGCGCGATGTGCGCCGCCTGAATGTTCCCAAGCCCGCCGAGTTGAAGCGCCAGCTGGACCTTCATCTGATTGGACAGGAGGACACCAAGCGAACCCTCAGTGTGGCGGTCTACAACCACTACAAGCGCGTCCTGAATCTGCCGGCTGGGGTATCCGACCTCCCGCCGGACGACGTGGAGCTGCAAAAGAGCAACGTGCTCCTGATCGGGCCGACCGGATGCGGCAAGACGCTGGCCGCACAGACCATTGCGCGCCTCATCGATGTGCCCTTTGCGATCGCCGATGCAACGTCACTCACCGAGGCCGGCTACGTGGGTGAGGATGTGGAGTCCATCATCCTGCGCCTACTCCAGAACGCCGACTACGACGTGAAGCGGGCCCAAATGGGCATCGTGTACGTGGACGAAATCGACAAGCTCGCCCGCAAGGCGGAGAACGTATCGATCACCCGCGACGTCAGCGGGGAGGGAGTGCAGCAGGGCCTGCTCAAACTCCTGGAGGGGACGGTCTGCAACGTCCCACCCCAGGGAGGCCGCAAGCATCCCCAGCAGGAATACATCCGAGTCGACACCACCAACATCCTCTTCCTGTGTGGGGGGGCCTTTGTCGGACTGGACCGCATTGTGCAGCGACGGTTGGGACGGCGCATCATCGGTTTCAGCGGCGCGGATCCTGCGCTGCAGACCGCCCAGACGCCTCGCAGCGAAGTGCTCAAGCGGGTTGAACCGGAGGACCTACTGGCCTTTGGTTTCATCCCGGAGTTCATCGGAAGGCTTCCGGCGGTGAGCATCCTGGATGAACTCGCCGAGGACGACCTGGTGCGCATCCTCACCGAGCCCAAGAACGCCCTGGTAAAGCAGTTCGCCAAGCTCTTCTCACTCGACGGAGTGGACCTTCAGATCACACCCGACGCCTGTCGGGAACTCGCCGCAGAAGCCATCAAGAAGGGCACCGGCGCGCGGGCGTTGCGAAGTCTTCTGGAACGGCTGATGCGCGATCTCATGTTCGAGATTCCCACCTCCACCGACGTTGCTGGCATCACCATCAACCGGGCCGTAGTCCGGGGCGAATCCCTTCCACTGATTCGCCGGCGCACCGAGGCCGCCGCGGCCTAATTGCACAAACGACCGGAGGCCGCGGGCAAAAACTCGGCTTGCAATCGGAAACGCCTTCCACCATTTATCACCCCGTCTTCGAGCGCGAGCGTAGCTCAGCCTGGTAGAGCGTCACCTTGCCAAGGTGAATG
>JBDKKE010000199.1:0-14513 GCA_039796255.1 Verrucomicrobiota bacterium | reverse complement strand
GCAATCCCGGCCCAAGTTCCCGGTGCACATCAAATGCGGCATTAACCGCGATCGTGGCCAAAGCCTCAACCTCCGACGAAATCGAAACCCTACCCGGATTACTCATCTCCCCGTCCCTCTTAGCGCCTTTGCGCCTTCGTTGTTATACCCTCCCCTCATCCCACCAGCTCCTTCATCGGCTGGCAGCCGTCGGGCACGAGGAACTGAGGGCGGCCGGTGAGGTCGGGGATGGTCACCTTGTTCACGTCCAGTCCGAGGGCGTGGTAAAGGGTTGCGTGTACTTCGCCGAAGGTGACCGGACGGGACGCCGCCTCGCCTCCGAGCCGGTCCGTGGACCCAATCACCTGCCCATGCCGCAGACCGCCGCCGGCCAGGAGCGCGAAATTAACCCGGGGCCAGTGATCCCGACCGCCATCCTTGTTGATGGTCGGAGTGCGTCCAAACTCGCCCGCGACCAGCACGGTGACCTCGCGATCCAGTCCGCGATCATGCAGATCCTGGATCAGTGCGCTCAACCCCTGGTCGAACAGCGGCAGATCCTGGCGCAGCGCTCCGAAATTGTCCCCATGGTGGTCCCACCGGCTGAAGGCCAGCGTCACACAGCGGGCCCCCGCCTCCACCAGGCGACGGGCGATCAGAAAGTGCTCCATCAGTTTGGGAGCCCCATCGTCACGGTTCTTCGGATCCCCCTTGCCGTAACGTTCGATCACCTGCGGGTCTTCCCGCTTGAAATCCAGCGCCTCCACCAATCGACTGGAGGTCAGGATCCCGAACGCCTGCTGATTGTAGGCATCCAGTCCGGCGATCTGACCGGCGGCATCCACTTCGCGGCGGAAGGTATCCAGGGAACCCAGGAGTGCCTTTCGGTCGGCGAGCCGGTCCAGGGTGATCCCATTCAGGACCATGTCATCCTTACCCCCACCCTTGTTGATCTCGAAGGGCGCACACGCCGCCCCCAGATAGCCGGCGACCCCGTTGTCCGACCAGGGCACGTGTCCCATCTTGGGCGCCAGCCCCACGAACGCGGGAAGAGCCGTGTCCCCCGCGCCCTGAATCTTGGCCAGCAGGGATCCCATGGACGGCCAGCCACCGGGCGGTTGGCTGCGATTCAGACGTCCGGTGTAGCACTGGAACGCCTCGTGGCGATCTTCCATGCCGACCATGGACCGGATGATCGAATACTTATCGGCCAAGCGGGCCAGGCGGGGCAAATGCTCGCAAATCTGGATGCCCGGGACGTTGGTCCCGATGGGCTTGAACTCCCCCCGCACCTCGGACGGCGCATCCGACTTCAGGTCGAACATGTCCTGATGCGACGGACCTCCCGGAAGGAAGATGAGGATGACCGCCTTGTGCTGATTCCCCGCGCTGCGAAGCCCCGCGGACGCCTCGGCCTGCAGGATCTGAGGCAGCGCGAGCCCGCCCAACCCGAGCGCACCAATGCGCAGGAAATTGCGACGCGAAACGCCATCGCAATACCCGCTGCCGGCCGTCCGGGACCCAAGGATCGTCAGCATAAAGACTTCGGGGACGAGAAAAGGGAGACCTGTTGGACCATTCTTACTCCCGGAATCCCCCCGGAGGCAAGTGCCGGGACACGACGAAGCGGCGTTTTATTCGATTCGAAGGGAAATCATTTCGCCGATCGGATCCTACGCGAAACGGGCCCCGGCAGACACACGGTTTGCTGCCAGGGCCCGCCCTCCCCTCACTCAAGGGGAAGAAATGGAAGATGCCGGGGCCAATGACCCCGGGGTTGCCATCACTCGCGCAACCGGAAGAACAGGCGGGCCGACGCAGCGGGTAATTCCACCTTGTTGACTCCATCCGCGGTGATCGTCGGCGCGGAGACCGGAGTCCATGGACCCGACAGGGCTTGCGCGGATTCCAGCACCGCCGTGGACGCGGGAAGCGCCGGCCAGGCGACGGATGCCGTCTCTCCCTTGACCACCGTGGACAGACCGCTGCCTGCAAAGCCGTCTCCGGGGATGAGCACGGAATCGACGACGTGTAGGATGCCGTTGACCGCCTCAATGTCGGCAGACAGCACCCGGGCCTGATTGACCGCAACGCCCGTCTCCGAGACGTCCACCCGGAGCGGAGCCCCCTGCAGTGTGGACACCGTCCCGTCCCGCAGATCCGCCGCCCGCAACCGCGGGCCATGATTCACATGGTAGAGAAGGATGTGTTTCAGCCGCGCGGGATCGGCGACCAATGCCTCGAGGGTGCCTGCAGGCAGCTTCGCGAAGGCCGCATTGTTGGGGGCGAACAGCGTGAAGGGACCGGCTCCCTTCAGCGTATCCACCAGTCCAGCCGCTTGTACCGCCGTCACCAGGGTGCTGAAGTCCGGGTTACTGACGGCAATCTCCACCAAGTCCGGCGGGGGCAGCAAAACGGTGTCAATGACGTGCAACACCCCATTGGACGCCTCGACATCGGCGGCAATTACCTGGGAAGAATTGATTCGGACGCCTCCCGTGAGATCCACCGTGACCGAAGCCCCCTGCAGGGTGGCCACCTTTCCTGCGGCCAGATCGGTACTGCGCACCCGACCCTTGACCAGGTGATAGAAAAGAATCGTGCGCAGTTGATTGGTGTTGGCCAGCAGGCCTTCCAGCGTTCCGGCGGGCAACTTGGCAAAGGCGGCGTTGTTGGGCGCGAACACGGTCGCATCGCGCAACGAAGTCAGAAGATCCACCAATCCCGCCGCCTGGACGGCCGTCACCAGCGTGCTGAAGTCGGGGCTCGCCAGCGCCGTCTCCACCAGACTCGGTGGCGGCAGGATCACCGAGTCGATGACATGAATCACGCCATTGGACGCCTCCACATTGGCCGCAATCACCTTGGCGTCATTGATGGTCACCCCGCCCGTCAGACCGATGGTTGCGGCAGAACCCTGCGCCGTGATCACCTTACCGGCCGTCAGATCCGTGCTGCGGATGCGTCCCGGAACCACGTGGTACAAGAGCACCTGACGCAGCTTCGCCGGGTCCGCCAGCAAGGCATTCAGCGTGGCCGGCGGCACCTTGGCGAAGGCGTCGTTGTTGGGGGCAAACACCGTGAAGGGACCGTCGGTCTTGAGCAGATCCACCAACCCCGCCACCTGCAGCGCCGTCACCAGCGTGCTGAAGTCCGGATTGCCGACCGCGACTTCCGTCACCGTTGGCGGCGGCAGAATCACCGAGTCGATGACATGGATGACGCCATTGTCGGCCGTGACATTGGCGGCGATCACCGTGGCGTTGTTGATCTTCACCCCACCCGTCAGACCGATGGTCGCGGCGGATCCCTGGGCCGTCACCAGGGGTCCCGCCACCAGGTCGGTGCTGCGCAAGGCGCCGGGCACCACGTGATACAGCAGAACTCGGCGGAGCGCATGGGTGTCCTGAAGGAGCGAGTCCAACGCGCCAGGGGGCAACTTGGCGAAGGCGTCATTGTTGGGGGCGAACACCGTGAAAGGGCCGGCACTTGCCAGGGTTTCCACCAAACCCGCCGCCTGGACGGCGGTCACCAGCGTGGAGAACTGCGGATCACGCGCGGCCAACTCCACAAGGTTGGCCGCCCTTCCCTCGCTGGGCATCGACCCCAGCGACCATCCCGTCAGGACCAGGGCAAGGAGTCGCCCCCAGAGTCCACGCACCGCATAGCTTTGTTTCATATGTATTGTTCCTGTTTTGTCTTAACTGCGGGGATCGGCCACTCCGGCACTCTTTCCACCCGGAAAGACCGGAGATCAGCCGAACCCAAAAGGGTAGGAGGTAGCGTTCGCGAGTCCTCGGGGATTCACGGAATTGACGACCGACGGATTTAAGGGACGCCGTCCTCTCGACGGCATGGACCAGGCGTTCGGTGAGGCGGCCTCACCGTTGCGAACTCTCAGGAGTGCCGGGAACCGGCTAGACGAAGCAGTCGCGAATCACCGGACGATTCAGCAGCCAGGCGGAAAGCAACGCGGCCGCAGCCACCAACGGCAGCGTCCCCGGCGCCAGCGGCAGGGTGACTGCCGGGCCGAACACCAGGGCGGACTTCAATACCAGGAGAAGTCCGACGCCCGAGGAAAAGAGGATGGCGAAGCGCCGGAGTGATTCGCGACGGCGGAGCAGTCCCAACCCGACCAGGCTTCCGCACAGGCCGAGGAAAAGACTGGCCCCAATCGACTGGTAACTCGGACTTTCCTCCACGCAGATGCGGCTGAGGCACATCAGGCCAAAGCCCACCCATCCCAGGATGATCACCCGCAATTGCCAGGGGGTTCGCAGCTGACTCCACCAGGGATCCCTCTGGAGCTGATCCAAATCGGCAGCCACCACGGCCAGATCGCCAAACGACTTCAGGGCCTCCGCACGGGCCTCGGCCAGCGGTTTGCCCCCCGCGACATGACGCTCCACCTGCTCGGTGAGGTGGTCCTCCAGTTCCAGGGCAATGGTGCGAGGCACACGCGCCAGTTCGTCCCTGAACAGGGCGCCGACATTCAAGCGTTCTGGGGATTCCATAGACGGGCGAGGATGATGTTCATGGTGTTCCACTGACGGCGTTCCTCCTCGATCTCGCTGCGGGCAATCGATTCGAGGCGATAATACTTCCGCTTGCGTCCGGTTTCCGACTCACCCCAGCGCGCGGCAATCAGGCCCTGCGCTTCCAGGCGATGGAGGATCGGATAGAGCATGCCGTCGGTCCAGATCACCTCGCCATCGGAGAGATCCCGGACGCGCTGGATGATCGCATAGCCATAGCTTTCTCCTTCCTGAAGGAGTGTGAGGATGATCGGAGTGGCCGATGCGGCCACGAGGTCTTTGTTGATCTTCATGGAAGATGAGGGTCGTGAAAGGCTTGCCAGGTTCAGTCACCAAGAATCGTCAGCAGTTCGTTTTCCAACCGATACCGGTAGAAACGGGATTCGGAGACGCCGGTCGAGTCCCACATGTATTGGACGAAGGGATCCATGGAGTGCGGAACCAGCACTAGGGGCGAACCCTCATCCACGAAGGCCTCATTATAGAACGGCTTCACCTGCAGCGCGGGATTGGTATCCAGGACCGGGTCTCGACCGGCTCCCTGCATGGACCAGGTCCCCAGCACCGCGGCCAAGAGGGTGGTCCGCAGGACGGCCCCCAACGTTCCGTTTCCAGCGCTTCTATCGGTCTTCATAGCTCGATGGGCATTCTACTCAGAACCAAGGTGTACATTGGAATTCTATGTACGCAACTCGGTCACCGCAAATTTTTGTAAAAAAGTTGAGCTCCGCTTGGTCCTGCAGCCTCCAGAGCGTCCCCTCTTCACGACTGCGTAGCGCCAGCCATGGGAGAATTCACCGGGCTCCCACCGTCGAAGAACAGCTCGACGGTGCGAACCGATGCCCCTTTGAGATTGAGTTTCACCCGGATGGTTTTCCGAAGGCCGCCTTGATCCGTACCGCGATCGGGGAACTAAGTGGGAAGTGAGGTCAACCGGGTAACGTTTAGCTGGTATAGGTTCTTTCCGAACTCGGATCCCAAGCAGCCCGCAAGGGGCGTTCAGAAGCAGACCCAGCGCATCGTTGGATCGGGGCGTGGCCTCCCCACAACTTTCCAGAGTTCAGAGCATTCGCCCCACGGCATCGTGGACGCCGTGGGGCCCACCTCGCGATCGCGGCGCGCCTCAGGATTTGCTAAACCTGTTTACCGGAAAGGCTGCTCTTGTTTCTTGGGTCTTGGTCCGGAGGGTTGTCACGCCTGAACCAAAAGTCATCGCCCCGTCCTCACCACTTGAGAGCCTGAAGTCGTCGCGATACCTCTTCCGCGTTGACCCGGCTGTTGAAGGCGCTGACGCGGAAATAGCCTTCACCCTTGCTGCCGAAGCCGCTGCCCGGAGTGATCACCACGTTGGCGTCGTTGAGGATTCTGTCGAACGCCTGCCAACTGGTGTACCCGGAAGGAGCCGCCACCCAGATGTACGGCGCATTGACGCCACCGAAAACCTTCAGCCCCGCCTGACGCACCCCTGCCACCAGCAGGGAGGCATTCCCCAGGTAATGTTCCACCAGAGCCCCTACCTGTTGACGACCTTCCGGTGTGTACAGGGCCGCGGCCGCCCGCTGGATGATGTAGGAAACGCCGTTGAACTTGGTGGTCATGCGCCGCAGCCATAGGGGATGCAGCGGGCGCGCCTCGCCGGACTCGGTCCGCGCCATCAATGACTTGGGCACCACGGTGAACGCACAGCGGGTTCCGGTGAATCCGCCGTCCTTGGAGAAGCTGCGGAACTCGATCGCGCATTCGCGGGCACCGGGAATCTCATAGATCGAATGCGGAATCGCGGGATCGGTGATGTAGGCCTCGTAAGCGGCATCGAAGAGCAGCAACGCCCCGTGCGCCCGTGCATACGCCACCCACGCCTCCAATTGGGAACGCGTCGCTGCTGCACCGGTCGGATTGTTCGGCGAGCAGAGATAGATGACATCGACGGCCTCAGCGGGAGGATCGGGAATGAATCCATTCGCTTCGGTGCAGGGCAAATAATGGATGCCCTCGTAGGCACCAGCGGCGTCCGCATCCCCGGTATGTCCCGCCATCACGTTGGTGTCCACGTACACCGGATACACCGGATCAGTAATCGCCAGCCGGTTGCGGTGTCCCAAAATGTCGAGGATCGCTCCACAGTCACACTTGGAGCCGTCGCTGACGAAGATTTCGTCATCGGCGATGTCCAGTCCCCGGCTCCGGTAATCACCCTGGGCAATCACCGAACGCAGCCAATCATAGCCTTGCTCGGGTCCGTATCCGCGGAAGGACTCCCGACGTCCCATCTCGTCCACCGCCTGGTGCATGGCCGCAATCACCACCGGAGGCAGCGGCTCCGTGACATCGCCAATGCCACACCGAATCAGGCGGCCAGCCGCCTCAGGGTGGGATTCCCCGAATGCTTTCACCCGTCGAGCGATCTCCGGAAAAAGATAGCCCGCCTTCAGCTTGAGGTAGTTCTCGTTGAGAAATGCCATAAAATCGAAACGGCGAGGTTACGAAACGCAGCACCCGACTCCAAGAGGAATGGAGAGAGGTTCCAACGCGCGTTAAAGCGGCGAAGGGTCCGCCATCAGCGTCCCTGCTTTGACGGTCGATCCGGATGCTGTGGACTCAGCCCAGCTTGACGGCCTTCTTCAGCTTCGCGCTGCGCACCGCGGCATCGACGATCTCCTGTCCGATGCGACTGATGGGCAATGACACCGGCCCCTCCAGCGGTTTGCCCTTCTCCAGGGAGTGCAGGAGGTACTGCACCGGGTTCTGATTGGGGGCTTTAGGGGCGGGGGCGGGAACCGGATGAGGCGTGGTGTTTTTCCGGGTTTGGACGGTGACGTAGTCGTCGTAGTCGTAGCTGCTCACCGTGCCGTCTGTACCCAGAATCACAAAGCCGCACTTCGGCTGGGGCTGAATGATCCACGGATCGGTGAACGTGCCCCAGCGGGTCTCGAACTTGGACAATCCGTGGGCATATCGGGCCACCACGATGCTGTGTTCATCCACTTCGAGTCCGGCGGGTTCGTCGACCACCGCCGTGACCTCAATCGGACGCCGCCCGCCCTGATACCAGGTGCCCAGGGTCGTTCCGTAGCCCAGGTAGTCGAGCAAGGAACCGCCACCGTGTGCCTTCTTGTAGAACCAGGAATTGGGTTTCTCGCTGGCCACCTGCGCCGGCGTCTTCTCGTCCTTGTCCGCACCATGAAACAGCGGACCGCGGTTGCCGCCGATGTGCCAGACGTTGAGCACCTCACCAATCGCTCCCCCAGCCACCAATTCGTGCGCCTTGCGATGGGATCCGACCCACTGGAGCGGCCAGTTGATCATCAGTGTCTGGCCCGGAGCCATGGAAGCCACCATGGCATCAGCTTCCTTGAGGGAAGCCGCGAAGGGTTTCTCGACCAACAGATGCGCCCCATGCGGAGCCACCTTCTTCACCCATTCCCCATGACGCGACGCTGCCGGGCAGAGGATGACCACGTCCGGACGGGTCTTTTCCAGGCATTCACGGTAGTCGACAAAGGCATTCTCACGGGCCACCAATCCCTTGCGGATCGCCTCTTCCATGCGCACCGGCTGCTCGTCGCTGATGCCGACGATCTCGGCGTTGGGATGCTCATGGGCGTAGCGAAGCAGGTCGCCCATGTGAAAATGGTCGAAGTTGATTCCAGCAATTCTCCAGGTGCGCTTTTTCATGGCCTTGTCGGGCCCCCAGCCTGCCGCGCCGGCAGCGGCTGTCGAACGGAAACCGGCGGAACCGGATTCCCGGGGTGATTCTGGTCTCTGCCTCCGAACGGCGGGAATTGGCGGTGGGGAACTCCGCAGCGATACCGCTGGCGTAAGACCTCGCCCGAATCGCCTGAAGGCGGGCCCCCAATGAGGGAGAATGCCATCAGTTCCACGGTCTGGGCGGTTTCGATCAGGCGGAGAGATTCTTCGGTGGAGTGCATGCCGAGACGAGGGCGAGCCTCCCCCAATCCACCGATGGCAGCCTTCTACCTCTGAGTGCTCCACTGCCGGTTGCTCCCGTCAGCTTCTGGCTGCGGCAGCCGGGCATGAAAACCTACCGCACCCGCAACCCGCGCAAATCGCCCATCTGGCAGTGCGTCCAGCGCCACCACGCCACCTTCGTCGATCGGTATCCCGATGCCGATGAACCCAAGTTCGGCCCCCTTCGCCCCGTTTTCTCGGAAGTCTTCGAGAAATTCCTCCAGTGCGGCACCCTGGAACGGGGATTCGCAAGCGACCGCTGCGACCACTGCGCGCACGAATACCTGCTCGCCTTCTCCTGCAAATGGCGGTGGTTCTGTCCCTCCTGCCATCAGCGCAAAGTTCTTCAGACCGCCGCCCATCTGGTCGATCACGTCCTGCTGCCGGTTCCCCACCGTCATGTCGTCCTGGCTTTGCCGAAACTCCAGCGTCCGATCTTCTACCGCCATCGCGGTCTCCTCAAACGCCTCTGCACCGTCGCCCAGCCGACCATCACCCAACTGCTGCGCGCCGCACTCCAGCTGCCCCAGGGTCGCCCCGCCTTCTTCCTTGCCCTCCACACCTCTTTCCGAGCCCGTTCTCCTCGGCCAAAGTCACTTTGGAATACCCCCGCGACACCGTCATCTACCGCTCCCGCCTCAATCCCAAGATCAACCGCAACTTCGAAGTGTTTGATCCGGTGGACTTCCTGGCGGTGCTCTCCCAGCACATCCCCGACAAGGGGGTGCAGATGATCCGCTACTACGGACTTTACTCCAACAAGATGCGCGGCTGTCGCAGCCGGGCCAATCCACTGGCCAGCGTCCCCTGGCCCAAGGGCTCTCCTCCTCCGCCCATCCAACTCCCCCATCGTAAATGGCGCGATCTCATCCGGCAGGCTTGGCACACGGACCCTCTGCTGTGCCCCGAATGCGGCAAGACGATGCGATTTATCGCACTGATCGAAGAACCGCTGATCCTTGAGAAAATCCTCCGTCACCTCCACCTGTGGTGCGGACCCGCACAATTCGCCCCCGCCCGCCACCGTTTGAAGGGACGACCTCCGCGAACTCCCCGGCTCATGGAGCGGCACGTCCCCAACCTGCCACGGCCACCTCGGACGCCGAGTTCCTGATCGAAACCGATCCGATGCCCGATTCATCCCGCCGAAGCCTTGGCGGAGGAGGAATACGACAACGTGATCACCGACTAAACGGGATTCACCCAAGGCGGAAGGGGCCGAGCCGTTCCCGGAAACGGCGCAAAAGGCTGGAGAAACGGGCCGGTTGGCCTCAACCGGCGCGTGGCTTCCGCCTTACCCCGTCCCCAACCGGTGTGGCCTCAGAAATGACATCAGAACGGTCTTGATTACCCACGCCTGCGGCGCAATTTACACAAAAATCAAGTTCGCTCCAAAACCAAATCTCCCTCTTCCGCCGAGCCTAAAAACCAAATTCTTATCAATAACTGCAGAGGCTCCGGCGCGATTGGCAGAGTTGAATGCCTATTGGAAGGAAGTATCGCGGGCGGTGAGGGAAGGCGATTTCGAAGGGTACAAGGCGACCTGCCATGACGAAGGCGTGCTCGTGTCTGGGGTGAACAAGACGAGTTACCCGCTGACCCAAGCGCTGGCGCGATGGAAGCCGGGGTTCCTGGACACCCATTCCGGCAAAATGAAGGCCAGCGTCGAATTCCGGTTCCAACAACGATTGGGTGATAACACGACGGCTCACGAGACCGGCATTTTCCTGTATTCCTCGGTGGATGAGAAGGGCCAGAAGAAAGAAAGCCTGGTGCATTTCGAAGGCTTGCTAGTCAAGAAACCAGGAGGATGGAAGATCCTGATGGAGTATCAAAAAGGTCCGGCTACCAAAGAGGAATGGGACGCGCTGAAGTAATCGACCTTGCCGAACTGCTGGACTCACGAGTCCCGCATCATTACTTGAGCCGGGTTGAGGGCTTGGTATTTACCTTTGTTCGCGGTGATCTCAAAGGCTTGGGGCACCTTGTCGATTCCAGTGAGCACATGGCGAATCATCGGCTTGAGCCGGACGCGTCCCGAGGCGACCAATCGCACGGTGTGTTGAAGGTGGGCTTGGGTACTGATGTCTGGGAAGATGTAGCGAAGGCTTCGTTCGCGAAGTCCATCGACATTCAATTCGAAGGGTGCGCCGAACCAGGACACGCCGATGATCTTTCCGCCGGACCGGACGGCATCCATGGCTTGGCGCACGGTGCTGGTGCCGGACAAGCCCTGCTTCGGGCTCCCACCAGCACATTCAAAAACCACGTCCGCCCCATTCCCATCGGTTAAATCGCGGATGGTGTCGACGACGTCGCAAGAACGAGCATTCAGGGCGTGGTCGGCCCCGAGTTCGAGAGAGATGCAGCAGGATTCCTCGCGTACGTCCACAGTGATGATCAGTCCCGCTCCGCTGATGCGAGCGATCTGGAGACATTCGAGTCCCATGCTTCCCTGCCCGAAAATGGCGACGGTATCCCCCATTTCAATGCCCGCTGTCTGGACCGCGGCGATGCTATCGCTCAAGGATTGCAAGCAGGCCGCTTCGCTGTCGGAGATTCGGTCGTCCACCAGAACGAGAGCATTGGCCGGAAGACTGGCCACTTCGGAGAAGCATCCCGGCAGATCGAACCCAATGACCGGACCCTGGCGACAGAGGTGACTGCGCTCTGCCAGGCACAGAGAACACGATCCACAGGGAAGTTTGGCTCGTGCGGCGACTCGTTGTCCGGGACTAAATCGTGTGACACCGGGACCCACTTCAAGGATCCGTGCGCAAAATTCGTGACCGAACAGTTGGACTGGCGCTTCGGTTTCGAGACGTCGCTTTACCCGATCGTAGGCAAGTGTCGGGATGCCAAAGGCCAGTTGAGCTTCGGTGACGCTGGGTTGAACACACAGCGGTTCCACCAGCACGTGACCGGGGAGCAACGAGGGCACGGGAATATCGTCAAGACGTAGGTCTCCGAATCCATGGAATCGCCAGGCTTTCATAACTCGAGGAATGCTTCAGACGCAGCGGGTGAATTTTTGGAGGGTATGGCAGTCCAGTGGAACTTCGCCTCGCTTACCCCCGGCCGAATACACCACTTCCGCCAGGTAAATGTCTCCATGAACATCGCAGGCGATGTCGTGGGGCGCGAAGAAGTCCCCGGGTGCTGTGGGTTGAAGCCCGCCGCCCCATCGCGCAAGCACCTTACCTTCGGGTGAGAGAATACTGATTCGGCCACCGGGGGAACCGGGCGGCGGTAGTGGATTACCTGGCCAGAGGGCACAGCGGTAGCCGAGTTCGGCGACGAGCGCGTTTCCGGTTGAATCGAATCTCACTTGGCAGGGACGTGCGAGATTATCCCAGGATTCCAAGAAGTCTCCGTCTGCAGAGAAGATCTGAATACGGCTGTTCTCGCGATCGGCGACGAAGACTCGGCCCCGGCGATCCACGGCAATTCCGTGTGGCAGATGGAACTGGCCTGGCGCTGTCCCTGGTTCACCCCAGGAACGGATCAGGCGACCCGACGGATCGAACTTGTGGACCCGCGCGTTGCCGTAACCATCCGATACATAGAGTTCGCCCTCCGGCCCAATGGCAACATTGGTCGGCAGATTAAAGGGAGGCCCTCCGCGTACCACCCCACGGTAATCGACCTGGGTGGCTCCCGTATCTGAGGGAACTCCCGGGTTCCCCAACGTCATCAACAGCCGACCGTCTGATGTGAATTTACGGACGGTATGTTCGTAATCGTCGACGGTATAGATCGAATCATCTGGTCCCACCGTGACCCCATGGGGGTGATGGAATCTGCCTTCACCCCAAGATTCAAGGAACGTGCCCTCCGAATCGTAGACTTGCATTTCATGGCGACCGCGATTGAACACAAACACACGCCCACGCGAATCGCACGCAACACCACTCGCCTCGACCCACTGGAACGGCTCACCGGAAGGGCGTCGAGCCCAGTGGGCATCTGCTCGGTATCGAAAGTTGCCCGTACCAACTAGCGGACGGTCCATTTGTGATTCAGAGGTATGGGTCATTGAGAGGTCGCACAATACATCGTTGAGTCTGGCCCTATTTCCCGGATCGTTGTGGATGAAATCCCCGGGTCTTTACCTTGAGACGGTATAATCCCTTGTCGATGGTGACATACAAGGAATTCGCGTCCTCACCGATGCCGAACTCCACGTTACTGGGGATCCCCTTCCAGTCCTCGAAGAGGCCGGATTGGTTCCGTGGACCCGTCTCCACGAAGGTTAACTCTCGCCCTTGGGGACTCACGACCATCAGACCGGGACGCGCCAGGCTCCGACACGCGAGATAAACATGGCCTTCCGTGTCGACCGTCATGCCGTCGCAACCGTTCTCTTGGCCGAAATCCACCAGGGTCTTGGGCGGCCCGCTGACCTTGCCCTGAGCGTCCAGCGGAAACGCGTGGACCTTCATCGCGCCGCGTTTCGGCACGGGATCCGTGGGCTTCAGGCGATTACCACCGTTGTTGTGACCTCCCACGTACAGAGTTCGCTGGTCGGGGCTCAAGACGATCCCGTTCGGTTTCTCTGGGAGTCGGGTGATCTCGGTCACTGTCCCGTCTCGGTCCAGTCGGTAGACGGCTTCATGTTCGAGTTCGCGCGGTTCGGTCCCGCCGTAACGGGGGTCGGTAAAGTATATTCGCCCCTTCAAGTCCACGCAGAGATCATTTGGCGAATTGAAGCGATGGCCGGAGATTCGATCGACCAGGGTGCTGCCTTTTCGGGTGGCGAGATCCCAGCGGATGAGGCGTCGCCCACCACCGTCCGCACCATCGCAGGAAACCATCGAGCCATCCGACAAAAACGCCAAACCGTTGGATTTCCCCGAACGATCGGTGAAGACGGAAATCCGTCCGGACTTAGGCTCATAACGCAGAATCATCCCGTCATCCGCCCCGAATGGCATGTCGGTGAAGTAGATGCTGCCGTCGGGTGCCACTGCTGGGCCCTCGGTCAAACCGCTGTTAAGTTTTGCGGTGCGGGTATGGAGTGGCTCCAAACGCGCGCCGGGCATGAGAATCGGATCCTCGGCAGCACTGGCGAGCGGCGCCATCCACGCCAAGAAAAGAAACAAGGTTGGTGCGAAGGTCTTCATGCAATCATGTGAGGGGTTCGGACGATTAGACGCCAAGGGGGCGACATTGGAAAGCAGCAAAACCAGATAGGTTCTTCTAGATTTGGCGTCGTATGTTCTGAGTCGCGAGGCGGGTGTTCACTCGTCGCTTGGACCCTTCATCAGAAAGGAGGCCCAGCTCTGAGTCTTGACGCCTCCCTCTTCCGCCGAGCCTAAAAACCAAATTCTTATCAATATTTGGAAATGCACAGAGCTGAATCCGGCAACTCCGCCAGTCGCCGCTCGTCGCCGGACGCGGAACTCTGTTCGCCGGTGTGAGACTTGAGCTGGGTGTAGCGCAGGACGGCGCCGGCGTCCGTGACCGCGAGAATGGAGGCGCCGTCCCCAGGCCAGGCGACGGAGGTGATGGAGGCCACCGGACCCCCAAGGCTGATGATCTTTTCCTTGGTGGCGATGTCCCACACCTTGAGCTGGCGATCCGCCCCGCCGCTGACGACCTGGGTGGCATTGGTGTTGAACGCCGCCGCCAGCACCTGGGCCGTGTGCCCCTCGAGCACCGCCAGCTCCCGGCGCGAGGCCACGTCCCAGACCCGGACCAACTGATCCCCGCCCGCGGTCAGGAGGCGCGTTCCGTCCCGGCTGAACTCCAGGTCGAACACAGTGTCTGCATGCGCCCGCCAGGACTTCATGGACGCCGGTGGGTCGGACGTCACCGCCGGATCCAGCAGGCGGACGTATCCTGGCCGACCGTTCCCACCGTCGGCGAGAGCCAGCGTGGAGTCGTCCGGACTGAACTCCAGGGCGGTGATGCGTCCGGACAATCCGTGGGTGATCTCCCGTTCCGTCGCCAGAGAATCGCCACTCCAGATCCGCACCCGCCGGAACCCGCCGGACACCAGACGCTGCCCGTCGTGGCTCCAGGCGAGGG
>JBDKKE010000198.1:0-3714 GCA_039796255.1 Verrucomicrobiota bacterium | reverse complement strand
AGCTGCTCGATGTCGTGCTTGTCGAGGCGATGCTCGTCCACGATGCGCAGGATGAGCGCCTGCTGCTTGGGCGAGCAGTTCCAGCGGTCGGCGGGACCGTGGCCGTTGCCATTCCCGTTCTGCGGGTGATGGCCGTTGCCGTTGGTGTGACCATTGCCGTTGCTGTGGCCGTTGGCTGGCGCGGGGTTTCCCGGCGGGAGCCAGCCGGGCTGCTGGAGTTCGCGGTCCACACTGGCCTGCAAGAGGCCGTGGAGCCGCTGGCTCTCCGCGCTGACCTGCGTGAGGTCCGTCAGCTCCGCGCGGAGGGTGAGCATGTATTGATGCGAGCTGTAGCCGGGGAGACCGATCTTCTTGCTGTAGTTGGCTTCGATGATGACTGACATGTTGGTTTGTGGGGTTGAGGTTTGGGTTCGACTGCAAACTGTTTCAGGCGGCGGTGAGGAACAAACTGCGCGTGGGCTGCGGTGGTGGCAGGGCCTCGCCACCGAGACGCACGCTGATGGCGGTAAAACTGCGCGGCCCCCAGCGGGTCTCGCCTTCCAGCCAGCGGCGCATGAACTCGGCCACCTGTGACCGGGCGGTTTCGCGCACCAGGCCGATATGCTGCTCGTTGCTGGCCCACTGTGAGATCAGGGGCGTGACTTCGCGGTGCAGCTCCCGGAGCAGGTCCTCTGGCGCGCAGCGGCACCAGCCACGCTCGGTGTGGGCCTCCATCTCGTCCGTGTGGATGGCCGGCGGCAGCGATGCACGCAGCAGCGGAGCGTGGACAATGAGGTGACTGCCTTGCACCTCTAGCCGCCACGCGTCGGCGAGGCGCAGGTGGTAGCGGTAGGTCACGGGCAGCCGCAGTTGTGCGGTGTTGGTGCCCAGATCGATCAGGCCCCAGAGCGTGGACTTCTGGTCGGTGCGCTCGAAGAACTCGACCTGCCGCGCGGTGGCGACTTCGAGGTTGAGCTCCCGGGTGAGGTTGGGCAGCGCGGCGACGAAGGTGCGCGTGATGTGCTGGGCGCTGAACGGGTCGGGCGCGGGTGGGCGCGGCGCGGGTGAACTGGGCGGCGGGGCGTTGCGCTGCCGGAACAGCAGCCAGATGACGACGGCGGCGAGGGTCCAACCAGCGAGTTCGGACCCGAGGGCGAAGAGGATGGGAGGCGTTTGCAGGTAGGATGATATGGCGTGGAACCAAGAGTTGGTGGTCAAGGGGCAGACTCCTTTCGGAAGGACCCTCACCCGGCTTGAGTAGCCGGGAGAGGGCGGGTTGGGGTTGTGGGGTGGGGAACCGGCGGCTGAGGATGGTTGGCCACCGGTGAGACCGAACAGCGGGGTTGATCTCAAAGGCTTATAGCGCCGGATGGAGGGCTATTGCGTGGGCGCTCCTCGCTGGGGAGGGCTACTTGCGCGTCCGTCGCTCCGGCTCGGCCAGCCGAATTCAATCACGTCGGGCGCTTCGCTACGGCCGCCATACCGCCACGATGTTCCATCGCTTGACACCGGCGATCCAGAGGCCTACTTGTTGGTCACTCGTAAACCATGTGACTGAGGCGTCCTTTTGGACGCGTCAGGTCGATGTGTGCTCAGTCGGACGGCAGGCTTGCCGGTGCGTGGTCGACGAGGCGTGAAGTTGAGCGACAGATGAAAACTCGATTCAAACTAGGCGTAGTGCATTGGCACGGCGTGCCAACAAAGCCGCGCCGGTATGCTCCTATGCCCGTAGTGGGAGGGTTCGTGTTCACTCTGGCTGTTCGACTTCCGCACCGCCACATAGAGCGAACGTGGCACCGAAAGGAAAGTCAGTATGAACAGAGGTAACAACCATGGAAGAGCCGCGATGGACAGCCGTGCGGCTGCCCGAATCCAAAGTGCTGGCGACCGCCAAGCCGGAAGCCAGACCCACCAGAGCAGCTTCGGCCCGCGAGCCCAGCGGGCTGCGGCGCACAATGGACCGAAGGCCAGTCCCGCCGGCCCAGGTGGCAGCGGTGCTCAAGCTGGCGCTGGTAATCGAGGGCAATCCTGACCCAGCAAGTTGAGCGAGGCGTGGGAGGCGCTTGCCTCCCACGCCCTTCAAGCTCCAAAGCATTCTCCTCTCCATCCTTGCCCATGCGTGTCCTCCAAGTCGTCCATGGCTATCCACCACGCTACAACGCGGGTTCCGAGGTTTACACCCAGACGCTGGCGAGGGCGCTGTCTGTCGGGCACCAAGTGATGGTGTTCAGCCGGTTTGAGGATCCATACCAGCCTCCCTACTTGGAGCTTGATGAGTCGGACGACGGCTGCCGTAACGATGGGCCGATTCCCATCCGCATGATCAACATGCCGCACTTCCGCGACCGCTACCGGCACGAGCGGGTGGATGCGGCGTTCGCCCGATGCCTGAAGGAATTCGCCCCCGACGTGGTGCACATCCAGCATTTGAACCACCTTTCGACCTCGCTGGTGACATGTGCCGCCCGCCACGGCACGCCCGTGGTTTTCACGCTGCATGATTTCTGGCTGCAATGTCCAAGGGGACAGTTTCTTCAGTTCTTCCCGGAGTCCAAACCAGCAACCCTTGGGCTGTGCGATGGCCAAGAGAACTCGAAGTGTGCGTCGCGCTGTTACGCGCCGCGCTATGGCTCAGGTGCCGCTGAAGATCAGGCTGCCAACATGCGCCACTTCACCGACTGGGTGCGGCGGCGGATGGAGCATGTGCGCGAAATCGTCGAGCTGGTGGACCTGTTCATTGCACCTTCCCGACAACTCGCGCGGCAGTTCGAGCGCTCCTTCGGTGTGCCGACTGGACGCGTGGCGCAGCTAGACTATGGCTTCGACCTCCAACGGCTGCGCGGACGGAGGCGACAGCCGGAGCCGGATGGGGCGTTTGTGTTCGGCTACATCGGAACCCATGTGCCGGCGAAGGGCATTCATCAATTACTGGATGCCTTCGCCCGGCTGGGCGGGAATGTCCGCCTGCGCATCTGGGGACGGGCGCATCCGGAGCATACCCCGCCGCTGCTCACGAGGCAGCGCCGGCTCCCGGCCGGGGTGCGGGAACGAATCACTTGGGAAGGGGAGTATCCAAACCACGAGATTGTCTCCCGCGTTTTCAACCAGGTGGACGCCATCGTGGTGCCGTCCATCTGGCTGGAAAACTCACCACTGGTGATCCACGAGGCGCAGCAGGCCCGGGTGCCAGTCATCACCGCTGACGCTGGCGGCATGGCGGAGCTGGTCCGGCACGAGGTCAACGGCCTGCTCTTCGAGCATCGAAATCCGGCGGCGCTGGCCGCACAGATGTCCCGCATGGGGAATGATCCGGATTGGGCAGCGCGGCTGGGCCAGCGCGGCTATCTCCACAGCAGCGACGGGGGCGTGCCTTCAGTGGACCAGCACACCCGTGAGATTGAGCGGCTCTACGCAAGCGTGTTGCACCCTCAAGCCGACATCGAGGAGGTGCGCCTATGAACTCGCATCCGTGGCGGCTCACGTTCGACACCAACCCGGACGATTGCAACCTGAAGTGCCTGATGTGTGAGGAGCACTCGCCCTACAGTTCCAGCCAGGAAGAGCGTAAGGCCTGCGGCCAGCCACCCCGGCGCATGGACATCCGGGTGCTTGAGCAGGTCTTGGAGGAGCTCCAGGATCATCCCCCGCGCGAACTCATTCCCTCCACCATGGGGGAGCCGCTGCTCTACCCGCATTTCGACCGGATCCTCGGGCTGTGCCGGAAGTTTGGCATCC
>JBDKKE010000197.1:0-4371 GCA_039796255.1 Verrucomicrobiota bacterium | reverse complement strand
GCACCGGTGGGCAACAACGCCAGCAAGAGAACCACGAAGAAGCGCCCGACGAGGATCACGGCCTTAGCGTCCCGCCTTCGCCCTCCTCGCTCAAGCGCCGAAACTGAACCCGCAAAGGGCTGCTGAACAACCAAGACGCAAAGGCGCGAAGGGGAATGGGCCACTGGAGACTTCGAGGCTCCGGGAGCGGCGCTGAGGCGTGTGGTTCTAACGTTGCGGGCCTGACGGAAACCGAGACCTCAGCCTACAGATCCTTCCGTGAAAATCCGTGCAATCCGTGTCTAAACTTCTTCCCTCACTCACCCCTTCCCGATGCGTCGTCGCCAAATTGAGAAGGCGTGCTCGGTGAGCGCCATCGCCCCCTTGACGCCCCCTGGTTCCTCCAGAAACTCAGCGCCGTGCCGATTTACGAGTTCGCCTGTCCGCGCTGCCGGAGAATCTTCAGCTTCCTTGCCCGGAAGGTGAGTCCCTCCCATTCGCCGGCCTGCCCGAAGTGCGGATCCAGGAAGCTCTCCCGGGAGATCAGCCGCTTTGCGATGATCAAGGGTGTCGCGGAGCCGGCAGCCCCGGGAGGGGAAGGTCCAGACGACGGTCTGCCCATGCCCAACCTCGATGATCCCCGCGTCGCCCGCGCCTTGTCGGACATGGAACGCGACATGGATCATCTGGACGAAAACAACCCGCGGCACATGGCCCACCTGCTGCGGAAGATGAAGGACGTGCTGCCCTCCGGCAGCATGCCCAAGGAATTCGAGGTGGCCATCAAGCGATTGGAGGCCGGGGAGGATCCGGAAAAGATCGAAGCCGACATGGGCGATGTGCTCGGCGGCCTGCTGGGTGAGGGCGAGGGCGACGAACAGGGTCCCGGCGGGAGCAGAGGCGGCGGCGGCGCCTATTCCAAGGATCCCGGCCTCTACGATTACTAAAAAAGGGTTCACCCTCTTGGAAGGGTGAACCCTGATGGGCGGAAGCACAGGAGACCGGGAACCGGGCGGTGCCCGGACCGACCCGGGGCCGGTGATTACGGATTGGCCTTGGAGGGATACCGGCGCGCCAGCCACCGAATGTCGTTGGGTGCCTTGGCGTCTGTTGGTGCGCTGCCGAACTTGCCCGGGTCCATGCTGGCGGAATACTTGATCATCACCGCGTCGTTCCACTTCCGGGATTCGCAGTGACCGTCGGCAAAATTGAAGGTGCTGGCGTTTCCGTGAAAGTTGGCCGTTGAGTCGACCAGACCCGCGCCCTTGAAGTCATTTTTGACGTTCCCCTGATTCATGATCCACGACCCGATGTTCTCACCGCGCGGATCGTTCTCCTCAATCCAGACAAAGCGCTCACTGGGGCTGGAAAGGGCATCCTGCCGATACAACTCGGGCGCCTCTCCATTCAGGGTGCCGACTCCCGAAAGGCTCACATAGGTATAACCCTTGCCCACGCGCAGCCGCTTCCGGGCATCGCCCGGGCAGGAAAGGATTCCGGGGCTTGGGGCATACTTGAAGAGTGCCCCCTGGCGGTACCCCTCCTCGATCACCATCTGGATCCGCTTCTCGGCAGCGGTTCCCGCAGGAATGGTGGCCGCCTTCGGAGGCGTCTCGTAGCGCCAAGGGATGTCTCCTGCTGGCTTCTTGTTCTGGGTGAGGTTAATCAGACGCTCCGCGTTGTCCCCGGAGTACATGACCCAGCCGAGGATCAATTGCTTCTGATTGCTGGTACAGGCAATGCCGGTGGCCTTCAGCTTGGCCTTGCCCAGAGCCGGCAACAGCATGCCCGCCAGAATGGCGATGATGGCAATGACCACCAGCAGTTCAATGAGGGTGAAGGCCTGCCGGCGGGCCAGGCGACGGCGCAGTAGAGTTTTCATGATCGAATTCTTGGAACAGGACCGGTCCCTCCCGACGAATGCCGGACTCCGGCCACTGAATCTGTCGAGGGTGATATTGGCGAAACGTAGTCGCCGATGTTCACGACGGTCAATGGGCCGTTTGCAAAGCGGGCTGTCCCATTTCCAGTGGCGGCAGCCGTCCGCAACTCAGGGCGACACGGGCGCCCTTTTCGATCCGCAGCGAAAAGTCGGATTCGACTTGGGACTCGCCCCACCAATGTCCGACCCCTTCGGCCAGACTGCCCCCATGTTGCAATCATTGATGGGGCTCAAGGGTGCCGGAAGTCGACGTCAGTCGTGTGGGGGAGCCGAACTCCGCCATGGCATTCTGGCCACCGCGGTGCGGCCCATCCCCTGCCGCCATCTCCGCACCTCCGACACCCGCTGGACCGGTTCGCTGACGCTCCAGTTCGTCGAGTACCTGCTGGCCACGACGGCCGTGTTCGGCGTCCTCTGCGCACTGTTCCTTTGACCCGGACTGCCGCGAATCAGGGGGAGGCCAGACTGCTCACAATCGCCAGGAGCAGGAGGCTGTCCACGACCAGCCAGACGGCGCTGGCGATGCCGGCAATCCAGACGCCCGCTCGCCGATATCGCCGCGCGGGATTCCACATCTCCCGTTCCGCGCGTCCCGCCTGGTACGCCCACACCAGTGCCGTCACGCTGAAGACCATTCCCACCACCGGAATCAGGCCGAGCCAGGAATGCGTGAAGGCGCGGAGGGATTGAACCATCATCACGGCCCGCTTCTCGGGCTCACCCTCGGGCGACTGACGAGCGGTGGCGTCGTTCATGGCCGGAGGGTTGTCGGCGTCGCCGGCGGAGGCGCCACCTTGTGCCAGCGTTCCTGCTGGCGCTGGTCGAGGCGGTGAACCCGGCGGTGGAGCCGGACGGCAACTTCCAGATTGAGGGCCGTCAGTGCGGTCATCAGGATGATGATCGTCAACACGGCCACGGTGGCATACCCGTCCCGGCGGCGACGGGGGTGGCGGACGCACCTCATAGCGAACCTCCCTTCACCGCCAGAAACGTAAACAAAGGCACCGTCCGGGAACGTCGCGTAACACGGTCCAGCTCCAGCTCCCAGCGCCAGGCCGGGACACCCTCCCGAAGATCGGGATTCATCCGGGAGTTGCGGACGCCCAAGAGCAGCGGCGCTGCCTTGTGTCCGGGTCCCGCCTGCCGCCACACCATGCCGTCCGCGAAACCCCAGGTGATTTCCCTTCCGCTCACCGGGATGACCACCGTCTGCCCGACAGAGGTTGTCTGTTCGCGCAGGTCGCCCGTGGCGGCACGGACGTCGGCCCGCCAACGCTCCCCGGTGTCCGCGGCGAGCACGATCCCGTCCGCCTGCCGCCGGAGCGTCCCATGCGCTCCCCAGAGGCGGATCAGCCCGTTCATGCCCAAGCCAAGCACCACGGCCAGCAGGCCGATGTAGATCAGCATCTCGATCAGCGTCGCCCCGCGGGACCGGAGGTTGCGTGGAAGGTGACTCTTCATGGCTGCCTCTGCGTGAGAGCTGGATTCTGGATGAGAAACTCGCGGATGACCGGCCGTCCTTTCCGCTGGTCCTGCGCGCGCCATTCGAGTCGGCCCTTCGCACCCGCACGAACGAAGGTGGTTTTCCCTGGCGGCAGGTTGGTGACGCTGGCGCCGCGCAGGGTCCACGGATGGGACCCGTCGGAAACCACCCGCCCCGCCCCGGCCGCGAGAATCTCCGCCTCGCCATCCACCAACTCCAGCAGCACGGTTCGCTGGTAGTCGGCCGCAATCCGCCGGGGCGCCTGCAAGAATCCATAGGCCAGCGGCAGGGCCACGGCGGTGAGAATCCCCATGGCCACCACCGCTTCGGTGGCCAGGAAAGCCGCGCATTTGATTCGGTTTGCCATGAGTTTCACCAGTTCACCGCTCCTTCTGTCAGATGCACCAGGGCACTGAAGATCCCGGTAACCGCCAGGCCCACGGCCAGACCCTGAATCAGCAGTCCCACGGTGACGAATCCCTGCGCCGCCGAATGCTCCTGGGCGTGCGCCCGGGCGTCCAGCGCCTCCAGCCATCCCCGCAACGCAACCTGAAATCCACTGCGGCCGTGCCGCGCATTGGTCATTCGCCAGCGCAGTTCACCGGCATCCTCCAGTGGGGCGAGCGCTTCGGTGAGGGGCACTCCGCGACTGAGGGCGCGGGACACGTCGTCCGCACGGTTGCGGAACCAGGGACTACCGGTGGCCTGTGCGGCCTCCTGGACGGCGACGGATTCCGGAATCCCGCAGTCCAGAAGAACGGCCAGGGCGGAGGCAAAGTCGCGCCGCATCCTCGTCCGTCGCCACGGGACCATGAGCAGCAGCCGGTCCAGAAGCGCCGATCCCCGCACCCATTTGCCTTCCAGCACCCGCGGACCACCCATCCGGGCGAACAGCCACAGGCCGAAGACCCCTCCCACCACCAGGTTGACCACGGCAACGGCTGCCGCGGTGCTCAGAAGCGTTCCC
>JBDKKE010000196.1:0-3816 GCA_039796255.1 Verrucomicrobiota bacterium | reverse complement strand
CCCGCAAGGGAGTGGGGGTTCGAGTCCCTCCACCGGCACCAACGCTTCGCAAAGGGTGAAATTCAGACACGGATTTCGCCGATTCTCACGGAACCCTGGAGGGACGAACTTCGCGAGTCCCCCATTCTGCCTTCCCCCTCTCGGTCCCGGCTTCAGCATGTCCGCCGTCTGTCTTGGGGCCGACCCAACGGCCAGCCTGAATGCCGCACTACAAAATCTGACTCAGTCACTCCTCCCCAATCGCCGCCGCGAGGAAGGCCGCGACCGAAACGATTCGAACACCTCGGACCTCCCTGAGCGGAAGCAGGTGCTTCTTGTCACCGGTCACCAGGAAGTCCGCCAGACCAGCCACGGCGAATTCCACCATCATCTCGTCATCCGAGTCCGGCGTGATCCCTGGAAGTCGGAGAGTGGGAAATACGAGTTCACCCACTTCGGATAGCAGTTCACCCCAAGGGAGCGGATCCCGTCCCGGATAGCGTAGGTGCAGTGCCTCCATGGTCTCCGCGTACTCGGCGAGCAAGGCGGGACTGACGACACCAAGCACCTGTCCCCGGGCAACACGTTCAAGCGCTCGACGGGGACTGCCCTTCCAGAACGCGGCGCTGGCCACCACGTTGGTATCGAAAACCGCCCGGATCATGGGGATTGCCGACGACGACGGCGAATCTCCCGGACGAGGCCCACGACTTCCTGCTCCTCTGGAGCCGTCTGTTCTGGGTGATCACGTCCCCCGGTCAGCAGGGCCCGAATGCGCTTCTTGGTAAGTGGTTGACGCTTCCGAAGGATCACCAACCCGTCGGCAAACCCGATATCGACTTGATCCCCCTGCGCAAGCCCGGCCTGTTCCCGAATGGCTTCCGGAATCACCAATTGCCCCTTGCTGGAGACTGTCGCGATCATGCGGTAAGGCTATGCTTACCCATGACGGAGGCAAGCCCCCCGCGCCTCCCTAGGTAGCCGCCAAGGGAACGAGGCGCCAATCCCTCTCCCTTCCCGCTCTCCGACTGTACACTACTCCCGCTGGCCGCTGTCACTCATCCCAGGCGCTTGGAGTCCAGGCGTCGGCCCTGTCCGTGCAAGCCAGCACCGAGGTCCCGCGTTTCGATGAGCCCGCAATTGGGCCGTGGTTGGGAGACCAGGATCTTTTAAATCGGTGAAATCCGTGTCCACCGCGTTCACCCTTCGCAGAAACCGTGAGCGCACGACCGCAGACCATCCAAATCTTCCTTCCCAGCGGCGACCCGCAGGGAATCCGCATCGGTGAGATTACCACCCGAATCGTGCAGGTCATCGAAGTCCCGCGCAGCCTCCTCGGGGATTTCTTCAAACTGCCCGCCAGTAATCAGGTCGCCGTCTACTTCCTGTTCGGGGAATCCGAAAGCGCCGCAGAACCCTCCGTGTACATCGGTCAGACGGGCGATTTGAAGGCCCGCCTGACGAAGCACCACAAGGAAAAGGACTTTTGGCGACGTGCCGTAGTTCTGATCTCCGGAACCAACAGCCTGACCCAGACCCATGCGCTATTCCTGGAGTGGCATTGCCTGCAGAAGGCCGCCACGGCAGGACGATATGAGGTCCTAAACGGCAACACAGGGATTCGTCCGCACACCCCGGCTCCCATGGAAGCCGACTGCCAGGAGATCTTCGAGACCGGCCGTACCCTCCTCGCCACGCTTGGCTATCCGCTCTTCGATCCACTGATTATTGATCCGGATCCACCGGGATCCTTGTTTTGCAAGACCTCCGGAGTCGACGGTCGGGGCCGCTACACCCAAGAAGGGTTCGTCGTGTTGAAGGGCTCCATCGGTCGTACCGCCAAAGAGCGAACCGTTGCCGACCCCATGGTTGAGAACCTTCGGCACCGGTTGGTGGAAGCGGGCGTTCTGCGTGTCGAACGCGATACCGTCGTGTTCCTCAAGGACTACCTCTTTGGGTCGCCCAGTATGGCCGCTGTTTCCCTCCTGGACCGTCGCGCCAACGGCTGGATGGAGTGGAAGAACGCCCGAGGCAAAACCCTCGATGCCCTCGTCCGGTCGTAGTACAGGCGACAGGCTGCTCTACTGGTTGCTCAGGCGAGAGACGACGCGGTGGTGCTGGTGTCGCGGTTGCGTGCAGCATTGGAGCGGCACAATCCCGCGCTTCAGCCCATGATCATGACCGCCGCCGTGTATGAATTGCGCCGCGACCGTTCGGCGATGAGCCTGGAGGCGGACACAGCAGCTTGACCCATACTGGACTGATACTTGACCCGCGATTGACCCACGGGCAGGCTGCCAACGTGAGCTACCAACCGCATTTCACCATCACGCCGGCCCTGCTGACGCGTGTGGAGGGCATCGCCGCCTTGCGGGAGCGCATCCAGGGCGCAACGGTGCAAGTGCCGTGGATCCCCGCGCTGCAAAAGGACACCCGGGCGCGAAACACGCACAGTTCGACCGCCATCGAGGGCAATCCGCTGACGCTGGAGGAGGTCCGCGCGCTGGAGGAAGGGACCCTGGTGGCCGCACCGGTACGGGCGCGACGGGAGGTGTTGAATTATTTCGCTGCTCTCCGGCATGTCGAAAGACAGGCGGCCAAGAAGCGGTTGGCGCACGAAGATATCTTCCGGTTGCACGCGATCATCGCCGGCGAGGTGATGGATCAGGGCGAGGCCGGTCGTTACCGGACGATGCGGGTCCGGGTAGGGCAGTTCGTGCCACCACCGCCGGAGGATGTGTCGGGATTGATGTTCGAGTTGTTGGAATGGTGGAACAAGGAGGCACCTGGCCTCTCGCCGGTGTTGAGCTCCGCCATCGTGCATCATCGCTTCGAAACGATCCATCCGTTTGCCGACGGCAACGGTCGGTCGGGCCGGGCACTGGCACTGTGGGAGCTGTACCGGCGCGGGTTCGATTCACACCATATCTTCGCGGTGGACGAGTTCTACTGGGAGGACCGTCCGCGCTACTACTCGGCGCTGGATGCGGTACGACGTGAAGGCGACGACCTGACTTCTTGGCTGGAATATTGCGCCGAGGGACTGCGCCAAACGCTGGAGCGGGTGTGGGAGCGGATTGGGCAGCTCTCCGTTTCCACGTTACGTGAGAAGGTGGTGCTCCGTCCGCGTCAGGAGCAATTGTTGAAGCTTCTCGGCAAGAGCGGAGGCATGACGCCGTCGGAACTCTGGGCGGCGCTCAAGATCTCCAAGCAGGGAGCGATGGACCTGCTGCGTCCGCTGCTGAAAGCGGGATTGGTCAAGCGCGTCGGCACATTGAAGACGGGCCGTTATGTCTTGAAATGAGCACCCACGCCTCCACCGAAGACTCGGATGTCGAATAGCCCGCCAAGGCTTGGCGACCCTCGCCCCAGCTCACTCCCGGCCGCGACAGCATTCACGCCAAACCCGGGGTGTCATTGCCCAGTCCGCACACGCCAGAACGGAATCTGTTCGGGGAGGACTGCGGGCAGGATGACCTGAACGGGAGTGTGGCGGGGGCGTTCAACCCAAAGATGGGTTCAATGGACTGGCCCTTCGCCTCACCCGTTGCCGTGTGATGCCTTGTGCCCTTGGCGTGAGGCGATTCCCGTGTTGCCCGCAGGGTCTTGCACGGAGGGCGCAAGGAGATTGGGGGAAATGGGGACTTGCGAAGCGCGTCCCTCCGGCAATTCCGTAGCGGATCGATGGTGTCTTCCGATCACCCCGGTTGGGTGGTTGGCGGGACGGTAGGCGGAATGGACGGCGGGGCGGGTGTTGCGGTCCGATTCCCGCGCCAGGGACGGAAGCAACCGCCGGCGCTGAAGTGCTGCCATCCCGAGCGGAGCCAGCGGATCAGG
>JBDKKE010000195.1:0-5586 GCA_039796255.1 Verrucomicrobiota bacterium | reverse complement strand
CGATAGGTTCCAAGGACCGCATCCGCCTCCGGACCCGCCGAAGCCACCGGATGCAGGAACGGACGCGGTGAGCGCAGCTCGCGCTCCAGAAAACGCAGGCGATCCCGCTCCGGCCATTCCTCCCACTGAGATCCGTCCAGCCCCGAGGCGGACATCAACTGCCGAAGCGCCCGGTCGTGGAAGGCGGAGTTCTGACGGACGTCCAGCCGCGCCAGGTGAAATCCAAAGACCTCCACCGCGCGCTGGACCGGGCCCACGTCATGCTCCGCCAAACGCCCGGCACGCGTCGCCACCAGGCTTTGGCGAACCTCCGAGAGATCTGCGGCCAACTCGGACGCGCGGGCGTAGCGGCCATCCCCTTCATGCACCTGCGCCAGTTGACCGGGACGAACATCCACAGGCAGGCGGGCGGCGAGCAGTTCGCAAACCTGGCGCCACGGTTCCCCGGGATGAGCCGCCAGCACCGGGCGACTGGCCTCGCCCAGCGCCGCAATCGCCCGGTCCCGCACTTCCCCCAGAATGGCGGGAGGCGTCTGAATCAATTCCGACAGGGGCAGTTTACCGGCCAGCGCCATTAACTGACGGTGGAGCACCACCAGCGCGTTGGCCCGGAGTCGCTCCAGCGTCTCCGCGGTCACCTCGGCCGTGACTCCGGGATGGCCGTCCCGATCCCCCCCGACCCAGGATCCAAAACGCAGGGCCGGCAGTGCTGTCGCCCCGCCCACCCACTCCGCCGCATACCCGGCACCCACCCACGCGGCACGGAATCGGCGGTCCAACTCCGGCAGCACCTCGGGAAACACGTCCCGTAGATAATTGAGGACGTTGCGGCGTTCATCAGCGACGGACGGCTTCTCCAGGAGAATTTCACCCGTGCGCCAGAGGCGCTCGAGGACGGCGCGAAACTCAACGCGCATTCGCTCGCCGCTGCGCCCCGTCACCTCGCCTCCCCCGCGTTTCTCGAGCAACTGCATCAGCGCCCGGTGCTGTTCCAAAACAGACCGGCGCTTGGCCTCGGTCGGATGTGCCGTCAGAACCGGTTCCACCTCCACCTGCCCCAGAACGGCGGCGAGATCCTCCCCGGTGGCACCGCAACGACGGCATTCCGCCAACTGATCGGCCCACAAGCCCCGCTCGGCCTCGGCACCCTCGGCATCCTCGCGCAGTCGCCGCATGTCGGCAGCGGCCGTCTCCTCCACCAGGTTGAGGAGCTGAAAGGCAACGGCATACGCCAGTCCAAGGCGCGGGGGCGGCGGGGAGACGGCGTCATTGGGCAGCGGTCCACTCCAGGGCATCCATTGGGCCAACTCCACCTCGCCCAATTCCGTGAGCACCTCGACCAAAATTCCCGTCAACCATCGCAGGTCGCGGTCAATCTGGCGGAAGCCCAGTTCAACATAGTCGGGAGGAGTGGGCTTGGGAGTGGGAGTGGGGTCGGTAGGCACGGGAGAGTGAACCACGGCGACTGGACGCGTCGCGCAGCTCCAAATTGAGAAACCAGAATTGGGAAAAGTCAAAGGCACCGGACTTCTCCTCCGTCCCCATGGCTCCCGTCTCAATCCGGTGATGCCGGCGACTCGGTGTAAAGATGCCTTTGGAAGTCGGCAAACACCCTGCCGATCTCCTCCGGCTGGCCACCGAGATCCGCCACGGCGTCCGTGATCGAGTCGTGATATTTCAGACGCAGCAACGGGTTCAGTTTGCCCTGCTCCAGTTCCTCCACGCCTTGACTGACGCAGGGCTGGAGCACGAAATCGAGAAAGGCCTGCTGCCTGGCGTTGAAGTGGGAATTGATATACACCCGCGCCTGGTCGGCGCGACTGGCCCGGGTGACCGGCGGCAGCAGGTAGGCCACGTAGGCCAGCACGTCGAAGAAGTCGCTATTCCCGGCATCGATGAGCTGCTGCATGGCGACCAGCTCGCACACACACGCCAGCTTCCCGCAGAGGGGACACGGCTCCTTCGGGCACTGGCACGGACTCCTGCCGCACTGGGCGCAGGGCTGGGGCGGCGCCCCGTCGCAGACGCAGGGACGCGCACCGCAGTTGGGACACGGTTCCTCTTCGGCCGGTTCGCCGTCCCACTCGGGATCGCTGAAATGCAGATGCGCCTTCACGAAATCGTAAATCTTGAAGTAGCCTTTCCCGTCGCAGAGCCGCGTGCCGCGTCCGATGATCTGCTTGAACTCGATCATCGAGTGGATCGGACGCATCAGCACGATGTTACGGATGCTCTGGGCGTCCACACCGGTGGAGAGCTTTTGCGACGTGGTGAGGAGGGTCGGGATCGTTTCGTCGTTGTCCTGAAAATCGCGAAGATGCTCATCGCCGAGAGCGCCGTCGTCCGCCGTAACGCGCTGGCAATAGTTCGGGTCCCTGTTCGTCCTGAGCTGATTGACGAGGTCGCGCACGAACAGCGCGTGGGCCTGGTTGGCGCAGAAGACCCGCGTCTTTTCGTTCGGGTGGATCTGCGACAGGAAGATCTCCACGCGCTTCTTTTCGCGCTCGCGAATCTCGATGTTCCGGTTGAAGTCCGCTTCCTCGTAAAGTTTTCCCGCCTCGATCTCGCCCTCCACCACCGCGTCTTCCGAGGTGTAAACGCAGTAGTCAATCGTCGTCTGAATCTGCTTCACCTTGAACGGCGTGAGGAAGCCGTCGTTGATGCCTTCCTTGAGCGAGTAGATATAGACCGGCTCGCCGAAGTAGTCATAGGTGTCCACATTGTCCCTCGGCTTGGGCGTGGCCGTGAGACCGAGCTGCACGGCCGGCGCGAAGTAGTCGAGGATGTCGCGCCAGCTGCTCTCGTCGTTGGCACCACCGCGGTGGCATTCGTCGATGACGATGAAATCCGGTGGATACTCACCGAAGTACCCTTCGAAAGGCTCAGGGACCGCCCTCCCAGCAGACTCACCAAACTTGTTGGCTGAGCCTGCCAAAGCCCGCGCGAGTTGCTTCAATTTGCTGATGTTGCCTTTGATCAGCGCAGTCTTCTTTGCCCTGCTCCGGCCCTGCACTTGCTTTTCCCGGGAGAACGCCTCGTGAATGCGGCCGAAGGTTTCATAGTAAACGAGCTTCAGTGGCCTTCGATTCTTCGTGTGCTGCGAGCCGTCACCGATCTGATGCTGCACGAGACGAACTCTCACCTCCTTGGTGCTCCCAACATAGAAACTCCCGTCGGCGCACTCCAAGATATACATGTATCCGTAGACGCTTCGAATATCGCTCACCTCCACTTCGACAAGCTCAGCGATTGGTTCTCTGACGACCGGGAGTGGGCTGGCGGTGGCTGAGCCTGCCGAAGCCATGAAGGTCTGGTAGATGGTGAAGAACAGACTGCCGTTCTTGGGCACTTTGCCTTTCTTGCGGATGTCCGCCGGCTCGATTTGGATCAGAGCGTCCTTGGGGAAGGCGGAGAAGGCGTTGTACGCCTGATTGGCCAGAATATTCCGGTCGGCGAGGAAGAGGATGCGTGGGCGGCGCGTCGGCTCCCGGCTCAAATTCCACCGGCTTTGAAAGAGCTTCCACGATTACTCTCGCCGAATCCGGCTGCCCTCCACAACGCCCTACCCCGCCGCCTTCAAAGCGGGATCAATGTGCCCGGCTCGGGTCTCGGCCTCGTTCATGACCTCAATTGGCGGCGGTCCGTTTTCCGACGCGCTTTACCGGCGGCGTGCTGGAGGTTCATCATGCCAGGATCGTTCTGTTGAGCTTCAACTCGGCTCTCGTTTGAAAATGCGAACATTAGTTCGCTGGCAAATCAACTTTCTTGCTGAAGCCCGTTTCATGGATCTAGACGGTTTCCGGGTCCATGAGGTTGGTCTGCTCCCAGCGGGGGCTGGCGTGGATATCAATGGTCTTCAGCACCTCCGGCCCGATATTTATAAATTTGTGCGGCACGTTTGCCGGTCCGAAGACGACGTCACCTTCCTGCGCCTCAAATTTACAATCCCCGACGGTGAACTGCGCGCGGCCAGACTGCAAAATGAAGATCTCGTCGTAGGCATGCACGTGCCACTTCGGACCTTTGCCCACTTCCTCGGTGGAATAGAACAGCACGGTGACCCCCGTCCCGAGACGCCCGCCGTCCACGACGCCGTTCCACAGGTGGGCGGGGGCTGGCCAATAGACGCGGCTATCGCTGGACCAATCGGCGCGGGATACCAGGAAGTTTTTCATCGGCTTATTTTTGTTGAGAGTGCGCTTTGCCAGCGGCGCGCTGGATGAGCTGGTTCGAGGGCAGGCTGGCATTGCGCACTTTGGCGGCGCTCTCGCGGCCCGCCACCGGCAGCTGGCTCGCGTCCAGCAGTCCCAACTGCACCAGCACGGAGGCCTGATCCCAATAAATGTGCTCGTGCGAAACCTTGCCCTCCCGGAATCCAATGATGGCCACCAGGGCCACCTCCACCCGCTTGCCCGTGGGGGCAATGCCCGGAAGCATCCAGTCCATCGGCACGGTATGGGTGAACTCAAAAATCATTTCGTCCACGATCTGGGTATCCCCAATGGTCCGGGAAATCGGCGTGGTCTTCGTGTCCGGGGGCATCTGGGGAATGAAGAAACGGGTGTAGAAATCCCGAATCGCCTTCAAGCCTTTCCCTCCGGTCATCGTGGGAACGTGATTGACGTGCCCCCCCTCAATCATGGTCGCCATCGTGTCATCCACGCTCTTGGTGGCGAACTCGCACTTCATATGTTCCTCCCAGACCTCCTTGAGCTTCTGCTGCGCGGGCGGGAGGGTGGAATCCGGGCTGGTGGCTGCGGCGGTCTGGACAGTACCCAGCGCCGCGGCGCTGGTTAATGCCGTGGCTTGGACAAAGCGGCGGCGGTTGATTTTGGCAGAGTCCTTCGTTCTCTTCTTCATGATTCTATTCCTGTGTCGGTGTGGTTGTCGTTTCGATCCATTAAAAACAATGAAAATGCGCTGAGGGCGCGGGCGGCACAGTCCTCCGTTGGGGCCCGGTGACGCAGCGCTTCGTTCAACGCCGCCAGCGGCTCATGGGTTGAGTTTCTTGGCTACATGCTCTATGACCGCGCAATGCTCAACCTGCGGGCTGAATAAAATGATTTCCGCGTCCACTCCCACCCTCACCGTGTGTCCCGGCGGCCAGTAGAAAAGGTCGCCACCCGAGACACTCTCTTCCCGGCCGTCTCGATACGTCACGGTGACCTGGCCTTCAATCATGTAGCCCCAATGCGGCGACTGGCACAGATCTGACTCGAGCCCTTGGAGCAGCGGTCCGAGGTCGGTGCCCTTGGCCAGGGAGAAGTATTCGCCGGCAATCGCCCCGTAGCCGCTGGCGTCGCCAAAATTCAGTTCCTGCCGGGCGATTGCGCCCGGCACGTTTACCCGCGCTTTGATGTCATTTTTTGCTATTCTCATGGGTTTCTATTTCCGCTGTCGGTGTTGTTTTGCCCAGAAAATTAAAGTGCTCCGGTGAAGGCTTGGTGCAGCAGCGACTTCTTCTCCTTCCCATAAAACGTGCGCTCCTGGAGGAACCGGTCCTGGGCAGTGGTGTGCCTGGGGTTGGTCTGCTTCAGGTAGACGAAAAATTCGCAGAGGAAGCCGCACGAGCCTGCCGCGCCGTCG
>JBDKKE010000194.1:0-10285 GCA_039796255.1 Verrucomicrobiota bacterium | reverse complement strand
CCTACTGAATGGGAAAAAGCAGTTGGAGGAAACCGCAGAGAACGCAAAGAGCACAGAGAAGGTCAGTTGGAGAGGCTGCCGTGCTTGCCGAGAGTTCCTCCGTGAGATGAGGCGTCTCATGGCCTGCAATCGAGGGGAAGTCAGCGTCTTTGCGGTTATTTGAAATGCCGTTTTCAGGTTGAATGGAACTCAGTTGAACGTGCACCCATTTGCAGTGGGTGTTCCGCGTGAAGAAAGGAAGAACGTGGAGACCGTGGAGGTCGTCCTGCCAGCGAACGAAGCGTCTCCGGAATTGGATGGGTCTACCCATAGGTTGGTGACCCAGCTGGGATTCAGGGTCCCCTGGCAGGGAAAAACGTTCCTGCCTATCGTCGGATCTTGGGCAGTTCCAGCGGGAGCCGTTCGAGGGAGCGGTTGTGGATGCGGCTGAGTCCGGCGAGGGCGGTGATCGCACCGCAGGCGCATAGAAACAGGTCCCACTGGGTGTCCCAGGGATCTCCCTGGGTGCCCAGAAAGTCGGTGGCTCCCGGTCCGGCGATGAGCGCGGTCCACCATTCAATGAGTTCGTAGAGGGCGCTGAAGGCAAGACAGACGCAGAAGGTCAGGAAGGGAAGCCAGAGTGAGCCCCGTAAGGGACTGGTGCGGATGAGAAGTTCCCTTACCAGGATGGCAGGGGCGAATCCCTGGATGAAATGTCCCAGTCGATCATAGGGATTCCGGCTCAGTTCCAACGCGTCACGGACCCAGTCTCCGGCGGGAACGCGCGCATAGGTCCAGTGCCCACCCACCGCGAGGATCACGGCATGGATGGCCAGAAGGACCAGGCACAGCCGGGACAGGGGAAAGCGTCGATGCGTGGCGGCAATGAGGAACAATCCGAACCACACCGGGGCGTTCTCCAGGGCCCACGTCGTGCGATCCGCCGTGGGCGACCATCCGAGCACGATCTCCACCAGAAGCACGGCCGCGAGCAATCCGAGGGAGAACATGCTTCACCTTGGACTGGAAGGCGGCCGGTGAACAAGCTTCTCCCCAATGGACGTGGCACTGACCGGGGACTCGCGAAGCTCGCCCTTTCAGGGAGGTGTGGCTAGGCGAGCAGGGCGGGGACGGGACGGGCTCCTGTTACCTCCCAGTCGGTGAGGCTGGATTCGCGACCTTCGTGGGGAAAGTGAAGGCGCTGGTGATCGACCCCCAGAAGTTGCAGCAGGGTGGCATGGAAGTCGTGGACGCTGACCACATCCTGGACCGCCTTGTAACCGAAGTCGTCGGTGGCGCCGTGGACGTATCCCGCTTTGAATCCGCCGCCGGCGGCCCAGAGGGAAAACGCATGGCGGTTGTGGTCGCGTCCATCCTTGCCCTGCGAGATGGGTAGACGGCCAAACTCACCGGTCCACAGCACCACCGTCGAGTCGAGCAGGCCGCGCGACTGCAGATCGCGCACCAGGGCGGCGCTGGGCTGGTCGGTGCGGGCGCAGAGTCCGCGCAGGCGCTCGGCATTTTTGTCGTGGGTGTCCCAGGGTTGGCCGCTGAGGAAGAGCTGGACGAACCGCACCCCGCGTTCCACCAGCCGTCGGGCAATGAGGCAGCGTCGTCCGTATTCGGCGGTTACCGGGTTGTCGAGTCCGTAGAGCCGTCGCGTGGCCGCTGTCTCGCGGGACAGGTCCATGGCCTCGGGAACCGCACTCTGCATGCGGGCCGCAGTTTCGAAGTTGGCGATGCGGGCGGTGAGCTCGGTGTTTTCCGGGAAGCGGTCCGCGTGGTGACGGTTGAGTTCCTCCAACAGGGCCAGTTGATTGGCGCGGGCACCGGACGCCATGTGCGGGGGCGTCTGAAGGTGGAAAACCGGGGAGTCGCCACTGCGGAAGGGTGTGCCCTGGTAAATGGCGGGAAGGAATCCCGAAGACCAGTTGCGCTCGCCGTCGACGGGCAGGCCGTCGGGATCGGACAGCACCACATAGGCCGGCAGATTTTCGTTCTCGGAACCCAGACCGTACAGCAGCCACGAACCCAGCGTGGGGAGACCGGCGAGGAAGCGTCCGGTATGGATGATGCGCAGGGCGGACTCATGGTCCACGGATCCCGTGGTCATGGAACGGACGAGGGTGATTTCGTCGGCAATGGAACCGGTGTGCGGCAGCAGTTCGGACAGTTCCATTCCGCAGTCCCCGTGCGGACGGAACTCGTACGGCGCCCCCAGGACATTCCCAGCCTGCTTGTCGAAATGGACCTCCAGGTCGCCGCCTGGATAGGGTTGTCCGCTCCACTTGTTGAGCGCGGGCTTGCAGTCGAACAGGTCCATCTGACTGGGCCCGCCATGCTGAAAAAGACTGATCACCGCCCGCGCTCGCGGACGACTGGGGGCGGGAACCGAAGCGTTGGAGGCCATCGCCCGACGGGAGGCGAGCAGTTGAGCCAGCGCCAGTCCGCCCAGGCTTCCGGCGGAGCGTCCGAGAAAGGCGCGGCGGGACCATGTGCTGAGGGCCGGATTCATTCGAGGTAGAGAAAGGCGTTGAGCCCGAACAGGGACTGGGCGAGATCCGCCCAGGCCAGCGACTCGGCGTCTGGACGACCCGCGTAGGCAGCGCGCTGGAGGGCCAGGAATTTCAAAGTGGCGTCCAGTTCGGCGCGATCGGGTTCACGTCCACAGGTGAGCAGAAACCCGCGTCGAATGCCGCCCTCCACGTCGGTTCCACACTCGCGTCCGATCCGCTGCGCGAGGTCCTGTCCGCGCCGCACGGTGAATTCGGAATTGAGCAGGCTGAGCGACTGCAGGGGCATGGTGGTCGTGGCGCGCCGGGTGCAGTTGAAGACCAGCGAGGGTGCGTCGAAGGTCGCGGCGAAGGTGGGCACCTGGGTCCGCCGGTGTTGGAGAAAGACGGAGCGCGAGTGCGCCTCGGGATGCTTTTCGTCCGGCACCACCTCGCCGTCGGCGCGGCGGGGGGTGGGCACGTAGGGGCCGGACGCCTTGGTGCCCAACTGGTCTGAGACCGCCAGCATCGCGTCGCGAATGGCCTCGGCGTCCAGGCGGTGCAGTGGATACCGCCAAAGTCGGAGGTTGGACGGATCGCGCGCAATACCTTCGGGGCGTGGAGATGCCGATTGCTGGAAGGTGGCGGAATGAAGGATCGCCCGATGCAGCGATTTGAGGCTCCAGCCGGAATCCGCGAAGGCTGCCGCCAGCCATTCGAGCAGTTCGGGGTCGGAGGGCAGGGCGCCGCTCAATCCGAGGTTGTCCGGTGTGGCCGCGATGCCCGTGCCGAAGTACTGCTGCCAGACGCGGTTGACGGTCACCCGCGCCAGGAGCGCGCTCTGCGGGGAGTCCGGCAGGGTCAGCCAGCGCGCCAGGGCGAGGCGGCGTCCGGTGGTCCGCGAAGTTTTCGTAATGGCCGGGGTGACGGCGCCTAGGGTCGCCGTCTTGAGGAAGGTCGGGACGTCAGCGTCAACGGTCTCTCCGGGTGTCTTGTGGTTGCCGCGCTTGAGCAGGGGAACGGCAGGAGCCTCTCCGCTGACATCGCTCATCCAGGCAATGCGACCTGGTTCTGGCTGCCTTCGGGTCTTGACGGCGGCGGTGGCTCGTTCGAGGGCTTCCTTCCGGAGGCGAAGTTCCTTTGCGAAGGCAGACTGGCGTTCCACCCAGGCGGGATTGGCGTCATCCGACGCCTCGATGGCCACCCGGTCCACGGTGAAACTGCGTCCGCAGCAATACTCGAATCCGAAACCTCCGGGCGGCAAATCCTCATCGGACAATGTCACCGGGGATCCGTCGGGTGCGCCATCCACCAGAGGTTCCAGGGAAAGTTGGTTGGTCCCTGCACGGGTGATGCGAACGCCGTAATTATGTCCGGCCTGGTAGCCGGTGGTGCCGATGGTGCCGCGCGACCGGGCGTCCGGTCCGGGGTAATCCACCTGCACCTGGGTTGCCCCTCCCGGATTCCCGTCCAACAGCAGGTTGCCGCCGGCAACGGGTGAGTTGTCGTTGAAGTCGTGGAGGGCCAGCAGGTAGCCGATCCGTTCGGCCGGTGTCCCATCGCGGTCCAGGCGTGTAGCGACCAGATCAAACGTCACCTGGATCCACTGGCCCTGGTTCGCCGGTCGCCAGTCGAAGGCCTGTCGGGTGGAGATCCACCGATCCCCGGAACCGCCGCCTGCGAGGATGTCCAGAACGCCCTCCCGAATCCGGGCTGCCGGTGGGGTGGAACCATCCAGGGCAACCGGGGGTATTCCTCCCGGTTGGTCGTCGCCGGGCGCCGTGTGGGACCAGTTCGCGGCCAGTGTTTGGCCGGCGTTGAAGTCATCGGCGAAGAGGAGGCGTCCGGGAGGTTGCGCGGTGCGGATCCATTCCCGGAAGGCAGTTCGGGTGGCGGACTCCTCCGCGTCGAGGAGGATTTCGGAGGCCTTCCAGGCTTCGTGCTGTCCAGGGAGGGGGGCGCTGACAATCCGGTCGTTGGGCTTGATCCACTGCTCAATGTGGAAGGCGGGGTAGAGGAAGGCCTGAAGCGAGTAATAGTCCTTCTGGGTGACGGGCTCGAATTTGTGGTCGTGGCATTTGGCGCATTGGAGGGTGAGTCCCAGCAGGCTGCTGCCGATGATCTGTTCCGCCGATTCGAGGGCGTAGTAGCGGTCCGTGCGGACCTCATCGGGATTCCCGTCGCTTTCACCGGAGCCATCCTGTCCGTTGCGCAGATAATGAGTCGCTTCAAGAAGTTCGATGATTTCCGGTGAGGCGGGCTGTCCCGGCTGCCAGGCGGCCAGTTCGTCCCCGGCGAGCTGTTCGCGCACAAACTGATCGAAGGGTTTGTCCCGGTTGAGTGAGCGTAGGACGTAGTCCCGGTAGCGGTAGGCGAGGGGACGGTCGGTGTCGGCGTTGAAGTAGCCGTTGGAGTCCGCATAGCCCGCCGCTTCCAGCCAGTGTTGACCCCACCGTTCGCCGTAGTGCGGTGACGCCAGCAAACGTTCCACCAGATTCCCGTAGGCCCCTGGATTCGAGTCCTCGATGAAGGCCCGGATTTCCTCCGGAGTGGGGGGCAGTCCGGTCAGGATAAATGAAACCCGGCGAATGAGCGTGGAGCGATCCGCCCGGGGACCTGCAGTCAGCCCGATCTCCGCCAGGCGGTGGGCGACAAAGACGTCAACGGGCGCAAGGGAATCCGGAGTTGTGGCTGGCGGAAGCGTCGGCCGTTGCAGCGGTCGAAACGCCCAATGGCTGGCAGCCCTGGATTCCAGGGATGCCGTGGGCTTTGCCGCTTCCGGTTCCCCTGCCGCCGGGATCGACGATCGCCCGACCAGCGCCAGGGTGATCAACCACCAGAAAACACGACGCCACCATGTCACCCACTCCGCGGTCTTCCGCGTGCCAGGAGGCTGGGTTTGGAGGCGGTGGCGAGGCATCGGCGAACGGGCGAATCTTCGCGCTTCGCTGCGAAACGACAACCGAAGAGTGTCCCAGCGGTTGAAGGCTGGGGTCCCCGATTTCGAGAGTCGGGCCGATTCCGAAACTCCGAGTGCGGGACGAGTCGGGAATCAGTGGGTGTAGCCCTCTTCGCCGTGCTCGGTGAGATCGAGGCCCTGGTTCTCGACGTCCTCGGTGACGCGGCAACCGATCAGACGATCAATGACCACGTACAGCAGGACGGTGACGCCGACAGAGAGAATCAGGACGATTCCGGCGGCCTTGAACTGTTCGAGCCAGAGGGTCCGTCCGACGAGCGGCTTGATCCAGGCGGCGCCCAGGTTGGGATTGATTTCTGCACTGGCCAGAAAGCCGACCATCAGCGTTCCCAGAGTGCCTCCGACGGCATGGACGCCGAAGGTGTCCAGGGAATCATCGTACTTGAAGGCGGACTTGAGTTTCCCGCAGGCGAAGAAGGTGGCGACGCCGGCGACGAGTCCGATGAGGATCGCACCGGTCGGGCTGACGAATCCGCTCGCCGGGGTGATGGTGGCCAGTCCCGCGACTGCCCCGGAACACATGCCCAGGACCGACGGACGGCCCCGCAGGTACTTCTCGAGAAGCGCCCACGCGACGAGTCCGACTCCCGCACTGAGGGTGGTGGCGGTGAAGGCGTTGGCGGCAATCTTGTCAGCGGCGACGGCACTGCCGGCGTTGAAGCCGTACCATCCGAACCACAGCATGCCGGTGCCGACCAGGCAGAGAACCATGCTGTGGGGAACGATCGGTTCGCGCCCGTAGCCCTGGCGCGGTCCCAGAAGGAGGCACAACACCAACGCACTCCATCCGGACGTCATGTGCACCACGATGCCTCCTGCGAAATCAATGGCCTTGATCCCGGAACTGGAGTTCCAGAGCCCATTCATCCAGCCGTCTGCCCCCCACATCATGTGCGCGACGGGGAAGTACACCAGGAACATCCATAACGTGCAGAACAGCATCAGCGCGGAGTACCGCATGCGTTCGGCCACGGCGCCAACGATCAGTCCCGGGGTGATGATGGCGAACATCAGTTGGTACATGGCGTACACATTATGGGACACCCAGGCGCCGTAGTCCGGGTTGGGGTCTGCCGTGACGTGGTTCAGCAGGGACCACTGGAGGCCGCCAAGGAAGGGCGATCCCTTGGCGAAGGCAAGGGAGTATCCACAGAGCCACCACAGGACGGTGACAATCCCCGCCAATCCGAGGCACTGGGCGAGGACGGACAGAACGTTCTTGCGCCGGACCAGTCCGCCGTAGAACAGGGCCAGTCCGGGCAGGGTCATGAAGAGCACCATGCCGGCGCTGATCATCATCCAGCCATTGTGGCCGGGACCGGGCTGTCCCTGCAGCGAGGTTGCCGGGGCGGTGTTCCGGACATAGGCCTCCAGATCCGCCAGCCGTTGTTCCACGGTGGGCTCAGCGGCCGGGGCGAGCCCGGCAAAGATCCATTGGGCCGCCAGGAGGAAACTCAGTATCCAGAAGGGTTTCATGGTCGGTGAGGTCTTGGGAAAATCGTGAGAGCGGGCGAAGAAGGCGACGCCTGCGGAAGTGGGGACGCGGATCGCAGCGCCGATTGGGGATTTCGGGCGCGACTGACCTGTGCAGCTACGGGGAAACTCGGGACGTCGCGAAGGAAATGGACCGGCTCAGATCGCCTGTTCGCCGCGTTCCTCGGTGCGGATCCGGATGACCTCCTCCACTGCGGACACAAAGATCTTCCCGTCACCAATCTTCCCCGTCTTGGCCGCCTTGATAATGGCCTCCACGGCCACGGTCACCTGGCTGTCAGCCACAACCAGTTCCAGTTTGAGCTTGGGGAGAAAGTCCACGGTGTATTCGGCGCCACGGTAGATTTCGGTGTGCCCCTTCTGTCGTCCGAATCCCTTGACCTCAGTGACGGTCAATCCAATCAGCCCCGCTTCATGCAGGGCGGTTTTCACGTCTTCGAGCCGGAACGGTTTGATAATCGCTTCAATTTGTTTCATCGCAGTCGGGAGGAGAATCGGAACTGACGGTGCCATTCCCCGCGGGCGGGATGCAACAGATTCCATGAACTTGAGTCATGGATTGCGAAGCGAGAATGAAGGAATTGGGGCTATCCGGGACCGATGCGACGGAGGTCGGCCACGCATTCCACGTGCTGCGTCTGGGGGAAGAGGTCCACGGGTTGGACGTCCACCAGTCGGTACCGGTCCCCGGCGCACAGCAGTTTGAGATCCCGAGCCAGGGTGGCGGGATGGCAACTGACGTAGAGGATCTGTGCCGGGGCGGTTTCACGCAGAACCTGGATCGACGGCGGATGGCATCCGACTCGAGGTGGATCGAGCAGGACCGAGGTCTTGGCTGCATCGAGTCTCGCCAGCAGTCCCGGAAGGAGGACATCGGTGTCGCCCGCCACGTATTCGCCGTTGGTGATGTTGCGTCGCCGCTGGTTCTCCCGCGCTGCCTTGATGGCCGGGATGTCCAGTTCCACGCCCAGGAAGGAATCCACGGCGTCCGCCAGTGAAAGGCTGAAGAATCCCACGCCACAGTAGGCGTCCACCAGATGACGGATGCCGGAGTCGCGGAGGCGGGTGCGGACGGCGTCCATCAGTGCCGGAAGCACGAAGAAATTGTTCTGGAAGAAGCTGTGCTCGGGGACCACCCAGTCCTCGGGTGGAATGCGCAGGAGAGTTTTGATCCCTCCCTTGGGGGGCGGGTTCCTCCGCCACTGCACGATGGCCTCGTTGAGGGCGGGTTCGGCGATGGCGCAGGACTCGATATCGCAGACCAGGTTGCAGTCACAGCGGACGAATCCGAGGTTCAGCTTCTGCGCCGGCTTGTTCCACTGGCTGCGGACGAGGATGCGATTGCGGTATCCGTAGGGGGCAGGGCAGGGGAGAACCTCCCGGACCGGCGCGTCGGGGAATCCGCCCACGCGCTGAAACAGGTCGACGATCTGCTTGCGCTTCCACCGGAGTTGGGCGGTGTAGTCGAGGTGCTGATACTGGCATCCGCCGCATTCGCCAAAGTAGGGACAGCGCGGTTCCACCCGCTCGGGGGAATCGCTGAGCCGCTGCGCCACGATGCCGCGTCCGAAGCTCCGCCGGACCTCGGTCAGCTTCACTTCCACCCGTTCGCCGGGCAGCACGAACGGAACGAACACCACGAAATCCCCCAGACGCCCGACCCCTTCACCGCCAAAGGCGAGGTCGGTGATGTCGAGCGTGATGCGGTCGCCCTTGCGGGGCAGGGCGGGAGTGGCAGGGAGGGCTTCGGTCAACGGAGTGAATGTGCAGGTGGAGACAGGAGACAGGAGACAGGGCGGACACTTCCGGCTTCGGAGTTGGATCGCCCTGGCTAAGTGGTGAGGATACGTCGTCTTCCGGGAGTTCGGCAATCCCCGGGGCATTCGGGAGATCGCTTCTTGGGGAGTTGGCGGAGGTTTGAGGGTGGAGTCGATGAAGGATTCGTCCCCTGCGGGTCGTGCCGCCTTCGTTGGTTTCCGAGGGCGAACCGGCGGGGGCCGGGAAGGGTGCCTTCCAGCAAATCGCATGCACGGCGCGAAATCAGGTTTGATTTGTGCCCGCTTTTTTGAAGGCTCGTTGCACTGTCCGCCCCCGGTATAAGCTCTCTGCAGAATACGGCGTTTGCCACCGGCCGGATCGGGATCAAATCAACGGGATGACTCGGAATTGCTTTAGCAGTGGGGCGGCGGCGCGGGGGATGGGCCGTCCGATGCTGCGCCTTGTCCGGGGAGTGGTGCTGTTGGTGGCGGCGCTTCCCGCCTTTGCCCGCGCGGAATTGGATGTCGTGGATGCCTTCCCGGAGTTGCGCTTCTCGCCGGGACTCGAGGCCATTGTTGGCCTCGCCACTCCACCGGGACGCTCCAATGAGCTCTTTGTCACCGGGCAGAACGGCCAGATCTTCGCCATCACCAATCTGGCAGCGCCGACCAAGACCGTCTTTCTCGACCTTTCGGGCAACGTTTTCCGGGCAGGCCCTGACTCGGAGACTGGACTGGTCGGACTGACCTTCCATCCGCAATACCCACTTAACGGGCAATTCTACGTCCACTACACCCGGACCAATCTCATCACCCGGAAGATGCATGACACCGTGTCGCGCTTCCGGGTGGATCCGACCGATCCTTCCCGGGCAGAGCCGTCCTCGGAGCAGGCCCTGATTTCCCAGGCGGATGTCTGGCCGGATCGCCAGGGCGGCGATCTCCAGTTCGGCCCGGACGGCTATCTGTACGTATCGCTGGGCGATGGGGGAGGTCATGGCGGAATCCTGAACGCTCAGCGGATCGACAAGGATTTCTTCTCGGGCATCCTGCGACTGGATGTGGATCAACGGCCAGGCAGTCTGGCTCCGAATCCGCACGCGGCTCTCGGCTCGGGTTACCGCATTCCGCCGGACAATCCGTTTGTGGGTTCCCGGTCCTTCATGGGGCGGCCAGTGAATCCGGGAATGGTGCGCACCGAATTCTGGGCGGTGGGTTTGCGGAATCCATTGCGGATGAGTTTCGACGCGCTCACCGGGGAGCTCTACGCGGGGGATGTGGGGGAGGCCCGGGTGGAGGAGGTGGACCGTATTGTCCGCGGTGGAAACTACGGATGGAACTATCTGGAGGGAACGCTCCCATTTTCCGGTGCGCGTCCGCTGGCTGGGAAACTGTTGCCGCCGCTTTATCAATATGCCCATTCCGGTGGGGACGCGGCGCTCCAGGGTCGGAGTGTGGTGGGTGGTTTGGTTTACCGCGGCAACCGGTACCCCGATCTCCAGGGAAAATATGTTTTTGGAGACCGGGTCTCGCGCCGGATCTGGGCCATCACTCCTAACTCAACTGCGCACGCGACCCTGGTG